>DATKLL010000124.1:0-8376 GCA_035542475.1 Syntrophales bacterium
TTCCCATGCATCAATCCTCAACATCAGCAATGTGGCGCGAGAGTGCGCTGTGGAACGGAAGGTCGTCGAGGGTTACGTGGAGATCTTGGACGATATTCTCCTTGGCTGGCGGCTTCCTGTGTTCACAAAGAGAGCAAAACGGAAGCTGGCTCTGCACCCGAAATTCTTCCTATTTGATGCAGGCGTCTTTCGTTCTTTGAGGCCTCGAGGACCTCTCGATCGCCCCGAGGAGATGGAAGGCCAGGCACTGGAAGGGCTGGTTGCACAACATCTCAAAGCCTGGATAGCATACTCGAATGTTAAGAGAGAGTTTTTCTTCTGGCGAACAAGATCGGGCGTAGAGGTTGATTTCGTTGTATATGGAAAAGATGGCATTTGGGCGATGGAAGTTAAGAATACTCAAAATATCCGTCCTGCCGACTTGCGTGGGCTCCGGTCGTTCAAAGAAGAATTTGCTGAAAGCAAACTCCTCCTTCTTTACCGGGGAACGGATCGTCTGATCAAGGAAGATGTATTGTGTTTGCCATGCGCAGATTTCCTTGCCGCCCTGCACCCTGATCGGTCGCTAGATATATTGTTTCCAGTTTCGTCAAAATAGAAAGCTATAGGGGCTCCGTGCCAGTCTGTTGAATACTGGTATTCATCAGGTCATGTGTCTGTCATTATGTGTAGATAAGGTAGGTGCAACGTGCAAAAGAATATAGCCCGCCTCTTCACTTCATGAAATCGAGCATAATTATTTATACTAAGCAAAATATCGACTTCGGTCAACATACAAGATTTCAATTAGAAATCGTTAAAACATCATCCTAAATAAGAAAAGTTATTTCAATGAACAATTTACTCTTTGAAACCCAAAGAATTTCTTTTACAATATAAAAGTAAGTTAAAAAACAGTTTAAACAGTTTCATACATTCAATTTTTTAAACATGTATACGGAGGTTTTATGAAAGGAAAGCATGAGCACAAGCATTTGCATGGACACCCTCATACTCATGAGCACGAGCATGAGCATGCCCATGGTGATAAAAAACACAGCCACGAGCATAAGCACAAACATGGCCATGAGCATCTCCACGAACACTTGCATGAGCATAAACACAAGACGGACTCTCATGTGCATGACCATGAGCACAAGGGCGAACACGGGCCCCATGAACATGACCATCCCGGCCATGAAACGGAAGTACATGACCACTCACACAGCAAGAAAGAAAAGTGAGGGCGCAAAGGCGGAATCATTTGAATTATCATCTAATGATCACATGGATTTTCACTTGACAGGCACACATAAATGTGTTACGAAAATAATATTAATAACACATGGTGATGGCGTGTCTGATATAATTAGATTCGGTGTTTCATTGGAAAAAGGCTTACTGGATAATTTCGACGACCTGATCAGGAGACGAAAATACACCAACCGGTCGGAAGCCATACGCGATCTAATCCGCCAGGAATTATTGAAAAGAGATTTAGAAGAAGACCGAGAAGTTGCCGGTGCGATCACTTTCATCTATGACCACCATCAGAGGGATCTTTTGAATAAAATTATTGATCTTCAGCATGACCATCAGGAAACTATTCAATCATCACAGCATATCCATCTGGATCATCATAACTGTCTTGAGATTGTAGCAGTAAAAGGAATGTCCGGTGATATCAGCAGACTGGCCGACAACATTAAGGCGCTTAGGGGTGTCAAGCACGGCTCATTAAGCTTATCAGGTACCGGTAAAATCAAATAAGAGAAACGGTATTATTTTTTTCTTATTAAGTAGCACGAATATAAAAATCATAACACGATCACCGGTGAAAGTGTTACAAGTTATTAAAGGCGGGATGTAACAGTATGAAAGAACAGCAATTAGGGGTAGTTACCTCTTTGGCAATTCATGCCGGTCTCCTGGTTTTATTGATGTCAATACCGGTTGCAAATGCAATCCCCTATATGAAAACTATCTGTATAAGTTTTGCGCAGCAGGAGTCATCTCCTTCGGGTATCAAGAAGGAAACGAAAGCAGTAGTAAAGCCACCAGTAAAAAAGATACAAAATATCAGCAGACCGACAGTAACGGAAACGCAGCCTCTTCAAGATGAGGCCGTAGTAAAAGAAAAGCCGGTAATAGCAGCAGGCGAAAGCGTGGAGATAAAGGATGATAGTAAGAATAAAAATCAGAGCGATTTAAAAACGGAGATAACAAATTTGGCAAGCGTTGGAAGTCGGAGAATTGTAGAAGCAAGATTCGGAGATACAGATGCACCAACATTCATCCATCAGGAGCTGCCCGTATATCCGCTGCTGGCAAGAAGATTTGGAAAAGAAGGAAGAGTCGTCCTTAAACTCCAGATCGATAAGGACGGGTCCTTACAGCATATCGAAATTATAGAACCAGCGGGATTCGGATTCACACAGGCTGCCATTGAAGCAATAAAGAAATCCACCTTTTCCCCCGCTCTGAGGAATGGAGAAAAAATTGTATCAAAGGCAATCCTCTCTGTTCGTTTCAATCTGAGATGAGAATTGTTTGAGGTTGATCACATATGGAATATCTTGGTTTAATAATTGATTATGGAGTCATAGGGCTCCTCATATTTATGAGTATCGTTGCAGTTGCCATCGCTGTTGAAAGGCATCTTACATTCAGAAAAATTAACGCAGAGCAGTTCAGTGACAGAAAGGAGCTTGAGCTTGAACTGACAAAGAAACTCCACATCATAGCTACCATTGGAAGCAACGCCCCCTATATCGGGTTGCTGGGCACGGTACTGGGAATTATGCTCACTTTTTACACTATGGGCAGGGAGGGTTTCATTGATACGGGGAAGATAATGATCGGTCTCGCCCTCGCGTTGAAAGCAACGGCCGTTGGCCTCATCGTAGCAATACCATCAGTGGTTTTTTACAACGTATTGTTAAGGAAAGTCAAAGTTATCATGATGCGGTGGGAGATAGCGAATGGAAGAAAAGGAATTTGATTATATCAACGTAATTCCCCTGGTTGACGTCATGCTTGTACTCTTGACCATCGTACTTACGACATCAACGTTTATTGCCTCGGGAATGATATCGGTATCTCTGCCGAAGGCATCGGAAGTAAAGGCGGAAATGCTGGAGAAGCAAATAATAGCCATAGATCAAGGTGGTGCTATCTATTTTAACTCCATGAAGGTTGATCTGGAAGGATTAGGTATGAAGATAAGGGATATTGATAAGAATACCCCCCTTATTGTACGGGCAGATAGAGACATTACACTACAGATTTTTGTGGATGTCCTTGATCTTGTGAACAGACAAGGGTTCAAAAAAGTTGCAATACAAACCGAGAAAAGGGGGTGATTTAAAATAATAGGGAGGCAGGGAGTTATCTTTGGCAAGGACTCCCCACCTCGGAAGGATAACACTCAAAGAACATCACCCTTCTATTTTTTTTATATCAGAAAGGGGGTGGAAAGTAAAGCAACGGGAGGTAAATGAATGTTGAAAAGATTTTTGCTTGTACTCTTATTGATTTTATTTTCATCAAACACTTTTGCTGAAGAAAAAAATGTGATCGAAACTGAAAAAAAAGAAAAAGATGTAACGAAATTTGAGGACATTGTGGTTACCGCGACAAGAACAGAAAAAGCGGTAGAAACGGCACCGGGAAGCGTAAAGGTTGTCACGAAAAAGGAAATGGAAACAAGGAATATAACGACGGTGGATAGCGCTTTGAATACACTGCCGGGAGTGTATAACAGGCGGCAGTCGCTCATGGATACCTTGTCTGCTGTTACACTTAACGGGATTCCTGAACAGAAGAGAACCCTGATACTCATGGACGGGATACCGCTGAATAATGCCTATGACGGTAGTGTCAGCTTTACGGCATTGCCGACAGAAAATGTAGAAAGAGTAGAGGTCGTTCAGGGTCCCTTTTCCAGTCTTTACGGCGGCTACGCCATGGGTGGCGTCGTGAATATCATCACAAAGATGCCGGAAAAGAGAGAATTCACCGTAATTAGCGGTTACGGCTCAAGCTGGCACAGGGGAGAAAGTTTGGATGACTTCCAGAAGTATTATCTATCTTATGGTGACAAGTTGACAGATAAATTGCGCCTGCTTCTGAGCTACGGGTACAAGTCGACAAACGGCTATCCGAAAGATCTGAATGTGCAATCGAGTAAACCCACAGCAGGAATAACCGGGTGGTCTTATACCAGCGATAACCAGGACAATACCCGTTACCT
This sequence comes from Syntrophales bacterium, assembly GCA_035542475.1. Lineage (GTDB taxonomy): Bacteria > Desulfobacterota > Syntrophia > Syntrophales > UBA2185 > DATKLL01. The sequence continues at coordinate 4,232 of DATKLL010000124.1, forward strand.
GATCGGTGATAAAGGAGACAACACCTGGTGGGACGACAGCCTGAGCGTCAAGACACGCTTCGATTTCACACCAGACTCAAAATTGGGCTTATCTTTCATAAGAACCCGCTATAAGTATAATTATGATGACCCCCATACATATTTAACGAATGCTTCGAGCAACCCCGTTTATTCATATGGAACAGTAAGAGAAAATACCTTTGACAGCGGTTCCGGCTACAAAGAAGTCAATATATACAATGCAAATTATGAAACCGAGATCGGAATTGTAAAAACAAAGCTTACCCTCGGACTCAATGATGAAGTAAAGAGCTGGTACACTACACCTAACTCTACCGCGCCGTTTGCAAATTTGCACGGGGGTCCCGGCTATGTTTCATCCAGCCCTTCCCAAAATTATAATGGCGACCTTCAGTTTACAATACCTCTTTTCACCAGACATGTCCTAACTTTTGGTGGGTCATTCAAGACCGATTCCGCTAACACCGAGCAATATAACCTGACCAGCTATACGGATGAAAGTTCTAAGACCATTCTCACATATAATTCGGGAGGAAAAGACAGGACATATGCCGCCTTTATCCAGGATGAGATATTGATCCTCTCCAATCTCACGGCTTACATCGGGTTCAGAGAGGACTGGTGGGAAACGTACGACGGCTATGCGAATCAGTTTGGCGCGGGAGCTTTTGCCAAAACATACGACTCCAGAAATGCCTCTTCCTTTAGTCCCAAGGCATCTATTGTATATAAGCCTTTTGAAATGACTACATTAAGGACATCTGCTGGGCAGGCATTCAGGGGGCCGACGGTTTATGAGCTCTATAGGACATGGGTCTCGTCGACTGGTGTCACCTATAACGGCAATCCTGACCTGCAACCGGAGACAACTACCTCATGGGATGTTGGTATCGTCCAAGGGCTCTGGAAGGGCGCGAAGGTCAGCGTTACGTATTTTGACAATTATATGAAAGACCTCATCTACAGAATGTCGGTTTCGCCAACACAGCAGAACTATATAAATGCCGGAAAGGCCGAGAGCAAAGGTGTTACACTGGAGTTTGAGCAACGGTTTGACAAATTGTTGAGGCTGTTTGCGAACTACACCTATACGGACGCCAGGGTAAAGGAAAACAGTGCATCGCCGCTATCAGTAGATAAAAGATTGATCAATCTGCCGGATACGATGGTTAATGCGGGAGCGGAGTGCGAAATAGGACCGGTCCTGGCATCAGTCACAGGCAGATATGTCGGCAAGCGTTACAGCGATGATCAGAACAGGGATACGGTCAGCAGTGTTTACACGTCGTACGATCCTGCTTTTACAGCGGATGCGAAGGTCTCATACAAGGTTACGAAGTTTGCCACGCTGTCAGTTTCCATTGATAATGTATTTGACAACTCTTACTTCAACTATTATCGGGCGCCGGGCAGATTATGGTTCGGTGAAATGGAACTGAGATTTTGATGAATACAAATCTAGGACATTCAATAAATCTAAGTCTTGCTGTTATCTTGCTCTTCTTTGCCTTTTTAGCTCCAGAAGTGTGTGCTGAAAGCTTAACTTACAAGGATAAGATCGGAAGGATCGTAAGCATCCCCGTGCCGGTAAGACGGGCAGTCTTTTTTCAGACATATGAATTAATACCTGTCCTTGGCATATGGGATAAGGTCGTCGGCATCGGAAGATATGCATATACGAACGACCTCATGAAGGCGGTGAAGCCCGACATCGAAAGAACGATTCCCTCCGCAGGCAGCGGGATCGACGTGAACATGGAAGCGCTTCTTAAATTGAAGCCCGATCTTGTCATTACATGGACGTCCAGGCCTGAGCAGGTGCGGTTTATGGAGGATAGAGGTCTCTCGGTGATAGCCGTATATCCGGACAGCCTCGCCGAATTGTATGGGGTGATGGAATTTCACGGAAAGGTATTTGAGAAAGAAAAAGAGATAAAGCGCACCGTCGCACACATGGAAGATATTTTCGGCAGCATAAAGAAAAAGGTGGCACGAATACCGGCTGACAAGAAACAGAAAGTCCTCTGGCTTAGTTCACGCCCAAACGCCGTTGCCGGCCGCATCGGCGTGACGAATGACATTCTCAAGATGATCGGAGGCATAAACCCCGCGTCATCCATCGAGCAGAGGACTGCCGACGTTTCCATAGAAAGGATCATAGAATGGAATCCTGATGTGATCTTTATCTGGGGAAATGCGAAATATAATGCGCAGGACATTCTGAAAAATCCACAGTGGAGGTCAATCAATGCCGTGCGGAGCGGCAGGGTCTACAAGGCGCCGGAATGGTCCACATGGTCCCCCCGTCTCGCCCCTATCGCTTTATGGATGGCGATGAAGACCTACCCGGAGCGTTTTCGTGATGTTAATTTCAATGTCATTGCCGATGCCTTTTACAAAAAGGTATACGGAATACCTTACAGGACGGTTGCTACGATTGAAAACTAAGCCGTCGATATACATTGCCATTCTGCTTTCGCCTCTGATTGCCGGTTGGTTTTCACTTTTCATCGGTGCATATGACATTTCGCCAATGCGGATTCTGTCGCTCATTATGCGCGAGGTTGCGCCGTTTCTTCAGAATCCTGATAGTACCGAACAGGCTATTATTATCGATATCCGACTGCCGCGAGTACTGCTAGCAGGACTTGTCGGCATAGCGCTTTCGGTAACGGGAGTGACCTTTCAAGGGATCTTTCGCAACCCTCTCGTCGATCCTTTTATACTGGGTATTTCCGCCGGCGCTGCGTTTGGATGTGCCCTTTCTGTGGGTTTCCTGCCCCAGTTGCCCATCCAGATAATGGCATTCTTATTCGGCATCACAGCAGTCTTCCTTGCATACTCTATCGCAAGGACACAGGGGGAAATTTCACGGCTTCCCCTCATCCTTTCGGGGGTGATTATCTCAGCCTTTTTCACGGCCATGGTCTCGATCGTGAAATTCATGGTCGATCCGATGAAGCTCCAGAATATTGTCTTCTGGTTGATGGGAAGCTTTTCTCTTGCGGATTGGAGGTTTGTCCGCATCGTCGGCATCGGCCTGGCAGTAAGTCTTGTTCCTATTTTTCTTATGCGTTGGCGCCTCAATGTAATCAGCATGGGGGAGGATGAAGCGAAAGCGATGGGGGTGCATGTAAAGAGAGACCGGATCATCTTCATCTCCGCGTCAACCCTGGCGGTGAGCGTCGCCGTATCGGTAAGCGGCATCATCGGCTGGGTGGGGCTGATGGTCCCTCATCTGATCCGAATGATAGCGGGACCTGACCATAAGAGCCTTGTCCCTCTCAGCATGGCAGGCGGCGCCGCCTTCATGATCTGTGCGGATACGATAGCGCGCAATCTGACAAGCTTCGACCTGCCGGTCGGCATCATCACAGCGATAACAGGCGCACCATTCTTCATCTACCTCATGAAGAAAGGCGGCAAGGAAAGCTGGGGAAGATAAAAAAAACGCAAAATGTAAAAAGCAAAACCTAAAATGTATGGTTCATGAAGGAATAAGGAATGCTAGAGGTCAACAACATATATTTCAAACATCGCAGCCCTGAAGCCGAAGTGCTGCGCGGCATCTCGTTTAGGGTAGAGACAGGCCACATGGCGACGCTTCTTGGTCCCAACGGTTCCGGCAAAACTACCCTGTTCAGGTGTATTGTGGGCCTGTGGCAGCAGCAGGAAGGTATGATCGCTTGCAATGGCAGCGATATCAGACCGCTATCTCCGGAGAAACGGGCGCGGCTGCTTGCGTTTGTGCCGCAGGAGCACGAGCCTCCTTTTCCTTATTCGGTGTTTGACGCGGTCCTCATGGGAAGGGTTTCACATGTGTCGCTCTTTTCCTCGCCGTCACACGAGGATTACCTGCAGACGGAAGAGGCCATAGAAACGGTCGGTATCAGCCATTTGAGTGAAAGACCCTACACAAAAATAAGCGGTGGAGAGAGGCAGTTGGTTCTCATCGCCCGTGCGTTGGCGCAGGAAGCGCCGTTATTACTCCTTGACGAACCGACATTGCATCTCGATTTCAGAAATCAGATCATTGTTTTGAATAAAGTCAGGGAAATAGTCAGGCAGAAGGGATTGACGGTTTTGATGACGCTGCATGACCCGAACCTTGCGATGCTGTTTTC
>DATKLL010000125.1:0-10103 GCA_035542475.1 Syntrophales bacterium
TTCCCTTAATTCCTTCCACATCAAGTGTGGCTAGCTTAAAACCCAAATCCCCGAGGATCCTTTTTTCCAGCCCCCTCTCTGTGCCTATGAAAAGGATGTTGTTGTTTTGATCCCTTTTTAAGAACTCCTCCGCGATGGCAATTCCAGGAAAAAGGTGCCCTCCCGTTCCTCCACCAGCTATTATAACTTTCATATCCCGTCCCTATTTCCACCTATTTTTCATAGGAGGATATATTCAGGAGTATGCCCACTGCCGTAAGGGACATGATCAACGATGTACCGCCGTAGCTGACAAGCGGGAGCGCCAGACCTTTGAGTGGTATCAATCCCATAACACCGGCAATATTGATGAATGCTTCGAGGGCTATCAGCATCGTCAATCCCGAGGCCAGGAGCGTGCTGAAAAGATCAGGGGCCCTGAAAGAAACCATAAACCCTCTTACTATCAGGATGGCAAAAAGGAAAATAACGATGAGCACACCGATGAAACCACTCTCTTCGGCAATGATCGACAGTATAAAGTCTGTATGCGGTTCGGGCAGATAAAAAAGTTTTTGCATGCCGTCTCCTATTCCCACACCAAATGTACCGCCTGAACCGAAGGAAAGAAGGGACTGAATGATCTGAAATCCCGAATGCTGGGGGTCCTTCCAGGGATCAAGAAAACTCATCAACCTTGCCCAACGATAGCTCTTGTGCACGAGAAGCCAGATACCGGCAGGGACAAAGAGAGCCATGATGCCCGCAAGGTGGAGTATTCTGCACCCGGACAGATAGAACATCAGCATCATGATGACGGTTATGATGGCGGCTGTCCCGAAGTCCGGCTCCAGAATAATCAGGCCAACAATAAAGAGTGTGACTGTCAAGGGAACCAGCACCGCGTGTTTAAATTCTGTTATGTGGCTATTTTTTTTGGTTAAGAAATACGCGAGAAAAAGTATGACTGAGACCTTGACCACTTCGGTGACCTGGAATGAAAAAAAACCAAGTCTAAGCCACCTGGTGGCGCCTCCGGCCCGGATTCCGACGTGTGGTATCAGGAGAAGGGCAAGAAGAACCGCTGATAAAAGAATGCCGGGATATGCGAACTTTTTCAGCAGATCGTAGGGAATCTTCGTCATCAGAACCATAATACCCAGTCCGAAAAGCACGAAGAATATCTGTTTTTTAAGAAAGTACTGACCGTCGTTAAACCGCTTCATGGCAATGATGGAGCTTGAGCTGTAGATCATTACGGTGCCTATGGTGACGAGGATCAATGTCACGAGGAGGATGATAATATCCAACCTTTTTTCTGCCGGAGGCTGTTTGAAAAAATTAGAGATTTTTGACCGCATCTTTAAAGAACCTTCCCCGTTCTTTATAGTCTGAAAACTCATCAAAGCTTGCGCATCCGGGAGAAAGCAGGACGACATCTCCCGGCGACGAATGCTTATAAGCAATCTCTATCGCCTCTTTGAGTGTAGTTGCCCTTGAAGTCTTGACAACGCCGCCAATTAAGTCATTTATTCTGTTCCTCGCTTCACCAAATAGAACCAGTTCTTTGACCTTTGCCCTGACAAGGGGCTTCAGGGTTTCAAAATCTCCCTCCTTATCCCTGCCTCCCATAAGCAAAATGATCGGTCTGGTAAATGTTTCCAGGGCGCGTACCACTGCGCCTACATTGGTTCCTTTGGAATCATCGTAGAATGCCACACCATTTTTTTCATTCGTGAATTCTATCCTGTGAGGTATTCCTTTGAAATTCGTTACGGCATTAATAATGTTCGCAGGAGCACATCCGCAATATCTTGCGGCCATTATTGAGGCCATGACATTTTCAATATTGTGCAAACCCGGTATCTTGATCATATCGAGCGGATACTCTTCTTGCTTATCTTGGGAGGTATTATGAACTAGTGTGTTGCCTTGAAGGAACATGCCTCTGCTTACGTTAGTCGTAGAACTGAAAAACTGGATTTGGGAGACCATATCTTTTGCTAGGGTGAACGATCTTGGTTCATCCGCATTGAGGATGGCAAGATCAGGTTCTCCCTGATTCTCAAATATCCTTTCTTTGGCCATCCTATATGCCTCAAAGGACCCGTGATAATCGACATGGTCGCAGGTAGTATTAAGGAGAATAGCGACATAAGGACGGAAATATTGAATCCACTGCAGCTGGAAGCTGCTCACTTCAACCACCGCATAATCATCATCCTGTTTCCCTTCGACGTAGCCGATAAGAGGATTTCCAATATTGCCCCCGACGAAGACTCTTTTCCCTGCTTTCTCCAAAATATTTCCTATCAAGGTGGTTGTAGTTGTCTTCCCGTTCGTGCCGGTAATGGCAATCACAGGCGGCTTTAAAAATCTATAGGCAATCTCAATCTCACTCAGGATAGGTATTTTCTTATTAACGGCTTCGGTAAGTAAAATATTGGACGGCGGTACACCAGGGGAGGGAATAATCAAATCTACTTGCGACAGGCTGTCAGCTTTATACTTGCGGAATTCCAAATTCGCAGACGCACTGCTGAGCTCACGGACGGCGTCTTTCAATTCTGTCAAAGGCTTTTCATCGGTGACGGCGACATTTGCACCTTTCCCGGACAAGAATCGGGCCGAAGCAATTCCCGTCTTTCCTAAACCGATAACTAGTATCCTTTTTCCTGAAAGATCCATAAAAGTTATTCTACCTCAGTTTCAGGGTACTGATTGCCAGCAGGGCCAGTAGAATGGAAATTATCCAGAACCGGACAATGACTTTCGGTTCAGCCCATCCCTTCAGCTCAAAGTGATGGTGGATCGGTGCCATTCTGAAAATGCGCTTGCCGTTCGACATCTTGAACCAGCCCACCTGAAAAATTACCGAAAAGGTCTCCAGCACAAATATGCCTCCCACTATGGCAAGAAGGATTTCCTGCTTTGTTGCAATTGCCAAAGTGCCGAGGGCACCGCCCAAGGAAAGAGAACCTACATCTCCCATAAATACCTGGGCCGGATAGGCATTGTACCAGAGAAAACCAAGGCCGGCCCCCGCAGTAGCGCCGCAGATTATGGCAAGTTCTCCCGTACCGGCGACGTATGGGATCTGCAAGTAACTGGCTATTCTTATATTACCGGCAAAATATGCAAAGAAGAGGTATGTTATGAAACATGTTATGGCCGGGCCGATGGCGAGGCCGTCCAGGCCATCTGTGAGATTCACGGCATTGGCAGCACCGACAATTATAAACGTCGAGAGTATGATATACCCCCATCCCAGATCGGGGAGTGCTGTTTTAAAAAAGGGTATCGTAATATTGGAAGTGAAGCCCGGCTTGATATAGAGAATGGTGCTGACAAACAAAGCTATGGCTATTTCTCCGAGCAGCCTTACTTCTCCCGGTATTCCCCGGCTGCTCTGGCTTGTAAGTTTCATATAGTCGTCCGTAAATCCTATGAGTCCGAATCCCACGATCACCATGATGACAAGCCAGACATAATCGATGGTCAGATTGGCCCAGAGAAGGGTGGAGGTGACGACGGCAAAAATGATGAGTATCCCCCCCATCGTCGGTGTCCCCTTTTTCGCAAGGTGGGTGTTGGGGCCGTCTTCCCTGATGGTCTGGCCGATTTGAAGCGATTGGAGTTTCCTGATCAACCAGGGGCCGATAACAAAACAGATTATCAGTGCAGTAACAGTTGCGTAGATAGTCCGGAAGGTAATATACCGGAATACATTAAAATAGGAATATGTAGTATGGAGCGGATATAAGAGATGATATATCATTTATAATTCCTTTTTATCTTTTTTGGCCTTCTTCTGTGCCGAATAGTTCAATGATCGCCTTCACGGTGTTTTCCATTTTTGTCTGTCTTGACCCCTTGACGAGAATCCAGTCACCCTCCTTTACATAGGAGGATAAGCGGGATAAGATTTCCTCGGGTTTCTCAAAAAAAATTACTCGATCCTTCGGCATATGTTTTTTTAACGCCCCCGCTGCCGTCGCCGGGGAGAGCCTTCCTCTGAGGAATATGGTGCCCACCTCAGTGTCTGCCATAAGACTCCCGATGCCTTCATGCAACTCTTCTGCACGGTCTCCAAGCTCCAGCATGTCACCCATTATTACCGTGCTTTCATGATCCCCTTTTAAATTTTTCAATGTCTCAAGGGCGGCACGAAACGACGCAGGGTTGGCATTGTATGTATCATTAATAACGGATGCTCCGTTATTCAGCCGGTGGATCTCCATTCGTCCGGAGATGGGCTGAAATGCCGTTAAACCCTGACAGATCGTCCGGTATTCAATACCCAGCGCCCATGAAGATGCAGCGGCAGCAAGGGCGTTATAAATATTATGACTTCCCACTGTGGACATTTTTATTTCCTGTCTGAACTCACCTATCTTAATAGTAAAGCTTACCCCCCGGATTCCCCTTGCCTTAATTTTTTCTGCCGAGACATCGGCATTTCTACTCAGCCCGAAGGTTACCTTTTTTCCTACCCAGTCTGCATCTGAGATCAGCAGTTTCCTATCGTCAAGGTTTATAACAGCGATACCGCTCTTTGCCATGTTGCGAAAAAGATCCACTTTTTCTTCACGCACCATATCGAGGGATTTCAAACCTTCCAGATGAGCGGGTCCTATATTGGTTACGAGGCCAATATCCGGCTCGGCGATGCGTGTCAGCCTGCCGATCTCTCCAGGTGCGTTCGTCCCCATTTCCAGGATGGCGATTTCGTGTCCCTCATTTATCCGGAAGATGGACAAAGGCAGACCGATCAGATTATTAAAATTCCCGCTGGCCTTGCTCACATTTTTTGTCAGTCCGGCGATGGTCGCAATCATTTCTTTCGTGGTCGTCTTTCCGGAACTTCCCGTTATGGCGATGATAGTTGCCTTGCAGTGCCTGCGCCAGAAATTGGCTATATCGCCAAGCGCCTTCAGGGTATCTCCGACACTGATGACAACGGCATCTTCAAGATGCTGAGGTATTTTATATTCCAAATCCTCCTGAACCAGGAAACCTGCGGCGCCGGCTTTTACGGCATCGTTAATAAAATCATGGCCGTCAAATTTTTCCCCTCTTAGCGGAATAAACAGGTTGCCGCGGTATATTTGCCGTGTATCCGTGGATACGCCGTGAAATATCCTGTCCATCTCGCCGCTGATCACAGTTCCGCCGGTAGCCTTTACAATTTCCGGGCCATGGAAGACCGGATGTGCTTGTTCTTCCTTCAAGGTTCTTTCCTGTGCCGTTTTGCAGCCAAGGATTTTCGCGCAACCAATTTATCGTCAAAGGCAATCTTTCTGTCTCCGATAATCTGATAATTTTCATGGCCCTTTCCCGCAATCAGGACAATGTCCCCCACAGCGGCAAGGGCAACCGCCTTTTCTATGGCCTTTTCCCGTTCGGGGATCACAAAATAGCTTTTCCCGTTTGTATCGTTTTCAAGTTTTTCAGGAAGAAGCTTTTTAACGGAATCTTTATCTATACCACTTTCTATTTCTCTAATTATGGAAAGCGGCTCTTCCGTCCTGGGATTATCTGAAGTCAGAATGGTCAGGTCGCTCCATGTTGTAGCCGCAATTCCCATCAGGGGTCTTTTCCCGCGATCCCTGTCGCCGCCGCATCCGAAAACAGTGATGATTTTTCTCGTTTTGAATGCGGATAAATTTTGCAGTACGCGTAGGAGGGCATCTTCGGTATGTGCGTAATCGACAAAAACATCCGGCTCGCCAACATCACTAACCTTTTCCAGACGCCCCGGCACATTCTTTAGGTTCCGAATACCTGTCTGAATGAAGTCGTCAGGGACAGTTAATGAAACAGATGCTGCAACTGCAGCCAGTATATTATAAAGGTTAAATTTTCCGATGAGGGGGGAGGATACGCTTAAGCGCCTGTCTCCTATATTTATGTCAGCTTGTATACCCTCTGTTGATAACTTGTACGTACCTGCGGTAATATCGCAGGGGTTTTCCATGCCGAACGTCCGCAACGAAAGTTTAGTTTTATTTTCGCACAGGAGCCTTTGCCCCCAGAGATCATCATAGTTTATGATCATTGTTCGTTTGCCAGGCTTTTTAGAGGAAGGGAGTATTTCATCAAAGAAGCGTTTCTTCGCCTGAAAATAATTTTCCAGTGTCTTGTGGTAATCAAGATGATCCTGTGAGAAGTTTGTGAAGATTCCCATGTCGAAAGAACAATCATCGACCCTTCTCAGATCAATCGCATGTGAAGAAACTTCCATAACTACATGTGTTACCCCTTCGTCGGCCATTATTCTCAGCGTCTTTTGCAGTTCATATGATTCAGGTGTCGTATTTGGAGCAGGCAGCACCTTATTTTTGAATCGATAGTTAACCGTCCCTAATACTCCCACGTTGAATCCCGCTGCCTTGAGAATAGATTCAAGCAGGTAGGTTACTGTTGTCTTTCCGTTCGTTCCCGTAACACCTATAAGACAAAGGTGCGAGGAAGGATCACTATAAAAATTTTTTCCGATGATACCGAGTATCCGGCGGCTATCAGGAACCCTTATGGATACTGCGTCGGGAGAGGGGGTGTAATGTTCGTAAACGACAAATCGCGCGCCACGTGCCACTGCTTCCGGAATATAATCATGACCATCAGACTTTAGACCCCTGACAGCCACAAAAAGGCTATTTTTTTCACAGTTTCTTGAATCATAGCAAATGGCTGAGACTTCTCCTTCCAGATTCCCCGAGACCTGGAGGACTTCTATATCCTTTATAACAGCCTGTATTTGCACATTGGTTCCTCAATTGCCTGTGCTGAAAGAAACGGCACAGAACCGCTGATTGCGCAGCGGCGCACTGGGTTTAGGTTCCTGGCTCACCGCCCAGCCGCTCCCTATTATTTTGATTTCGATATTCTTTTCCCTGGCTTTTTTCAAAGCATCTCTCATTGTCATTCCTCTGAAATCCGGCATGCCCGGCTCATCCATGTCTTTATCCATATCAGCGTGACGGCTTATTATTTGCGGTACCGACACGAGTTTTAATTTAATGCCGTCCTTTTTTTCTTCTTCCATAACGGGGAAGGGGACTTCCTTAATATCAGTCTTGAAACATGTCAATATCTTTTCACTGATTTTTTTGAAAACAGGTGCCGCTGCTACTCCGCCCCATTTATCTCTCTGCGGTTCATCAAGGGTGACCAGAATAGCAATCTGAGGGTCTTCGGCAGGGAAAAATCCCATGAAGGAGGTACGGACCTTTCCTGAAGAGTAGGTGCGTCTTGATGTATCGAGCTTTTGAGAAGTGCCTGTCTTACCTGCTACGGCAACGTTGTCAATTTTCGCCTTATTGCCTGTTCCATCATCCTCTCCGACCACATCTTTCAGGATTGCAGTGAGTCTTTTCGCCGTTTTTGGTGATACTACCTGTCTCACAGGGGTTGGTGAAAATTTTTTGATAATTTGCCCCTGCTTATCGACTATTGCACCTACTATATAAGGCCTCATCAGCTGACCATTGTTTGCTACGGCAGAAAGAGCGGAGATCAGCTGAATAGCTGTAACAGAGATGCCCTGGCCGAAGGCAATAGTTGATGTGTCAACCCTTGTCCAGTTTTGCGGTGCTCGTAGAAGTCCGCTGGCCTCACCGGGAAGATCGATTCCTGTTTTTGAGCCAAATCCAAATTGTGTAATATAGTGATAAAATCGTTCCTTTTTAAGCTTTTCGGAAATTTTTACGCAACCAATATTGCTTGAATATTTCAGAATATCATGAAAAGTAAGACTGCCGTACTGTTTTCTTTGCGCCTCGTGTATAACCCTGTCTGCTACCTTGTATATGCCATTCTCGCAATTAAACCTGTCGGTTTCTTTGGCAATACCTTCTTCAAGGGCTGCCGCCGCGAGAAAGGGTTTAAAGGTTGAGCCCGGATCAAAACAGTCAGTAATAACCTTATTTTTTCCCTTTCCGATATCGTAGCTTGAAAATTTGTTTGGATCGAAACCCGGTTGATCGGCCAGGGCAAGAATTTCACCGGTTTTGGGATTCATGACAACGATAAAACCGCCTCTCGCGCCCTTAGCTGTAATTGCTTCCGTTAAATTTGACTCAACGATGTGCTGGATGCGGTTGTCGATTGTCAAAATGAGATTATATCCTTCTTCTTGTTGATTGACAGGCTTTTCGGCCATCGAGTATAGCCGATTGCCCCGGGCGTCCCGGGCCCAGGTCAACTTTTCCGGGGCTGCCTTTAAATAGTTATCGTATTTCAGCTCCAGTCCCTCAAGACCGGTATAATCTAATCCTACAAATCCAATGAGGCGGCCTGCCAGTTCTCCGTTTGGATAAAAGCGTTTTGGCTCCTTAATTAAAAAGACATTATCGATATTCAGCTCTTCCACTTTGCTTGCCTGGTCAGGGGAGATTTTTCTTGCCAGCCAGCAGAAATTTTTTGTCCCTGAAAGTTTTTTTATAACAGTGCTTTTATCTACTTTCAGTATCGGAGCCAACTTCTGTGCAACATCGGCGGGATCATTTATTTTTGACGGATCAGCGTAGACGGAATGCGCCATGACGCTTGCAGCGAGCTTTTCACCATTACGATCGAATATAACTCCTCTTTCTGGTTCTATCTGCAGTGTCTTTATATGCTGCTTCTCCGCAAGAGTTTTTAACATTTTGCCGGAGAGTATCTGAATCTGGAATGCCCTGGATATAAGGGCGATGAATAGTATCAGGAAAAATACCAGTAGGGTTGCAATTCTGAATCTGAGCCATTTTTTTGATTCACCAGCCATAAAAGTATTTCCTTATCATAGTCAATCCGTATTATTATTTTTTACGAGGTCATCATTTTTAAGTATAATGACCTGATCCCTCGTAGGATATGCCATATGCAGTTTCTCTTTTGCGATTGCCTCAAGTCGTTGGGGTGATTTTAAAGTCGCAATTTCAACTTTCAACTTCCTCTGTTCTTCCAAGAGTTTTTCTTTTATGTTCATTTCCTCGGCAACTAAATATTCCAACTCAGTCATTCGGATATGAGACCATACATAAACTAGGGCAACCGCCATAAGAACTAGAGTGACAAAAATAAAAGGCGAATATTTTAATTCGGAAGACGCCTTCTTCTCATCACTGCAGACATTGCTGTTAATGACCTCTTCTGACTGCATGGATTATATCCTTTCGGCAGTTCTTAGTTTTGCACTTCTTGCCCTCGGATTAGATTCAATTTCAGAGTCCGAAGGCGTTACAGGTTTTTTGGTTAGCACATTCAATTTGGCGTTTCTATGGCAGGTACATATGGGGATATCCGGGGGACAAATGCATCCCTTTTCCCATGAGCGGAAACAATTTTTTATGATTCTGTCTTCCAGGGAATGAAATGATATAATAGAAAACCGCCCGGATTTCTTGAGTACATCAACACCTCGATCTATAGCCTTATGCAGATTCAGGAGCTCACTGTTGACATATATCCTGATCGCCTGGAAGGTTTTTGTTGCAGGGTGAATTCTTTTGGATTTGAATCTGGAGGGTACCGCCCTCGCAATAATGCAGGCAAGGTCGGCCGTGGTCTTGATTGGGGTAACCTTCCTTCGATCTGATATTGTCTTCACGATCCTTTCCGCCATTATTTCCTCGCCATAGTCTTTAATAATCTTTGCCAACTCTTTTTCAGGAAAAGTGTTTATAATATCATACGCACTCAGCCCATGGCTCCGGTCCATCCGCATATCAAGGGCAGCATTCAGAGAAAAACTAAACCCCCTATCTGCTGTCTTCAGTTGATGGGAAGAAACCCCCAGATCGAGTAGGATGCCATCAACTTCCTTAATATTTAACTTATCTAAAATTGTATCAATGTCGGCAAAATTACCCTTTATGATGATCTTCCTGCTGCCGAAGGGCTTTAACCTTTTTTCTGATTCCCGGAGCGCGTCATCATCGACATCAATACCTATCAATAAGCCGTCAGGAGAAGTTCCGCGAAGAATCTCAAGGGCATGTCCGCCTCCGCCGACGGTTCCATCCACGTATATGCCTCCCGGTTGCAAGTGAAGTGACTCAACAACTTCTCTCTGCATGACCGGTGTATGAAAAGAGCACATGCCATGGGCCTTTGGTTATATTCCTAGATCCGACATA
>DATKLL010000126.1:0-16924 GCA_035542475.1 Syntrophales bacterium
ACCCCATTTCTGTCAACCAGGGCAACCCCATGGGGGTAGTTTTTAAGGACGGTGAAAAAAGTTTCCCGCTCTTTTTTTAGTTCTTCCTCCATCCGTTTGCGCTCGGTGATATCCGAGAGAGAAGCCACACTCTTCGTCGTCCCTGGTATCATTGCAACAGTCATAAAGATATCTCGGATGTGACTTTTCCTGTCGACGAATTGAAATTCATAATTCCTCGGAACCGCCTCTGGATCAACCCTCCGTAATCGATGATACTCCTGCATCTTTACAAGGTCGTCCTTAACAAGAAATTCAGTCCAGCTTTTTTTCCCCTCCACCTCTCCTTTGGAATAACCGGACTGCTTCTCAAATTCACTGTTGATCAGAGATATTGTTGTATCTTCCTCGACAATCGCTGTTGCAGCGCCAGTCGTTTCGAAAATGGTTCGATATTTGTTTTCGGAGTTTCTGAGCGCTTCTTGTGCCCTTTTGTTCTCGGTGATGTCTTCCACCATCTCTATCGCCGCAATGATTTTGCCGTCCATGTCTTTAATGGGAGACGAAATTAACCTGTAGTTTCTAATCTCATTCCCTGCCGGTGTCTCTGTAATGGATTCATGAACCTGTCCGTCTTGCAGTGTCGTGTACGTGGGGCAATAGGAGCATATCTCCTCTCTCGGAGGATCATTAAAAGATTTATAACAAATAGGCCTTTTTGAAACATCGATATTGGGAAACCATTTTTTCATCTGGTTGTTCAGGGTTAATATCTCCATATCCGGGCTTATCAAGGATATGCCGATACCTATGTAATCAACAACGCTTCTATACCTTTCTTCTGATGCCTTTAAAGACTCCTCTGCCCGTCTGTACTTTTCTACCACTTCTTTCAACTGTTCGTTTCTCAGCAAGAGCTCAGAAGTTCGTTCCACTACTAGCTGTTCTAAATCATTGTGTGCTCTCCGCAGTGCTTCCTCCGCTAGCTGGCGTTCTGTGATATCTCTAACTGTGGATAGGATTACTGATCTCCCTTTGCTATAAAACAGGCAATTGTGTATCTCTACGGGAATCCTCCGTCCATCTTTGCTTATGTGCACCCCCTCCCAGAGAACCCGTTTTTCTTTTAATAACCTCTCCATGATCGCCGGGATACCGCTGATGGTTTCAGGAGCATCAATATCAGAAGGGCTCATCTGCAAAAGCTCTTCCCTCGTATAACCAAGCCTCCGGCAGGCAACATCGTTCACCTCGATAAATTTGCCTGGTATCATGGTCTCATCAGGCCCCCAGTGGACAAATACAGCATCACTGACATTGTCGAATAGCAGACGGTACCATTCTTCACTCGCTCTCATTGTGTCATCATGGAGCGCTTGCTCGATTTGAGATTTCTCAAGTTCCACGACTTTATGACGGAGAACTGTCAGTTCTGTGAGAAGCTGAGATTTTGTCTTTTTTATATCTTGCATGGTATCGGTATTTTTTTGCACTTTAGGTACCTTGAAATTGGGATGACTTTCCTCTTCATTTTAAACAGAGTGGGCATATATATTATTTTAGATACCCTGACAAGGCAAAAAGTGTGCACACTTTCATCCCGTAATCTTCACACTCTATTAAAGACCGAGATTGAAGTGTAGTAGGTGAAACAAATACCATTCTGGGTCAGTATGGTGACATACTGATTTTGTAGTGCTACCCTTATACAAATTAATATCCCTTGTGGATATGATTATGATCATATGGTCTCTCGTGAAGGCATAATCTTTCACTGCAGGGCGCTCTCTATCCAGACCTGCAGGTTTACACCATCAAGGAAAGCGTCTCCCGGATCCTTACCTTTAGGACACGGCCACCGCTTCACGTTGTCATATTGAGCCATCCAAAATTGGAAATTAAAGGCAGGTTTAGGATTCCCACTCTTTACGTCATAG
This sequence comes from Syntrophales bacterium, assembly GCA_035542475.1. Classification (GTDB taxonomy): domain Bacteria; phylum Desulfobacterota; class Syntrophia; order Syntrophales; family UBA2185; genus DATKLL01. The sequence continues at coordinate 1,917 of DATKLL010000126.1, forward strand.
TCCAGACTGAGCAGAATGAGTCTCGATCTTCTTAGAATTTTATCTGTTTCTTTGTCTGGCCTTGCATTTGCGGATCCAATACTTACAATACCCGTCAGATTTCTGACTTCCTGGTGAAGAAGGAGGGCATCCAACTCACTCTCCACAATGCACTGGACGGACTTATCTGGACTAAAAACCATGGCTCTCATATTACTACCAGAAACAATAATGTAACGACCACTTCGTTCTTCATTGAGCCGTCGGATTCTCAATCTGACTAAGTTCCCATCATGGAAGCAGGGAATTACAATTCCGGCAGGCAACCATATCTTACGGGGTTTACCATTTTTTTCATTGATAGATTGCTCCAGTCCCCACAGTTCACGCTTCCTATAGGTCTCCGTAGCATTAAATCCTATCTTTGCTTCACGAACGGTAATATCCTGAAGCCCTTTGCATTTTTGTAACCAGCGTCGCGATTCTCTTCCGCTTGAAGACCATAGGACTTCTATTGTCTCTCTGAGAAATGCCCCAGCCTTCTTTCTCCACAATTCACACGGTGGCTTTGCTTCCTTTGGTGACCATGAATGCATATGGGAAGGAAGTTCTAACTCTTTCTGGAAGGGTTTTATGTTCAAATAAGCACACGCATCAACGTGCCTCATATGCCTGGTTTCTTTGAGATACTGTACAGCGTCGCCGTGTTTTCCACATCGTCGACACCAATATTGTCCGCCCATCCTCCCTTCTTTGGAGTTAGGCCAGATACACAATCGATCTTCACCACCACACCAAACACAAGCCGAGTGCCACTCACCGCCATTTGTTGCAGCGGTGCGTTTGTGATGAAATCCGTCCTGCTTGAGGAGATCTAAAATGTTCACTAGTTTTTTTCTACCCCGTACCCCTCTCCAGTTTTCAATCAGCGCAAAAATTGGTCCGACAAAATCGCACACATGTGTTCTAAAAAGCGGGTCCTTCCCGGTCCTCTGAATGACAGGGGTCTAATGACCTTGACTGATCTCTGCACTTCATGGAAAAAAACGGATGGAAAAATGGAATATTGCAAAATTCTGCGACAAATATTCTCACGTCATGAACTCCTTGAGAAAAGCAATATTCTTGGAATTAGTTTACCTTGTTAGCTATGCATCCTCTCGACAATTGTTTAATCATCGTTCAATTTATCTCAGGCAAAATAACCCCCTCATTTGTATCCATTTATAGGAAGTCAATTTGCCGGAAAGGATTATTTCCCTTATAGTCGATGCATACCTGCGGTCTTCCACTTTTCACATACTTCCAAAAATTTGCCGGTGTCTGCTTTACCGGACAAGACGTCTCTCCATACCCTTTCGATCTCGATTTCCGCTGCCCTTGTATCCGAATTGTGAGCCCATTTCTCAGCTCCCAATTCTATGATCTGATCCCTGATCTGGCAAAGAATCCTCGTCAAATCCTCCTCGACGACTACTTTTTCCTCTTCAGTTAACCAGGTTCTCAATGTCATTTCGTTTCCGCAAAAATGAAATATATGTTGTATATACTCCCAAAACGCAGTAACTGGCGTAACTGCCGTTAGGTTGTCGAATGAATAGACAAAATACCTCTACAATAGTGTAACCGTGCCGTAACCAATTCCGTAACCTCAAAAGGATTGGTGTAACTGCCGTAACCATTTTATTAATAAGTGTAACCGACAAGTTTCATGACATTCTTTTTTAATTTCTTGGCTTTATTCATTTGATAGTTACGGAGTTACACCAGTTACGGCCTTATAGATATTTGTGTCTATTATTTTAATGACTCTATGCGGCTTACCTTTGATTTTAACGACAGTTGTATTCTCACCTGCCGGTGAGGGCTGTATGATCCTCCGATCTTTTAGTGTTTGAATGAAGGCACTTTTTGAGAATGCAAAATAGTCTGATTGGCGTTGCAGGAAAAAGTTTAGTTCATGCCAGACGGCCGTGAAGTAAAGGTAAAGACATGATGCATCATAGAATCCTATCATGTTTCCCGCTCCCAGATCCTCACCTTCATCAACGTGATTGATGCGAACCTTGTGTTGCGTAACCAGAACAACCAGTATGTCCGTGAGCAACTTGACTGGATCATCGTCGGCGATGCGCTGTTGCTGCTTATCGGCAATGCCTTTGAAGACCTGCCATCCCTCTTGAACCAGGGCCGAGGCTTGTGAATCTGTCAGGGCTTTTCTTTCGGTCATAAATGTAACCGCGGTTTCCAGTGAAAATCGGAGGAATGCCATTTGCTCAGGTAATCTCCGATGGAATCCTTCAACAGATGCTTTGTCCCGCAATTGAATAAACCTCTCAGGGAAGTATTTCACGATATCCGGCAGATTTTCGCGCACCCAAGAGATATATGAGCTCATGGCAACCGAGAGAAACGATCGACACCGCTGCAGTTCCGTTAACTTGTGTTTATCTACGGTGTGGTCCGTAACTTCAATCACGTGGATCCGGGCAAGTGTAGACTCGTGTCCGGGTAGATCCTCGCCTGTTATGAGAAGCATTCCCCTAGGTTCGAGGCGCGGTTTTTCTTCCATTGTCGGTGTCATCCGGCCACGCGCCGTACGGTTTCCCTGGTTACGGATGATCCGCGCAACTCGATTGGCCATGCCTTCTTTGTCGATACGCCGAGGCGAAGGATAAAAATCATCAACAACGGCCAAACTGTCTTTAAGAATAAAGAGGCGCTTTTCTAGGTTTGCTACCGAGTCATCCAGATTCGACAAGGATTCGACGCCGTTGAATTTGCCAAAGTGCGCGAGGCCAAGGACCGCAAGTGTGCTTTTGAATGTGCCGCTCTGCCCGTAGAGGTACAGGGAAAAATTTGGCAACGGATCGAGCAGCGTCGTCAACGGCGCAAGATAGATGCCGCAAAATAGGGGAATCATGACGGCGTGGTCGCCGATGTCGAGGAAAGAAAGGCTGGCTTCCAGGGCCTTTTTCTCGCTGACCGCATTTTCTGGGGGAAAAAGGGGGAGAGAATAGCGCAAAAGTTCTTTTGGAAGTCGGATTGATATATCGCCACCATTACCGATTGCGCCATCTGCATGGAGATACACTGTATTTCCATCTATCTTTCGCCATCCTGTGTGTCCAAAATGTGTCTTCGTTGCAATTCCCGCTGTATGAGATGCGGTATGAATGCGATGGCGGATGTAATCCTTTGTGGTTTGTCCAGGCTCGACGATAGCGCCGGAGCCCCATTTATGAATCCAGGTCATGCCGGCGAATTGATTCGCGGATACTTCTACCTTGGGAAGTGGTTTTCCATCCCGAAGCCGGCCTTCAATACTATAGATGTTCATTGTTTCCTGGCCGTCGTCAACAATGTTTTCGTCGGTGATTAGGGCGTCAAAATTTGCAAGTCGGATCGTTACAGGGCCGTCTTTTGTCCGCTTTGTCCGGCAGAGATAGCCAGCGTCGCCTCGAAAATATCGTGACTCTTCTTGCTCTGGATTATGCTTCACTTCTTTCTTATTAATCTCAGGTTTTTCGGCGTCAATTCTTTCTTGAACCTGCCTGCGTATTTCCTCATGGTCAGTAAGATTCGTCTTTCTCATAGTTCTATGTCCACTCCCCGATCACGATTCTTATTGTTCAGAAGAATCCTCCTGATAAGAGTGACAAAAGCATCGGGATTCCCATTACAGATCCTTTACAAAATCTTATTTTTGTTTTGCAACTATTTTGAGGACGTCTTCCGAGCGCCAGACTGTAACTCGCGGAGAGAGCTTAAAGGGCTTCGGAAAACGCCCTTCCCGCACGCCCGCCCACCAGGTAGAGCGTGAGACCGGGATAATCTCTAGCACCTGTTTGATTCTTAGTAATCTATCTTGAGGAATGTCGTTCATAAAACCCTCCAGATAAGGTAAGTGAAATCCGTGTTCATTATTTTGGCCTCTGCAGAATGTTACGGTCTCCATTTTTCAATGCTGCCATTACTGAATCAGCATCAAATCGGATATACTTTCCAACTCTCACGTGAGGAATAATCGCATTTGTAGCCTTCCGTGTCCTCGCATACAGCCATGAAGGTTTAACCCTCAGGACATTGGCCATTTCTTTAACGGTGAGTAATCTTATCCCGGCCATTTGACACCTCCTTAACAAACACCACGAAAATAAAAAGCCGTAAACATGTCACGGCTAAAATACATCATTATCAAACAGTGTCAAGGCATAAGTAATTGATATAATTAATTATTTGTCATTATACCCCCCTTTAATGACACTTTTAGGCTTACTTATTCTTCTTCTTATTGTACCCCACTTCTCATCATCTTCTTTTGCTATTCGTCTGGCGACATCCGACTTGTTCCAATTTGGATGCATTATCCAAATGACATCTGCTTTTTCCTGCCATCCTTTGTGTTTTATCCTTGCCTCTTCTCTTTTGAGTTTACCACTTTTGTCGCCTCCTAATTTGCCGGTCCGTCTGTTTTCAGCATCTTTATGCCATTGGGCTGCTTCATTTTCTACCAGCTTTCTGGCATCTTCATTTCGCAATGCCTGCCTTGCCCTAGTCATCAGATCCTGAGCATCTTGTAGACACCTGAGAATATATGGACTGTCCTCGGCTTCATGCCAATACAGAACACTTCCTAGAGTTGACCACGCCACGTCTATGGCTAAAAGCGAAAATGCTTTTTCTTCAAGGAAAGTCTCTTCCTCATATTGAATAGTCTCCAGACTCTGGGGATCCGTATTCGTAAATTTCCTGATGCTGATAAAGGGCTCGGTTGTCGCACCGGCCGTAATTTCCATTTCACTTTCCAATACCCAGGCCCAGATGTTATACGCTCCCAGGGACAAGAAAGATTCACCGCCATCTTTTCTTTGCCAGGGCCGATATTGATCGCTGTAAATGGCAGTGTTGAATCGGCAATTGAATACTATCTCGATTGCTCTCCAGGATATCAGGCGGACAGATTCTATGAATTCTGCGGGCATCCCGGTTTTCTCCTCTACAAGTTGCTTGTCCGGGCAGATCGGATCCGGCCAGTTAAAGTCATGAGCATCCCATATCTCGCGCGCCTCGCAAATGATATCGAGGCAACGAGACGCAACAGAATTTGGATACTGGTGGTCATCTGGAATATCAGGAAGTGCCCCAAAAAGTGGGCACCAAGGATTTTCAAAAAAATCTTCATAGGTGAGGGGCTTCTTCTTTTTTGCTTTCTTCATTGCCTGTCCCTGGGCAATGTCCCGAGTGTTTAAGAAAGGGGCAGCCGGCGGGACATGACGGTTTTCAGCTCCGGTAGCCTATCCCCTTTTTTTCTCTACCTATGCACCGTCTTGAACGGAATTACTGTAGCGCCAGCTTTCAATCCATCAAGATAATCAGCCCAAATCTGCATCATCTTACGCCTCTCGGCAAGGTGCGCCGTCCTGTTGTAAGCTCTGCCATTTGGATCTCTGACGGCGTGAGCAAGCTGATGCTCTATATAGTCCGGTCTTACCTGAAGCACTTCATCAAGAATAGTCCTAGCCATTGCCCGGAAACCATGACCGGTCATAGCGGTCTTATCGAATCCCATACGACGAAGAGCGGCATTGATCGCGTTATTGCTCATTGGCCGCGCAAACGATCTGTCCGAAGGAAAGACATAGCGGCTCTTTCCTGTAAATTCTTTGAGCTCGGTCAATATTTCTGCAGCCTGTCGACAGAGAGGAACAAGATGCGCCTGCTTCATCTTCATCTTATGTGCTGGTATGTTCCACACAGCTTCCTCAATATCAATTTCTGCCCACTCTGCATTTCTCAATTCCCCAGGGCGAACGAAAAAAAGGGGCGCGAGTCTCAAGGCGCACTTTACAACAAAATGCCCTGAATAGCCATCCAGGGCCCTCAGCAAAGGTGCAACCTCTTTGGGGTCGGTTATAGCAGCAAGATGTTTTTCTCTGGGCTGAGGTAATGCCCCTTTGAGATCAGCTGATGGATCTCGTTCAGCTCTTCCGGTGGCGACGGCGTAGCGGAAGACCTGGCCGGCAATGGTTCTAATCCGGTGTGCAGTTTCCAAAGCACCTCTGGCTTCGACACGCCGTAAAACAGACAGGAGTTCAGGGGCCTTTAATGCATTGATTGGACGTGCTCCTATCCAGGGGAAAAGATCTCTTTTAAGGCGGCTCATGATGGTATCAGAATGACCTTGAGTCCATGTTGGAGAAAATTTAGTATGCCATTCACGGGCTATGACTTCGAAGGTTTCCTTTTCTGTCGTCTCTGCCTCCTTCTGCGCTTTGCGAACGGCACCGGGATCAATACCATGAGCAATCTGTGTTCTGGCTTCCTCCCTTCTCTGCCGTGCATCAGAAAGTGAAATTTCTGGATAGGCTCCTAATGCAAGAAGTTTTTCTTTTCCCTCATAGCGATACTTAAAGCGCCATAATTTCCCGCCGTGTGGGGTAACAAGAAGAAACAATCCTCTCCCGTCAAATAATGTGATTTGTTTCTTTTGAGGCTTTACTTTAAGGACCTTCATGTCTGTCAAAGGCATGATACGTTTTGGCATAATCAGCCTCCTTTTTGGGTATATGAGATTTTTTTGGGTATATACAATGTGTTCTGCGTATACCCATAATCATGCGATTTTGATAACCACTATAACACGTCCTTGGACAAATGACAAGAAAAAACCCGCTATTTCTAACGGGTTTTTGCACTTCTTTGGACTATGTCAGACTAGGTCTTGGTGGAGGCGGCGGGAATCGAACCCGCGTCCGAAAATATTCCACTGCAGTGTCTACATACATATCCTCTGTATTAATTTCACCCTCGAAAACTCCCGGAGGCAGGATTCATCAAGAGCTATCCCTTTGGGTTTTCGCCCCTCCCACTTCGGGAAAGTGAGATCAGCTATCCTGCCTTTATTACGCCCTGATCTGATCCGGCAGGCGGGATCAGTAGGACGTAGCCGTCTATGCGGCTAAAGCGTAATCGTAATTGGTTGCGCTTATATGTTTCCTACCTGTTTAACGAGGCCTGGTAGGAACCTCGGTATGCGACTACAGCTTCCATATCCCCGTCGAAACCTTTGCGCCCCCATAATGGAGTGGATATAGAACTATATTAGTAATATAGGACTGGATGGGGTTTTAGTCAAGCTATTTTGAAGGGCTTGAACAGGGGAGATTGGGGACATGAAGCCTTGATTTCCGCTCCCCGATTGGAAATTTCGGTGACAAGCTTCTCTGGAAACCATCATGCCCTATGGGACACCACGTCGGCACGAAGCTTGTCCCCGTGCAAACTGGGAACTATGAATGAACCATTCAGTCTCCCTTTTATAAAGGGAGATTTAGAGGGATTTTATACCTCCCCCCAACCCCCTCCAGAGGGGGACAACCAGAAGGCTGGATGTGATTTTAGTCAAGCAATAAGAGATTGCTGCGTCACTTTGTTCCTCGCAATGACTTTTATCATCATTCCTTTCCGCGCATACCCCGCTCGATTTCCCGCCGGTCAGCCTTGACCTTCAGGCTTTCTCTCTTATCGTAGAGCCTCTTGCCCCGCCCTACCCCGATCTCCATCTTCACCTTTCCATTCTTAAAGTATAACTTTAAGGGAATAAGCGCTAACCCCTTTTCCCTGGACTTTCCGTAGAGCCTTTTGATCTCACCCTTATGCAGGAGAAGTTTCCGAACCCGCAGCGGATCATGGTTCAAGCGGTTGCCGTAAGAATAGGGACTGATGTGCATGTCATGGACAAATACTTCCCCGTCCTTTACCAGGGCATAGCTATCCTTGAGGTTTGCCTTTCCTTCCCGGAGCGCCTTAACCTCCGTTCCCACAAGTACGATCCCCGCCTCATAGGTATCATCTATGAAGTAGTTCATCCGCGCCGTCTTGTTCTGGGCGATTATTTTTTCCGATGATTGTTTTTTGGCCATGTATTCTCAATACGCCCTAATTCTTGGATTCCGGCTCAGAGGCCGGAATGACAAATCATAAATCGATAACTATTTCATATCTCTCATACCCGATGGCAGATAGTCCACCTTCACATGTCTTAATGACTTGTAGATATTATCGCGTACGTGTTTATTATCCTTCTCCAGCGCTCTCAAAAGTTTTTTGATATGCATCCTCTTTGAGTTCTTGCTCATCGGGCATCGGTTCTCAATAGACGGCAGGCCCTGCTCCTTCACGTACTTCTTAATCAGTTCTTCCCTGATGTACGCGAAGGGCCTTATGATATGAAGCTTCCCACGGAATATCGACTGATTGGGCATCATAGTGCTGATCTCCCGGCCGTAGAAAAGATTGATGAGCAGCGTCTCTATAATGTCATCCTTATGATGGGCGAGGGCAATCTTGTTACAGTCTTTCTCCGCGGCAATCTCAAAGATCCTCTTCCTCCTCAGCCGTGAACACAGAAAACAGGGATTTTTCTTATTATAATCGCTATGAGAAAAAGGACCGATATCCGTCTTTTCCATAACGTAATTATAGCCTTTTTCTTTCAGATACGCTTCCAGAAAGTTATAACCACTGTAAGACGGATCAAACCCCATGTCAATGTTTACTGCGAGTATGGAAAACGGGGGTACAAATACCATCGGAGAATTGAGAAGATCAAGGAGCGCAATGCTGTCCGCGCCTCCGGAAACACCGACCAGGACTTTGTCTCCCTCTTCGATCATGTTATAGTCCATGGCCGCTTTTTCCATCCATTTTTTAAGATGGAGAAAAAGTTTTGTACTTTTTTTTTCAGTCACGCCGTCTAATCTCCCCGAACTAATTTTACCTGATCTACACAAGTTTCTGTATTTAATCAAGGTCGTTCAGAAATTTCTGATAACGATCTTGATATTTAATCAGGATTGGTATATTTATGAAAAAATCGAACCGAAATGAGGAGGTGGCCATATGACTGAGATTATCAACGTATACGCGAGAGAAATACTGGATTCGAGAGGCAACCCAACAGTTGAGGCTGAAGTTACACTTTTTTCGGGAATTACCGGCCGTGCTTCCGTGCCTTCAGGGGCGTCAACAGGAGAGCATGAGATGCTTGAGCTCCGCGACGGCGACAAAAAACGCTATCTGGGTAAAGGCGTGGTGAAGGCCGTTAATAACGTCATAAATAAAATCGGACCTGAAATAATCGGGATGGATAGCCTTCATCAGCGGGAGATCGATAAAGCGATGATCGCACTGGACGGTACGGACAATAAGGGCGCCCTTGGCGCCAATGCCATATTAAGCGTATCGCTTGCCTGTGCCATAGCCGCAGCAGATGCCATGGATCTTCCCCTTTATAAATATATCGGCGGTGTCGCGGCAAAAGATATCCCTGTTCCCATGATGAATATTTTGAACGGCGGCCAGCATGCCGACAATAATGTGGATATACAGGAATTTATGATCACACCCGCCGGCGCGAAGAGCTTCCGCGAAGGATTGCGTATGTCGGCGGAAGTTTTTCACACCCTTAAGGCGGTTCTGAAAGGCAAAAGTTATAACACCTCTGTAGGTGATGAGGGCGGGTTTGCACCCAATCTCAAATCCAATGAAGAGGCCTTCGTCGTGATTATGGAAGCAATAGAAAAAGCCGGATATAAGCCGGGGAAGGATATTTTCATCGCCATCGATTCCGCAGCGAGCGCCTTTTATGCGGGCGGGTTATATGTCATGGCAGCCGAAAAGAAACCCAACAAGACAGCTGTAGATATGGTCAAGTTCTATCAGGACATGGTGAAAAAATACCCCATTATATCTATCGAAGACGGCCTGGCAGAAGACGACTGGGAAGGGTGGCAGATACTCACCGATGCACTCGGCAACAAGGTTCAGATAGTGGGAGATGATATCTTTGTAACGAATAAGAAAAGGTTGGAAAAAGGAATTTCTCTCGGCGTTGCCAATTCCATCCTGATCAAACTCAACCAGATCGGCACACTGACGGAAACCCTGGAGACCATCCAGAGGGCAAAGGAAGCGGGATACACAACAGTCATTTCCCACAGATCCGGTGAAACGGAAGACAGTTATATGGCAGATGTCGCCGTAGCAGCAAACTGCGGACAAATTAAAAGCGGATCTGTGTCGAGAAGTGAAAGGCTGGCAAAATACAATCAGCTCTTAAGGATAGAGGAGCAGCTTGGCGATGCCGCGATTTATCCCGGGAAAGCAGCCTTCTATAGCATAAGAAAACTGCCCAGAAAGTAAACTACGAGGCACTTATCGAAAGATAAACGAACCCGCTGGGATTGTTGAAAAACCTCCTTATTGTGGGGGTTGTTCAAAAACGCTTAGATGCAAGGCACTCAAAAACAGAAGCGCGAGGCTTATATGTAAATACGTTGAGCGTTTCGATTTGCAGAGCAACGCAGCAGATGAGGGTTTTTCAACAGCCCCCCGGTCAGCGTTTCCTAAGGTAGAAACCGAGCTCCGAATCAATATAGCCGGGCGGATCGGAAAATTTGCAGCCGATACTGCGTCCGTCTATATCAAAGACGACAGCCCTCTTTTTGATTGTGGCGCGTCTGGCGTCATCAAGTACAAATTCGATTTTTATCGCTTCTCCGCGCTCCAACAAATGTGCCTTCATTGTTTCGAACTTGCACCCACCTAAAGACAGGTCCCTTACGATCATTTTTCCCCACTCACCAGACTGAACAGTTCTGAAGTACAAGCCATCGAGGGATGTTTCTTTTCTGTAGGACTTTCTGAATTCGAGCCTCACCTCATAGACATTCTTACACTTGCATTCAACCTTTATGGTACCAGTTTGATCCTTATACTGCTCTGCAGATTCTCTTTGCGACTCATTGCACTTCGGACAGATGAAAGTCACCGTTCCGCTTTCTACATAAAACGTCTTGACGGCATCTTCTGTCAAATTAATTCTCCCGGAAGTTTGTTATACTTTATATAATACCACATTTGCATCTTTAATGCACGTTTTCCGGGCTTTGATCATGAAATGTCCGATCTCACTTGTTATTCAGAGCGGCATGAGCTGCTGCCAGCCGGGCTATAGGCACACGGTACGGCGAACAGGAAACGTAATTCATTCCGACTCGATGACACAGGTCAATTGACTTGGGATCGCCGCCGTGTTCACCGCATATACCTACCTTGAGATCAGGCCTTGTCGAGCGGCCTTTCTTTGTACCCATTTCGACCAGTTGACCCACCCCCGTTTCGTCCAGACTCTGAAACGGATCTTCGGGGAGTATCTTCTTTTCTATGTAAATGGGAAGAAATCCGCCGACGTCGTCCCGTGAAAAACCAAAAGTGGTCTGTGTCAGGTCGTTTGTTCCGAAGGAGAAAAATTCGGCAGTTTTCGCAATATCGTCCGCCGTTAAAGCTGCCCTTGGAATCTCGATCATGGTACCGACAAGATAATCGAACTTGACGCCCTTCTTTTCCATCACCTCTGCGGCCATGCGGCGAATGATCGCCTCCTGATTATTGAACTCAGCAGCAGAACCAACCAGGGGAACCATGACTTCAGGAAATACCTTAATGCCCTTCTTTGTCAAATCCGCAGCAGCCTCGAAAATGGCGCGGGCCTGCATTTCGGTAATCTCCGGATAAGCAATGCCCAGGCGGCATCCGCGGTGACCGAGCATAGGATTCAGTTCATGGAGAGAGTCAATACGTGCCTTCAGATTTTCCACTTTGATGCCGAGCTGTTTCGCCAACTGTTTGGTTTGCTTTTCGTCAAGAGTCACAAACTCATGCAGCGGGGGGTCAAGCAGTCGAATAGTCACGGGCAGACCCTGCATTGCCTCCAGGATGCCTTTGAAATCCTTTCTCTGAAACGGCAAAAGTTTCATGACGGCTTTGCGGCGGTCCTTTTCATTCTCGGCAATAATCATCTCACGCATGGGCATGATGCGCTCCGGGCCGAAGAACATGTGTTCCGTACGCGTGAGCCCGATACCTTCCGCGCCAAACGCGCGTGCCTGTGCGGCGTCCTGCGGACGGTCGGCATTGGTGCGAATACCAAGCTTGCGGAACTTATCCGCCCACTGCATCAGCTGAGTATATTCCTTATTGGCTTCAAGATCAGGCTTTGCCGTCGGAATTTTCCCATCGTATACCCTTCCTATGGAGCCGTTGAGTGAAATCCAGTCACCCTCTTTTATAGTTTTGCCGCCCACCTTCATCAATTTCTTACCTGTGTCGATATCAAGGGCTGAGCAGCCGACGATGCAGCACTTGCCCCATCCGCGGGCGACCAGCGCTGCGTGGCTCGTCATGCCGCCTTTTGCGGTCAGTATGGCCTCGGCGACATGCATGCCGTGCACGTCTTCGGGAGATGTCTCGCTGCGCACGAGAATAACTTTCTTACCTGCTTTTGCCCATTTATCCGCGGCCTCGGCTGTGAAAACAACCTGCCCGCTGCCACCACCGGGACCTGCCGGCAAACCTTTTGCGAGGACGCGGGCTGTTTTTTCTGCTGCCGGATCGAGCATATCGTGCAGCAATTCATCCAGCTGCGCCGGTCTAACCCGCAGTACGGCCGTAGCCTCATCGATGAGGCCTTGTTTCTGCATATCAACAGCAGCTTTGACAGCCGCAGGACCATTGCGTTTGCCGACGCGTGTCTGGAGCATCCACAGACGACCTTCCTGGATGGTGAACTCGATGTCCTGCATGTCTCTGTAATGCTGCTCTAACCTGTTTCTAATCCCCGCCAATTGATTATACAAGCCAGGCATGGCTTCTTCGAGGCTCTTGAGGTGTTTGGTATCATCCGTTTTATTAAGAACATTCAGCGGATTTGGTGTACGAATGCCCGCTACGACGTCTTCGCCCTGTGCGTTGACAAGCCATTCACCATAAAACACGTCCTCACCTGTAGCCGGATTTCTTGTGAACGCGACACCGGTCGCGCTTCTATCACCCATATTACCGAAGACCATCGACTGAACAGTGACGGCTGTACCCCACTCATCCGGAATACCTTCTATGCGTCTGTAAGCGACGGCACGCTTTCCGTTCCAGCTCTGGAAGACGGCTCCGATCCCGCCCCATAACTGCTCGTAGGGATCATCTGGAAATTCTTTTCCCAGGACTTGCTTGACTTTCGCTTTGAAGATTCCGATCAGCTCCTTCAGGTCGGCCGCGGTGAGGTCAGTGTCCTGAACTATTTTCCTCGCCTTCTTCATCTTCTCCATTGCGTGCTCGAGCTGCAGACGCACACCCTTGCCCTCTTTGGGTTCGACGCCGGCCGCCTTTTCCATTACGACGTCCGAATACATCATGATTAAACGCCGGTACGCGTCATAAGCAAAACGCGCATTGCCTGTCTTTGCAATCAAACCTTTTATTGTGCTTTCGTTCAGACCGACGTTGAGGACGGTTTCCATCATACCAGGCATGGAAGAACGCGCGCCTGAGCGAACTGAAAGTAATAACGGATTTTCAGGATCACCGAATTTTGCGCCCATAATTGCTTCAACATCAGCCAGGGCCTGCCTGACTTCCGTTTCAAGATCAGGCGGATATAGCTTATTGTGCTGGTAATAATAATTGCACATCTCCGTCGTGATTGTAAAACCGGGGGGGACAGGAATACCCAAGTTGGCCATTTCCGCCAGATTAGCTCCCTTGCCGCCAAGAAGTTCTTTCATCCCAGCACTTCCGTCTGCCTTGCCGCCGCCGAATTCGTAGACATACCTTCTAGACATGTTCTCTCCTTGAATCTAATCTAATTTTAATTTTGGAGTTTTTTCGATCACCTGTGAACTAAACCAAAGACCTTTCGACCTGCCCCACTTGCTCAGTGTCAATTTGACCACGGTTTTTTTCGGTGTTATCTTGAAAAGGCCGTGTCTCATTGAACTAAAAGTGAAACTGCCTTTAATGCTTATTAATAAAGATGAACTTATTATGGAACTATTTATTGTTTTAGAATAACGTAATTTGTTATCAGTTTTACCTTTTAAAGTCAAATATAAATGGCAATAAAGTCCGGATTCGCTTACGCTTGGACTAAAATACCTAGGAATAAAATTTTTCAGTCACATTAAAATAATTCTTGACAGATTTTTTCAATAAATAGATTATACATAATTAATTAGACGATGGTCTTTTCTCCGAATAAATAATTTCGTGAGTTTAGCCCTGTCTTTTAATTATGAAAGGAGGTGAGACCGAGATATTAGCAGAGACAGTTATATGTCTCAACAAACAAATTAAACAGTAAATAGGAGGAAAAAAAATGAGAAAAACGTTAAGTTGTGTTGTTTTTAGTATGCTCTTTATCATGGTATTCACTCCCCTGGCACTGGCTGCCGCCGCGCCTGCTGCTGCCGCTCCCGCTCCTGCTTCAGGAGTTGATTACACAAAGGCCATTGTGATCGGGTGCAGTCTTCTCGCCGTCGGCATTGCGATGGGATTGGGCACGATTGGTACCGGTGTTGGTATGGGAAACGGATTGAGCGGTGCTACAAATGCCGTTGGTAGAAATCCTGAAGCCCAAGGAAAAATCTTGCTGACCATGATGGTCGGTCTTGCTATGATTGAGTCTCTTGCGATCTACGCGCTGGTTATTGCGTTGATCTGCCTCTACGCCAATCCTTTAATTAAGTTAGTTGGCATGTAGAAATCTGTTATAATAACAATCAGGGAGGGGGAGCGCTGCAACGACTTCAACTCCCTTTTTTTTGTCCTTTGCTCTGCATGCCATCTTCCTTGAACCCTTGAATCCTTGAACCCTTAATGTCCAATAAACTGATTCTGGACAGATACAGCTTGGTAAAACTATGAGATTAACTGCGAGACGCGATCAAGGCGAGAGATTAACTTTGTGGGATGGTAGAAGAAAAAAAAGGCCGGAAGCACAGCTTCCGGCCTCATGGCTCTTACTATTTATCCTCTTCATCTTCTTCGTCATGCAGTACAGCTTCCTGTGCTTCCGCGGGAACTTCAGCGGCGATTGACCGCGCGATTCCCTTAGAAAGTAGCGCTGAAATTAAGAAGAGAAGTATTATTGTAATAATGATAATCAGAACGATTGTCGTAGTCCATGCCTT
>DATKLL010000127.1:0-5162 GCA_035542475.1 Syntrophales bacterium
TAGTAACCCTTCCGTCGGTCGGGGTTTGTGAAATTCTGATCTCTTTCATATCGACTCCCAAAAGCCAGTCCCGTCTGAAATATTTTATTGTAATAATAGAATGGTTCAACCACCTATATCAATTCAGGCGCAATTTTTAAAGAGTAATTTGTTCCCGCCTATTGTATGGTGGTGATTGTTTGTCCTCGTTAACGTATGAATAAAACGGGGCATTTCGGACTAATCCCTAATAGTTTATCCTGGAACTGGTTGTATTGAATTTAATATCATTTTATTCTCATTGACATAGTGTCAGGTACTTGTCTTTAAACACCGTTTTAAGGCTGCAACAATCAAGAGAACAGGAAAACCGGATAAAAACATTTTTCCCAGACCTGCGGCCTTTGTT
Source organism: Syntrophales bacterium (assembly GCA_035542475.1). Classification (GTDB taxonomy): domain Bacteria; phylum Desulfobacterota; class Syntrophia; order Syntrophales; family UBA2185; genus DATKLL01. Next base: position 389 of record DATKLL010000127.1, read on the forward strand.
ATCAGACGACTTTGTAACCTATTCGTAAACAAAATCACAGATCGGACAGAAGCAAGAGTATCCCGCGGTAACATAAATGTTGAAAATCGGGTGCAATGGAGATTACCCCAGCTCGATGAATGGCCTCCAGCTGCCTTTGCGAGGAGAGAGAGTACAAACCAAGAATATATGCAAGAAATGCCGTTACAAAAATAGCTTTGTTTCCAGCGCTGGCTTTTGGGAAATACCTATCAATTGTTTCCAACATAGTTTTACGAAGCCGTACAATTTCTTTTTCGAAATCTGCTAACTTCTCAATATCGCAGTTATTCTCAAGTATAGTGTGCATCATAGAAGCGAGCAGCAACATCTTGCTATGCACGGACAAAGTCTGAGTCAGGCAGAAGCTATATTGTTCCTTCGTCATTGTGGGTAAAGGGTTCATCATATCTATCAGGCAAGATTGAAAATGAACTATTTCCCGCCTTAGCAGATCCAATAAAATCTCCTCTTTGGTTTTATAGTAATTGTAAATGGACGAACGGGTAATAGAGGTCATGGTCGAAATAGCTTTGAAATTCACACCATCATACCCATATTGATCAAATAGCTTCTCACAGGCATCGATGATTTCTTCCTGCCGGATTATGATTTGTTGTGGGGTTCTTGCTCGTGTAAAATCCATGTCAAACTCTCAATTTCTTAATACTTTTACTGGGTTGAAAATACTCAGGATAATCATTGCTTTTAAACTATTTATGGCATAATGTCAGATATTGATATATATCATAAAAATTAATACTTGACACTATGTCGATTAATTTCAAAATGAAGTTTCAAAGAAAAAATGAAGTATTTCATTATACTTTAATGCGGTATTGAATAAGCAAGCTATGAAGTATTTTTCATTTCATAGGACATCACTGATGGTCAATTGACTCATCTTCAAAAGATATACATATCGAGCAGAAAGGATGTCAATGCCCAAAGAAATTGCTACTTTTGCCAATATCAGGTCCAACATCTCGGTTCTCTATGTTGATGATGATCAGGATCTCCTGGATCTTGGCAAAATCTTCCTGGAGAAGTGCGGACAGTTTTCCGTTGATATCATTACCTCGGCCCCTGGCGCTCTATCACTTGTACCATCAAAGCACTACGACGCCATTATATCTGATTACCAGATGCCGGGAATGAATGGCATCGAATTGTTAAAAGAGATACGGACATCGGGAAATACCATTCCGTTCATTCTCTTCACCGGCCGTGGCCGTGAAGAGGTCGTCATCCAGGCGCTGAACGAGGGTGCTGATTTCTATCTTCAGAAAGGTGGAGAACCGATCCCGCAGTTTACGGAACTTTCCCACAAGATCCGCCAGGCAGTCCAGCGGAGGAGAGCAGAGGCAAGCATCCGTGACCACGAACGCCGGGAACAGGATATCATCAACTTCCTGCCCGATGCAACCTTTGCAATCGATACGAAGGGTATCGTCATCGCGTGGAACCGGACAATCGAAGAGATGACCGGTATCCCAGCCGCCCAGATGCTGGGTAATGGGGATTATGAGTATGCCCTACCTTTCTACGGGGAACGGAGGCCGATCCTGATCGATCTGATCCTCTCTCCCTCTGCCGAGATTGAAAAAAAATATTCTGGTTTTATTCAGGATGGATCGACACTTGCTGCCGAAACAACGTTCCCGCACCTGCGAGGAGAACAACGAACGCTCTGGGGCAAGGCGAGTCTGCTGTTCGATCGGGGCGGGAATGTCGTCGGGGCAATAGAATCCATCAGGGACATCACTGAACAGAAAACAGCAGAGGACGCCCTCAAAACAAGCCAGGGTATACTCAGGGAGGCAATGGACCTGGCCCATCTGGCAAACTGGGAATATGATGGTACGACACGTATGTTTACCTTCGATGACCGGTTCTATGCGTTGTATGGCACTACAGCAGCGCGTGAAGGTGGTTACCAGATGCCGGCAGACGTATATTTCCGGGAATTTGTCCACCCTGACGATCTTGACCGGATAATTTGGGAAAACGAGAAGAAGAACAAAACCGCATCAGACTCGAACTACGTATTGCAGAAGGAACACCGGATTATTCGCAGGGACGGCAAGGTACGGCACATTGTCGTGCGAAGCGAGAGAATCGCCAACAAGGACGGGCATGTAATTAAAGTCCGCGGGGTCAACCAGGATATCACAGAACGCAAAGCTGCTGAAACAGAACTTAAACAATCAGAGGAGATGTATCGGATCCTGGTTGGTCACATTCAGGATGGTGCATTCCTGATACAGGATAATATTCTCCTGCTTTGCAATGAGGTGGCAGCATCCATGCTCGGATATACTCAGGCTGAGATCATGGGATTGCCCATACACAATATTATCGCACCGGAGTGTCGCGAAATGTCCCTTGAGCGGCAACGGAACTGGCTAACGGGGAAATCCTTGCAGGAATCCTATGAGTTAAGGTTGCTCCACAAAGACAAAACAACCCGTGTCCCCGTAATAAATTCTGTCGGGATTTGTACCTACAAGAACCGGCCCGCATTTGTTGGAACTATCCGAAATATAGTAACAGAATGCGAGCCTGAACCTGTATTGTGGGAATATGAAGATGTATACCGGACACTTGTGGAAACCTCGTTTGATGGTATGGTAATCCACCAGGACGGAGTGATTATTTATGCAAACACCACCGCTCTCAAGATAATGGGCGTTGATTCATTGGATGAGGCTATAGGAAAACCTATGATCTCCTTTGTTCACCCCGATTACCGTAATATTGTGCTCCAGCGGGCGGCATCCGGATGGAAGAAAGAGCAACCTATAATACGGGAGAAGTTCGTCCGTGTCGATGGCCGCGTTATCGATGTGGATGTGGTCACAAGACCGGTTGTCTGGAAAAACAAGCCTGCGAATCACGTAATGTTCCGGGATATCACGGAACGCAAACTGACAGAAGATGCACTTGCCCTCGCAAACAAGAAACTCATCATGCTCGGCAGTATCACCCGGCATGATATCCTCAACCAGCTCATGGGTTTGAGGGGATGGCTTGAACTGTCCAAAGAAAAAGTAAAGGACCCGGTAATTCTTGAGTATATCCTCAAAGAGGAACGAGCCGTAAAAAACATCCAGGAGCAGATCGAGTTTACCCGGAACTACCAGGAGCTCGGGGGACAGGCGCCGAAATGGCAGGTCTTGTCTGATACCATCCGCTCTGCAGTAAGCCAGCTGAACCCCCAAGGCACAGATATTGATATCGCTTTCAGTCATGTCGAGGTTTTTGCTGATCCTATCCTGGAAAAGGTATTTTACAACCTGATGGAAAATTCTTTTCGTCATGGCGGACATGTGACCCGCATGGGGTTTTCTGTTCAGGAATCAGAGGAAGGACTTACCCTCACCTTCTGCGATAATGGTGCGGGTATTTCTGATGAGGAAAAGAAAAAACTCTTCCAGAAGGGTTTGGGCAAACATACCGGCCTTGGCCTTTTCCTCTCCCGCGAGATCCTGTCCATTACCGGCATGACAATCAGGGAGAGCGGAGTTCAAGGAAAAGGCGCCCGCTTTGAGATCACAGTGCCGAAGGGGGCGTACCGGTTAAACAATATGTAATTATCCCTGAAAATTTTCGGGCAACACCTGCTTACCGGAGTAGTTATGTTTGGATAAATCACTTAACGCTATTCTTCTGACGAACCATTTTTTTTTTCGTGAACCTGATCCATTGTCATTTTTTCAACGAAAGTTACATTCAGAAGTACTGTTCGGCTGCTGTTAACTCTGCGGGACATGCTTTGATTCTAATAATTGATCTCCTCGCAAAAATTTCTATTTCCTTTGATTTTATTGATGCCCTGTCAACCTATCAGAACCTTCTCCAACAACCGGCACTCGCTGAATCGCAATCCGCCAAACAGGTATATGGCTTTCGAAACTACTTTGCTGGCATGATTCGTATATTGGATACATGGATATCGAACGCCGTTTTCTTCCCGACAGAGAATGTCAGATCCCTGCTGTCCTTATCAGGCCCGCATGTCCCTATGGCGCAGCGGTTATTGTGCATGGGTACGGAGGCTCCAAGGAGGAGATGTTGGGCCTGGGATTACAAGTGGCGGAGGCTGGGCTCATGACTTGCGTATTCGACATCCGTGGTCATGGGGAGCACCCCTTTTCGCTGGATAGAGCAGTCTGGGCAGATTTGGATGCAGCAATAAAATTCTGCCACTTGTACGGGACGGTTACCGCCATTGGTCACTCGCTTGGCGGACGGCTGGCACTATTAAGCAACGCCGATAACTGCATTGCAATCTCGCCCTCATTGAGTCGGAAATATAGTGAACGGACGCAGGAGGCCCTTCAAACTTTGCGAAGTCACCGGGTTCGGCCTGAAGATATCGCTACATTGCTCGCCATACAGGAGCAACTCCCTATCTGGGATCCTGACCAGGATAAGAAAAAGACTCTGATCCTTTTTGCCGAGCGTGATGCCCCCGAGATCTCCGAAGGTTGTAATGCACTTAAAAAAACAGGAGTCCACGTTGTTCAGATTCAAAAGGCTTTGCACAGCGATATCTTCTTCATGGAAGAAACATTTGCTGTTGTCCGGGATCAACTCAAGAATTGGTACGGATAATCAATTTTTTTATCTCAATAAACTTTTTTTTAAAAACAATACATAGTCAACTGTGAGTCCAATTAAAAAGATGAATGGTCAATAATTTTATATTTTTTTGATTAGAATACACAAGTATGCCCAGCTTTTGTCCATTGAT
>DATKLL010000128.1:0-43034 GCA_035542475.1 Syntrophales bacterium
AAACTGAAAAAATCCATCAGATCCAGATCCTCAAATGATACAAGAAAAAGCAGATTAACAGGAAGTATTATGCGCCTGTCCAGATCACCCGTCTGAATCCTTCGAGGCAGATGAAAAGCCAGGTTCCGATGAAATGTAATACTCATCATAAAATCGACAATGTGGAATGTGGCAAACAGCAGCAGTATCTGATCAAATGTCCACTGCCCGATTCGATCAACCTTGAGAAAAATCGCTTGGAAGAAAAAAAAGAGCAAAGCTAGCCGGATGATCTTTCCCACGATCATCATAAAAAAATGCGGGCGGTAGGCCATCTGCCGCATAAGTCCCACCTTGACAAAGACTGTAAACAGCCTTGCGTAGCGATGAATACTCTTCAAAATATCAGTCGCCCATGGATACATACTGGCGGACACCTCGTTTCCAGATAATAAAATTAAGCAGGATAAGTCCCATTATCCATATATTCTCTTTTAAAAACTCAAAAGGCACCCCATCAAGAGGGATTTTCCTGAGATAGATCTGCATGGGTAGATATATCATATAGGAGAAGGGTAAAAGCATGAAGAATTTTTGCAAAATATCCGGGAAAAAAGACAGCGGGATGATAGCGCCACCTGCAACCTCCATGATGACACGCATTGTAAACCGGATTCCGTATGTATTCTCTATCCAGAAGGACAGGAGACTCAAGGCCTCAAAGAGGAGAAATTGAAGTAAGGCTGCGAACAGCACAGAAAATACAAAGAGCAGAAGATGACCGGGACTGGCGAATGGAATCAGGTACTCCCTGAAGAAAAATAAGATGCCAAGATACCCGATAAGGCCCAGCATGAAAAGAAAGGTTTTACCTCCCATGTCTCGGGCAAACCATACTATGTACGGGCTAAATGGTTTTATAAGTAGCGTTGAGAGTGTTCCATCCTGAATGTTCTGGCTCGTCTCCGGATTCTCTGCCGTGGTCAAGATGAAGCTGTTGAGCAGTCCACAACCCAGAAGATAGGTTACCATTTCTCCTGTTGAATATCCTCCAATGATCCCGCTACCCACATTGCGATAAATGGCAATCCAGAGAAAAACGACAATCAGCGAAGAGAGGATTCCGCTGAGGATATCCAGGAAGAAATTAATCCGGTAGACCATCCTCTCAATCCAGACGATTTTAAAGATCAGCCAGAATTTTGACAGCGAAGTCATTGCGAAACCTTTACTGTTGAAATTTATCGTATTATCAATGGAAATAATAGCACAAGATACTCGAAGAAAAAATAAGAGGTTAGCGTCTGCAGCTAACCCCTTGTTTTTTGGTAGCGGGGGATGGATTTGAACCACCGACCTTTGGGTTATGAGCCCAACGAGCTACCAGACTGCTCCACCCCGCGTCATTTTGATTTAAAAAAGAAGGCTAGTTTTGTAAATCAACACCCCTACTTTGTCAAGGTATTTTTCAACTGAATGTGTCCCCTCCCTTTGTTCCTTCCTTTTTGATTAGGAAGGCAGGAATGGGGGTAAAATTTCATTGTCATGAATGCTCCAGTTTTATCCCTGCTTGCAGGGAAGTTCTATTAAAAAGACCGAGCCCTCACCTTCCCTGCTTTCCACATGAATATCTCCGCCGTGTCTTTTGACAATCTCATGTGATATATAAAGACCCAACCCGGTTCCTTTGCCAACTGGTTTGGTTGTAAAAAACGGCTTAAAAATGTTCATCTTGTGTTCAGCTGGAATCCCCTTCCCATTATCCCTACATTCAACTAAGACACTACCTTCTTTATGTTTTGTCACCCTGGTCAATTTGCCATGTCCATCGTCCATTGCCTCAATTGCATTCTTAATGACATTGATAAATACTTGACCGAGGTTGGCAAAGTTGCCCTCCACGACAGGCAGATTGTTTTCGTACCTTTTTTCTATTTCAATCCGAAGACGTTTATACTGATTATACAAAACCCTCAAGGCATCATCAATCGCAACATTAATGTCAACGGGCTCTACATAGACCTGGGACTGCCGGGAAAGATCAAGCAGACTCCTTACAATATCTCCGGCCCGCTTCAATTCCTTTAATGCAAATGCAAGATCATTTATTACCTCGTCCCTATTCCCGTCTCTGACCTCCCATTCATCCACGGATTCCACACTGGTTTGAATGAGGCTTGATGCGCTTGCCAGAGGATTATTCAGTTCATGTGCTGTACCGGCAACCAGTTGACCGATTGCTGCAAGGCTTTCTGACTGAATAAGTTGATTCTGGGTCCTCTCTTTCTCTTCCAGGGCCTGACGCAAATCAGCTGTCCTCGCTTCCACCTTCTTCTCCAAATCCCAGTTCAGCTTTTCAATTTCCTCATATGATTTGGCATTTTCCAGGGCTGTAACGCTCTGATTTGCAATAGTAGTTAAAAGCTCCAGATCCTCATGAACAAATAATTCTCCGGATTTCTTCTGTCCGATTACGATCATGCCAATCACTTTAGTTTTGGAAACCATGGGAACTATCAGAGTTGCATGTAATATATCGAATACATAGAATATCTGAGTTCTTTCATCCAGATCAAGGGTCATCATTTCAACAATGTTTTTGTTCAGCGGTTTTCCGCTATTTTCAAGAAGCGCAATGACTGGGTGCTTTTCATCCAATAACTTTTGATATTTTTCATTAAAACACTCCCAGTCATTAGAGAAAAACTGAAAATACCTCTTACTATCGTCATATACTACCAGATAGACATGGGAAACCTGCAGGGCCTGAGAGATTGACTTAAGCAACAGGTTCTTTATCTGATCGAATTTCAGGAGAGAGGCCATTGCTCCGCTTATTTCCTTCAACAGCTTTTGATAGTCATACTTGCCACGGAAAAATACTTTATCAATAAATCGCTGTACTTTCTCATGCAACGGATTGAATAAAAGAACAATCAACAAAGCCAAAACCAGGGGTAAGAGCAGGTATTCATCATAGCTGGACGTCATAAACACTGCATTAAAAAGGTAAATAATCAGTATATAAAGGGTCGTCAGTATACCCGTCAGGAGAAAATATATTGTGCCCCTTCTGATCAGGGCGCCCATATCCAAGAGGTCGTATTTCAAAACACCAAAAGCCAGGAAGATGGCCGGAACAAAACTGAAACCTGCCATAGGAGATATATTAAGACCACATATTGTCAACACATTCGAGGACAGAAGCAATGAAGAAAGTCCCACTCCGCCCAGGATGTACTTTATCCGATTTTTCTGCTGATTATCTTTAGCTTTCTTCATGCCCGCAACAAGTGTTAAAAGACCATAAAACACCGTTATGCCTGCAACTATTGAAAACCCAAAATAGGCTGGACCTGCTTTGGCGATGGGTCCAAAATCATAAAACTGGATTCCCGATATGAAGTGTTCTGAAGGAACAAAGTACGCAAAAACGAGGCTAAGTAGAAAAGCAACGTACACAAGCCATTTTCGCCCAACAATGCCGAGGAATGAGTGAATAAATTTGATATAGACAGGCAAACTGAAGACAAAGAAAAAATGGAGTAACCTGTCAACATTAAGGGACATTGTTATATCTGAGATTAATGTTACCAGAACACCATCAGCATTAATCAAGGCCCCCATAAAACAGATCACCGCGAACAAAATGTTTGTGGGGTTTCTTCTACCTCTTAACAAAGAAACGAGGGTCAGAAAAGTAAGTATGAAAAAACTGAAGGCAGGAAAGATGACATAGACATACGAAGTTCGCAGGTTGTCAAGAAACATATTCCCACTTCCTGTGCTTATACGAGCTCGTTTAAAATAATAAATTGGTCGAGAAAAAAACCTAAGAATAGCAGAACGGGCGCTATGCCTGTTCATAAAACTGATACTACACTATGCTTGGCGACTTCGCTTCCGTCAGATAACCCATAATACGATAGACCAGCTTCGCAGCGAGAAAGTCGGGGGCAACCATACCAGGGATGGGTGATAGCTCAACGACATCAAAGCCCCGTACCCGGCAGCGTCTTGACACTCCCCTAATAATACGGAGAAGATCTTTCCAATAAATGCCGCCTGGTTCCGGAGTGCCCGTCGCCGGCATAATAGAAGGATCAAGAATATCGATGTCGATTGTAATATAGACATCACCACTAAGATATTCACAAACTTTTTGCCACCCGCTTTGTTCTTCAAGAATAAAATCTGCACTGAACTGCCGAACTACGCCGGTCTTTACAAAATCGGCTTCTTCCGCACTCATACTCCTGATACCCACCTGAACAAGACGGCACAGTTCGGATATACGGCGTCCGACGGAAGCATGGCCGTAAGGGCTGCACTGATAATAATTCCTCAGATCGGCGTGGGCATCAAGCTGGAGTACCGATATACCGGGATATTTTTCCTTCATAGCCTTTACAACGCCAAAAGAGATACTGTGTTCCCCCCCCAGAATAACAGGAATTTTATTATGTTCAAGTATATCGGATATTGCATGTTGTATAATGTTCACCATCTCGGTTGGCCCCCTAGCATCGGATTCAATAGGAGGCAGGGTATATATACCGGCGAGGTATGTCTCTTTACAGAGCTCCTCATCATAAAGCTCCATATTGCCTGATGCATCCAGAATCGCATGGGGGCCTCTTCTCGACCCGGACTGATATGTAGATGTCAGGTCGTACGGAATCGGAACAACCACGAAGGATGCTTCTTCAAACGTTGGGTATGCCGGATCAACACCCCCGAAATTCATCAATAATCCTCAAACAAAATGTAATAATTAAATTGGAATAATTAAATTGGAATAATTAAACTTGAACTTTGTTTAGCTAACATATTTATTTTATTTCGTCACTTTTATTCTGAGAGAACATTAAGATTCAACGAAGATGTCGGTTCGTAATATGATAAAGTAAAACGACCGTTATCATAAAAAAGGTAAGAATGGTATTTTCTCCATTCACCCAGGGATACAAAGGTTCTTTTTCGGCCCTCTATTACATATTCCTTCAACAACGGCTTATGACAGTGACCGAGGATGACGGCATCATAACCTTCCTGAAATTTTCCCCGGGAGAAAGCCTCCATTTTTCCTGCTAATAAATCCACCGATGCATTTGAGAGTTCCTTACTCACAGTGGAACTCAGCCGGGCAATTTCCCAGAGAATAAATGGAGGAATAATGCCTTGCAGTTTGTAAAACAGCCGACTCCTTAAAAGTTTTCTTAAGAAAAGATATTTCTTGTTTGTTCTGTCTACAGTGTCCCCATGAGATAAAAGGAAATGTTTACCATTCAGATCGATGTCAGCCCATTCTGTAAATACTGAAATCCCATGGATCTTGGTAAAATAATCTCCAAGAAAAAAATCATGGTTACCCTCACAAAGAGAGATACGAAGTCCCTGCCTCTTGAGATCCACAAGCCTTTCGATTACGGTCTTAAACTCCGGGTAGATGCGACTATCACGGCAGAACCAAAAATCAAATAAATCTCCTAGAATAAACAGATCATCAACACGCCCCCTGATGCAGTTTAAAAATCGGACAATGTTATGGTAACTATCTTCACTCTGATTCTTCAAATGGGCATCGGACAAGAAAATTGCTTTCATTATTTTACAACCTATATTCTTCGGAGAAGAAAGCCTAAAAAGGCTTTTTTATTAACATAAATATCGAGGCATAAAAAGGCAAATCTTTCACTGCGTTTATCGTTAAATCATATATAAAAAAACATTTTATTGAGAATCATCTAAAAAAAGTATAGAAACACAGGAATTATCAACATCCCAAGAAATGACGGAGGTGAACAATGGAATATAAAGAAATTCTGTTTCAAATTGATCAAGGCATCGCGACAATGACCCTTAACCGCCCTGACATCAGAAATGCCATAACACACCGCGAGATAATTGATGAGATTAAGTCCGTCTGTAAACAGGTCAATGAGGATATCAATATTAAATCACTCATTGTCACTGCTGTTGATCCAGCCTACTCCTCAGGCGGGAATGTGAAAGATATGAAGGACAGAAAGGGCATGTTTCAAGGTACCCCCGCCGAGATTATGGAAAAATACCGAAGTAATCTTCAGGAAGTCCTTCTTACAGTCTATAATGTAGAGATCCCTACCATTGCCGCTGTCAATGGTTCCGCTGTCGGCGCAGGCTGTGGCCTTGCCCTTATGTGCGATATACGGGTCGCATCACGAAAGGCAACGTTCGGCGAAACTTTTCTCAATGTTGGACTTGTCACCGGGGATGGCAGCGCCTTCACCCTGCCCCGGACGGTAGGCATGGCCAAGGCATGTGAGCTTATTTTTACTGGCGCTACTATTGACGCCGATACCGCTTTGAGCATCGGTCTTATAAATTATGTAGTTGAACATGACCAGTTATTGGCAAAAGCCAATGAGATCTCGGCAAACATTGCATCCAAACCGCCTCAGGCATTGAGGATGACAAAACGGCTTATGCGTACAGGTCAACATTCAACACTCGTTCATATCATGGAGGAAGCTGCAGCGTTCCAGTCTCTGTGTCATTATACCGAAGATCACATGGAGGCACTGTCGGCGATGTTTGAAAAGCGTCAACCAAAATTTATGGGCAGGTAAGTTAAACTTAGCATCAATACTACAGACAGTCGGGATGCCTTTCTTACCGCTTGGCAGGGTAGGCGTCCGGACTGTCGCCCTTAATTTCTACGCCAGCAGATGAAGATTCCCAATCCGCACATCTTTAAGCCCTTCCTCGTGTGCAATTTTTAGACACCCGTATGCCAGAGATCTTGTTGTTAACGGCATATCCGACATGTAGAAATGGGGATGAAAGGCAAGGAGGCTATAAGGGATATCCGGGTTTACTGATGCTATAAACTTTGCAATTTTTCTGATCTCGTCTTCATCGATATAACCGGGAACCAATAGAGTACTTGCAATGATCAGGTGAGGCGATTTTCTTTCCCTGATTCTTTCCCCTACCCTCCTAAAATTTTCCAGAGTTCTTTCATTCGTAACTCCTGTCAGGGACGTATGGAGGTTCTTATCCCACGCCTTGAGATCAAACTTGATACAACCTCCGGAGTCAAGCGCGATGTCCGCCATCTTATCGAGAAGACTTCCAGACATAGCACCGTTCGTCTCCCAACATATCCTTAGGATCCTACCCTTGCTATTTTCAAGGGCAAGCCTTGATGCCTGAATGGAAAAAAGAAGCTGGGCTGCAGGATCTCCGCCAAAGTAGCAGATGCATGCTGTCCTCTCATCAACATCAGAAACCAATTCGGAGACGGGGGTGGTATGGGGTTTTAGGGTTTCACGCCTGAAATGCCAGTTCTGACAAAAAAGGCAATTAAACGTGCAGGCATGAAAAAAAACGGCAAGGTTCTTATATCCTCGCTCCGGCCCCGGAGTGTTCGCATATTTTGGATATCCTCTGCCCGTTCCCCCCGGACAAACCCAGTCACCGACACAGTTCGTGGGAAGAGGGTCATGGTACCATGAGAGTTTACCTCTGTCGGATGATACTCCCACGATTTTTCCCTTCTCATTTTTCCTCAGTCCACAGTACCCAACACCATTTTCAGGAATTATGCATTCGTTCACGCATATGTTGCAGGAGATGCCGTCTGCACTCTTCGGCGGCATCTCTGGTAATCCGAAGGCCTTCCTGCTCTTAAAGTGTGCCTTCATGGCAACGGGCAGGGCACTTTCAGGATTTCTCCTGATGCAGTCCACACACACTGCGATCTCTTCCGAAATAAGAGTCGACACTGCACTGCACAAACTACATGTAGCCATAATTTTACCCGAAAATACATTGACAAAGATTCCTATATTCTTATAAAGAGCCGTTTAGCAGTCAACAGGAATTATATCAGTTAACAATTAATATACCACAGAAAGAAACTGAACAGGATTATTCTTGACCGGAACAATTGTAAACACCGGGGCCATTCTTGCCGGAAGTTTTATTGGTATTTCCGCAGGTAAATTCTTACCGGAGAGAATCAAGACAATAGGCATGCAGGCTCTGGGTCTGTCTGTTATACTCATAGGCCTCAAAATGGCCATTTCCGGCAAGGAGCCGATCATCACTATCGGATGTGTTATGCTTGGTGCAATCACCGGTGAATTGATCAAAATAGAACAGGGAACTGAGCGTCTGGGAGAATGGCTGAAGGCCCGTTCACGGTCCGATTCATCAACTTTCGTGCAGGGGTTTGTATCCGCCTCCGTCCTTTACCTGACAGGTGCCATGATGATCGTAGGATCCATACAGGACGGTACTGTTGGAGATGCAAGCACCCTCTATGTTAAGGCGCTGCTTGACGGGGTTGCGTCTGTTGCTTTATCTTCTACCCTTGGTATCGGTGTGGCATTTTCAGCACTTTCCGTTCTTCTCGTCCAGGGCTCCATTACCCTCTTGGCTTCAAAACTTCTCTTCATGCAAAATCCCGCCGTGCTTGATGCGGTCACAGCTTCCGGGGGTTTGCTCATTTTAGGAATCGGAACTAACGTGCTGGGTATTACAAAAATAAAAGTCGGAAATTTTCTGCCCGCCCTTCTCTATGCCGTCCTCTGGGTAATATTGACATAACGCATCTACACATTTCTGCTCAAGCAACGATTTCCCCAGCGCATGGGTACAATAATCGCTAGAATGCAAAGAAGAATAACCAGAAAGAACGAACCGGCCAGCCATATCCACTGGAACATGGACATGCTTGTCCTGCGAATTTCCGCCATAAATATGGAATAGACCGGCCCTGCTTCAATAACAATAACAGCCGCTATGAAACCGGCACACAAAATCATAAACAGCAGACCTCCGAAGCTTGTTACAGACTGTGCAGGATTTTCAGATTGAAAATCAGGATAAGCGGCGCCAAAACCAATTCCCATAGAGACAATACCCGGTACCATGAGAAAAACGGTCGTGACGGATAAAGCCATCATGAAAGGCGTTACATTAAGGAGTATGTTGGAGACGACAATAAGAATCTCTGCAAGAAGAAGGAGCGGTATAAAATATACGGCAAATTTTATCCAGAGAAGCGTCCGTATCCGAATAGGCGACGATCGTACAATCCAGAAAGCTTCCCCCTCGATACTCACAGCGGGGTAGACAAAGCGTGCTGCAACTGCCGTGAGCACGAATGTCGCAAGCCCCATGTTCAAAAATGAAAAGAGATTCTGAAGGTATATGATTCCTATGGGAGATTTCGCAAAGGGGAGGACGGAAAAGTTATAAAGATATACAGCGATCAGCGCGACAATAAGGAATATCTGAGGCCACTGGGTCTGATCCCTGAAAAAAGTTTTTATTTCCTTCACGACGAAAGCCCTGGTTGGACCAGACATATGATTAAGTATATAGGCTGACCTTATGCCGCTCAGGCCACGAGAAGGGAACATTCGTCCTGTTGCTGTCTGGGCCTTCGAATAACCGGTGAAATACGTAACCCCCGAAATCCATGTTATCACAAAGATCAATGTGACCGTGAAACTCCATGTTAGGATTAAGTCAAAAACTGTGCTTTTCATCATTCCTGTAAGGGCAGCCTGTATGCTATCAAAGATCCATGTTGTCGGAATAAAGGGTGATCCCGGTGTCTCCAGTGATTTTAGATAGAGGATAAGAGAGGTAAAGGCATCCGGATTGACCAGACGCTCAGGCCTTATTAAACGAAATGCCATAATCAGAATCACAAATAATACAAAACCCAAGAATACGAAGAACGTCCTGAGACGACCTGCCGGGAGAAACAAAGCAACCATTACGACAACGAGGGCGCTAATACCTGAGGCAATTAGGCAAAGGGGCAAGATTGTCAGGCAGACTATGGCATAAAAAAACAAGCCTGCCTTATATACAACACCGTAAGACAGAAATACCGGGAGACTGTAAATAATTACCATCCAAGAACTGTCGATAGTACTCTCAAACCATCGGGCGAGAAATATCTTCGATGTGGATACAGGCATCGAGTGAACGAGAACAAGGTCTTTGCTGAGGTACAGCTTCGTGAGAGATGTGATTATACTGCTGAAGACCAAAAGCGAAAATAGGGTTATGATAACCATGGACATGAGCTTGCGTGCGAGGATATCACCGAAATCCGCTACTCCTTGAAAATAAACCAGTACCCGATAAAATATGATGAAAATTCCAGCCCAGAAAATCAATCCCAACGTCCCGAAAAGAAGCCCCCTTAATTTTCGGTTCCCCGCATCTTTTGCATAACCGCCGTTTTTAAAAGACCAGAAACGCGGCTTTAACAGGGTGAGAATCTCGTTCATGGAATTGTCTGTTCCTCTGTCAGTGTTAAAAACACTTCTTCAAGATCCGCCTCCTGAACCCCTGCATCCCGCTTCAGGTCGCCTGTGGTGCCGGTAGCAATAAGTGACCCCTTGTGAATAATACCTATGCGATCGCAGATATCCTCGGCAATCGCCAAGGTATGGGTAGACATGAAAATGGTTGTTCCGTTCTTTGCCAGTTCCTTAAACATGTCTTTCACCATTTTTATTGCCGCCGGGTCGAGACCCACCATTGGTTCGTCCACAACGATAACCACAGGATCATGAAGGAGCGCTGCAGAAATTATGAGCCGCTGCTTCATGCCATGGGAATATGATTCTATGAGCTCATGGGCCCAATTATAAATTGCGAACTTTTTCAAGAGTGTCGGGGCTTTTTCTAAAAATATCCGATTGTCTACACTGTAAAGGTCTGCCGAAAACCGCATGAACTCCATAGCCGTCAACTTTTCATAAAGGAAGGGTCTATCGGGTATGAAACCGATCCTCTTCTTTACGCCCTCCGGATCATCACCCATATTGATCCCATCAATGATAATGGAACCCTCTGTAGGCGCGAGGACACCTCCCATCATTCTGATGGTGGTGGTTTTTCCTGCTCCGTTCGGGCCGATGAACCCGAAAATTTCACCCTTTGCTACGTAAAGATTGACACTATTGACTGCCAAAGTATTTCCATAGCGTTTTGTCAGGTTTTTCAATTCAATCATCTAAGACTCTCTCAAAAAATTGTAAACTGATCTAAACGGACGGCTTTGTAAAAAGCTCCAGAGGCAAGGCGCGCGAATCAGGAGGAATGAGGCGTACATAAACGTACGCCGCAGTGACGAGGGATGAAGCGCAACGAGCATATGGACTTTGTACGATGCCGTCATCATCGTGACTTCTCGAGGACCCTTATCCGCACCTTCCCGATAACTCCGATCAGATCTATCTGCTGATCCACATCACCGCGGGCAAAACGGATATGCGTTACATCCGCCGGCATCTGACCCATAACGGCATCTGCCGTAATCCATGTCCCGATGAAAAACACATTCCAGGCATGATAGTAAAATCTTTCTCTCTGGTAGACGAGGCCCACTTCCACCTGTGCAGGAATACCTGCAGCACGAGCGAGAGCCGCCAGCAGAACCGCATGCTCATTGCAATCGCCGACCAGATTGTTCAATGTTTCGAGGGCATTGGGAACCGACAGCACGGGTCTTTTCTCCACGTTTTTATATACCCATGCCACAAGTTTTGATGCCTTAACAGCAACCGGATCATCAGGAGAGATAATATCCTGTACCTTGGCGATGATCTTCTGATGATCGGATTGTATAAAGGGACTAGGCTTGAGAAAATCCTCGCTTCCGGCCATGCTTGTTTCCCGAAGGGGTCGTGTAGGGATTGTCTCCTTCTGAATTAGTAGTGTATCTTTTTTTAATGTTTGCCTGCCGCCGTTTAATTTGAGGTTTTCTTTTTCTACATTCGATATCTTCACCTTTAGCGATGTTAGCGCGGCAGGATCATCAATAATCATATTTGAAGGAACAGATGCGATTTCTGTCAGGTCGGCACCCGATGTGAGGGTAATCCCACCTAATGCCTGATGCTTTGAGACCTGTTCAAGAGTAATCCCCAGAATACCTTGTTCTTTTAAGATATCGCCATCTTCATCAATCCAGGCAAATTGTTTGGCTCCCATAAAATCAACGGATACTCTTCTGGCTTTTCGACTTTTGCCCATAATCGTGACTTTATCATCGCTTAGCACTGTCACTTTTACGGGTCTTTGTCCCATGGTTGCCGGATCAAAGACATGGAAACTTCTGCTTTCACCTAATTTCATACCTGCAATTTCAGCAGATTCAAGGATGCCGTTCGCCAGATGCGGCATGTCTTTAAGAGCTATGACCGTTTTCTTCTCGGAACCTGGCATTTCAGTATACAGTGTGACCTGCTTATTCTGTACAACCCCATGAGCCTTAAAACTGAAGAGGCTCGAACGAAGATCAAAAGCAAAAGAAGACAGGGTCATATCAGGGTTCAAATACCCATCCGTCTTGAAGGTCATCCCCTGCACAACTCCCATCGTATTGATCTGCATAAAAACCGTCTCAACAAAATGATACCCTTTTCCGGTGCTGGAAAAAATCCTGTGGGCATAACCGATTTTGCGCTCATTTTGAGAAATATTCATCCATGATTCTTTATCATGGAATGTTTGAGAAGTGGGGATGCCGGGTATTGTTCCATCTTTTATCTGAGAGAACTGGTATTGCCCCCACTTAAATACATCGAGACGAAACGCAAGCAGGAGCAGAAACAATAATCCAAACCCGATACCAATGAACCAATGCCATTTGCCCTTGAGAATAGCCACGATACTGCATGTCTCCAGAAAATTTAAAAAGCCCCATCCGCTTGCGGACGGGGTAATATTTTTTTATTAATTATAAATAATAGCACTTGAGGTGTCAACGAAACACATGGTATTTATTTTGCGGTCGAGATACAAAATTTTTCCGTTCATAGGCAGGCATTCAACCTGATTTTAATTTTAATGACAGCGATAAAACCACTCTTGTCATAAATTTTAATTTCTGATAGCTTGCCGATCAAATATAGTAGTTTCTTACTGTGAGAAGGCAATAATTAATGAAAAAAAGTCAATCCATAAAGCGGGCAAAAGAAGTCCTGAGAATTGAAGCGGAGGGTATTTTGCGCCTCATCGACAAAGTGGATACCAGCTTTGAGAAGGCCGTTGAAATAATCTACAAATCAAAGGGTAGGGTCATCGTAGCAGGTATAGGCAAGTCCGGATTGATCGGGAGAAAAATCGTGGCCACCCTTACGAGCACCGGCACACCTGCTATATTTCTCCACCCCATAGAAGGCATGCACGGAGATTTAGGCATCGTCACAAAGGATGATGTTATGCTGGCAATATCAAACAGTGGAGAAACCGATGAGCTTAACATGATCATAAGCAGTGTCCGCGAGATTGGCGCACCTCTCATCGCCTTTACCGGCGACCTATCCTCAACACTTGCAAAAGCAAGTGATATTGTGATCGATGTTGGAGTGGAAAAAGAGGCATGTCCCTTCGGTCTGGCCCCAACTTCAAGTACAACAGCTTCTTTAGCCATGGGAGACGCACTGGCAGCAGTCCTTATCGAGAAAAGAAAATTTAATGAAAAAGATTTTTATAAATTTCATCCCGCAGGGAATCTGGGACAACGTCTGAGAGCAAAGGTAAGAGATGTCATGATAACAGGTGCACAGATACCCAAAGTTCAATCCGGAATGTCTGTAATGCAGGCAATTGAAGAACTGGACAGGGGAAACAAGGGATTCGTACTCATTACCGACAAAAAAAATTGCTTGACCGGCATACTGACAGACGGTGATTTGCGACGCCTGATAAGAAAAGGGGATGATTTCAAAGACAAGGCCATCGATGATGTTATGATAAGATCACCCAAGACCATAGAGGAAAACGCATCTCTTGCCAGGACAATTGAATATATGCAACAGAAAGAAATCACGACCCTTGTCGTTGTGAACAAAAAAAACTATTTAAAGGGATATATACATCTTCATGACATCCTGGGCAGGGGGGGGACTTTAAAAATTTCCATAGTTTAATGAGGGATGACTCCTCTATTCAAGTTCATAGTAACGAACTTTCCACCTTTCAAGTTTTTCAAACGCATCCTTAGCTGCGTGCAAAAGTAATTTAGTTTCAACAGGCTTGACAAAAAAATCGTCAAACCCGGCAGCACGACACTCTAAAAGACCAAAATAAGTGCTGTATCCGGTAAAAGCATAGATAATGCTGACTTGATCTTTTTCACGAATTTTCCAGCAGAGATCGATGCCGCTCATGGTGGAAAGTCTGAGGTCGAAAAACATGACCTTGATACTCTCTCTGTCAAGAATATCCAGTGCCTCTTCAGCATTTTCAGCGGTTCGAACCGTATAGCCTTCCGAGCTAAAAATCTCTTTTAGCATGGCTAGAATTGATATTTCATCGTCCACGACCAGAATCTTTTTTTCTGGCATATGACACAATCACCATCTCTTAAATTTTCTTTTCAGGTTGTTCAGTGCTTATTCAGAATCATCATGAATGTCTATAATTCGGCTGAAACCGATGTAATCTTGCGTTTTATAATCTTTAATCATCATTAATTTTCTCGTAATAGTACTCATCCTGCGAATTTGATCTATTATCGCACTAAGTTTTTTATAGATAGGGTCACTTTCAGAAGTCTTCATTAATAATAGTTCGGAGTATCCCGCTATTATCTGCATCGGTTGATTCATTTCATGGCAAACTGTTCCTGCCATCTCAAGGACACCCTGAAGTTTTTCACGGCGGTTCTGTTCTTCCTCAGCACGTTTGCGGTCGGATATATCCATTGCATTACCAAGAATGGCGCTCTTTCCCCCATATTGAATAGGTGTAATTGTTTGCATTACCCACCTGACTTGTCCCTGTTTGGTTACAATTCTATATTCATACGGCGCCGTGTCTTTCCCCTGCAGCATCTCCCGGGTTCTTTTCTTGACTGCTTCCCTGTCTTCCGGGTGTATTAAAACCATGGAATCCTTGCCTATCAACTCCTCAGGAGCATAACCAGCGTAAGCGATAGAGGTAGTATTAATAAAGCAGAATTTTCCATCCTGCACGATAAAAACCGAAGTAATCGATTTCTCCGCCAGTGTTTTATAGAGTTCCTCTGCCTGCTTGCGTTCGGTAATTTCATGTTTAAGCTGCTCATTGACATATTTCAAATCATTCGTCCGCACATCCACTAATTTTTCAAGATATCCCCGATATTCCCGCAACTCTTCCTCCGCATGCTTACGCGCGGTTATGTCTTCATAAGTGACTACAATCATTCTTTCCTTGAGAAGCTCTCCGACTCTCGAAGCTCCAACCATGCATACGATGTCCCGTCCATCCTTGTGATGGCAGGGAAACTCATCAAAGAATGTTCTCCGTTGTTCAAGAGCGGGATAAAAGCGTTTTGCTATTTCTTCAAATTCTTCATCAGTTCGGTATAAGACCCTGGTACTTTGACCAACCAGTTCCTCTGGTTTCCAGCCAAATACAGTTTCCACAGCATGGTTGGCAGATATAATCAGGCGATCCTTCAAACCAAGGACTGCATGAGGCATTGCATCAAGGATGGCAAACAATAAATCTTGAAGAGCTCCTTGATTATCCTTATCCCGAGATTCTGATTTTTCCGATTCATCAAGTTTCATGAGAATAACTTTCAATTCATCGACGAATTACTGTTCTGATTTCTCTTCTTTCATCATGATAGTTTTATTTTATAATCATGTTCACTTAAGATCCTAGGACGCCTTCCTGCGAACGGAATTAATAGATTAACCGGAACCAGACTATAGAGAGAAGACTGTTTGTGAACAAGATTTTCTATACCTGGCAAACTCAGAATTGGCCCAGTAGTACCGAAGGTTTAAGCAGACCTTCTGAAACAAATAAATAAGGTAAGCAGCTTACAGGCCTGGAATATGCTATTTTTCAGAAACTCGTTACAATTTGCTAATCAATAAAAAGTTAACCGCAACTGGCTAAGCTGTTAATATCATTGGTAGGCGGTACTGGATTTGAACCAGTGACTTCTACCGTGTGAAGGTAGCACTCTCCCACTGAGTTAACCGCCCGATAATGGTTTTTTATAGCCTAAAGGAAGGTTCTTTTCAAGAAGAAAACCATGTACAGCTACTTAACTTTTTTTCAGACACAAAACGAAATAATTTTTTGTTGCATATTTTTAGTATATAATGCCGGCTGCGAATATTAATAAATTTTGTAATGAACGCTTGATCTGGCGATGAAAAAAATGATTATTTATATTTTCTCAATTATTATTTTTCTTGCCGCATTTCTTATCTACTCCGTGCTCAAAATACGGTTTACTCCTTCCGTGTCAGTCGGCAGACCGGCCGCGACGCAGAGCGGAGATGCTCACCGGTTATATAAGCATGTAGAACATTTAAGCGTACATATTGGTTCAAGGAGCGTATATGAATATGACAAAATAACGGCAACAAAGGATTACATCGTTTCCAGCCTGAAAGATTTCGGCTGTGAACCGGCGCTTCAAACCTTTATCTACAATGGCAGAGAATATAGCAATATAATCGTTTCAATGACAGGCTCAAAAAGCCCTGCTGAAACGGTTATCATCGGTGCTCACTATGATACCGTATATGGCACCCCCGGTGCCGATGATAACGCCAGCGCCGTGGCCGTACTTCTTGAAATCTGCCGGATATCGAAAAATTTTTCACCCGCAAGGACGTTGAAGTTGATTTTTTTTGTCATTGAAGAACCTCCCGTGTTCAGATCTAAATACATGGGGAGCTATGTCTATGCAGCGGAAGCTAAAGCCAGAAATGAAAATATCAAATCCATGATTTGCCTTGAAATGTTAGGATATTATGCCGATAAGAAAGGCGGTCAGTCCTTCCCTCTCCCCCTGATGAATATGGTATATCCATCAACTCCCAATTTTATAGCTATCGTCGGCAATATGAGTTCGAGGGACCTTGTGGAAAAGGTTAAGAAATCCTTGCGGGAAAGTTCCAGTATCCACATTGAAACCCTCTCAACGGTCAGTTTTATTCCGGGCGTTGACTTTTCTGATCATCGCTCATTCTGGAAAATGGGATATCCGGCCGTTATGATTACAGACACCGCCTTTTATCGAAATCCGAATTACCATGCACAAACAGATAGTATCGATACCTTGAATTTTGATAAAATGAATGATCTCCTGAATGGCCTGCTGAATGTGGTAAGGAATCTGACACTGTCTTCCTCAGCGTAACCTACGCAATAGGAAAAATTTTCCGGAATGAATTAAATACCGAATGTTGAAAGACAGGATTGCATGCCTATTTCAACATTTTAAAAACTTGTTCAGAAAGTTGCGTGCCTTTTTAGCCAGAACACCCTGTGGATACTTGGCAACAACGGGTATAAGTTCTCTGACGCTGACTTCTATCTCCGGTTGATAGGGGATACTCCCCAAATATTTGACGTTTACAGAGAGCATTTTTTTTGAAATCAACTTTATTCTTTCGACCACCTCGTTTACATTACACTGATCTGTAACGCGGTTGATCGCAAGGTTGGGATGGTAAGTAGAAACAACTTCGTTTATCAGCGATAAATGTGAAGGGTGTTTTTCCTTAACCAAAGCAAGCAGATTCTGTATTGTTTTTATACTCGATTGGGGTTTACGCAAGATGAATTCTTGTATAAGATACTCGAGCTCCGAATTTTTCCTTTCATTAAATTCTGATTCTGTGCCAAATATCCTGTATAATTTCCTGTAAAGAGCAACCTTCAGGAAATTATAAGCCTCCAAATAGGAGGCCGGATCGCACGTCGTTAATATGATGCCATAATCCGCCGCAAGGAAAAAATCTATGATGTTGAACGAGGTATCCCCTCCTAGATCTAAAATCACATAATCCGCCTCAATCTGCTTGATGGCCTTAAGCAGTCTTAGTTTTTGGTTAAAGCTGATGTTTGCCGCTCCGAGTTGTGAACTGTCCCCACCAATAAGCAGAGGACCGTATTTGCTGAGAATCGCGATATCTTGAAGATCTGGTACTGTTTTATTCAAGAAATCATTGATCGTCCCTTTGAGGGCCGTTTCTCCCAGATACAGGTGAAGATTTGCTCCTCCGAGATCAAGATCAATAAGGACTGTCTTGCTGCCGATGGACGACAACAGTATGGCCAGATTGACTGCAAATATGCTTTTGCCTATTCCTCCCTTGGCACCACCGACAGCGATAATGTCACCACGCCCGGCCCCCTGGGCAAAAAGTGTAATCGGGTTTTCCCGAAAATAATTGTTTAGATGTTCATAAGACTCCTGGATTTTTAGGAAACGCTCTTTTCGTTGATAAAGCATTTCTTTTGATTCATGGATATGTAAGTCAGGATGATATCTTTTTGCTTTATCCCTGAACGCTTTTTTGACAGAAACCGGGTTTAAGCTTCTGAGAAATTCGGTATTTTTTGCGTGCTCCAACGAAAAGAGATAAGCACACGCGACGCGAAGTCTATTAAATTCAGCAGCATTGATATCATGGATAGGAATCATTAATTATACAATCATTCTATTATGAAATTAGAACGAAAATAACTGCACATTCCATGCCACATTTATCCATCGGAAAATGCGGCCGGAAAAAAACATTTTCATATGCAACATCTTTGTCCTTTCCTGCCTGATTGTAAATTGCTCCTCGTCGAAATATTAAACTCATCGAATATAAAAAAACTCCCGGATATTTGATTACTATCCGGGAGTCCTGCTGGATTTAATCACAAAATCACTTAATAGTCATAATCCCCCATGTCCGGCGGCATTCCTCCCGGCATTGCCGGTGCCGATTTCTTCTTGGGTTTCTCAGCCACCATGGCTTCCGTAGTAAGGAGCAAAGAAGCCACAGAGGCGGCATTTTGAAGGGCAAAACGGGATACTTTCGTCGGGTCAATAATGCCTTCCTTTGTCATGTTCACATACTTGCCGTTTTCAGCATCAAATCCAAAATCATTTTTGCCAGTTTTTACTTTTTCCACGACAATCGAACCTTCAAACCCCGCATTGATGGCAATCTGCCTCGTCGGTTCCTCAATGGCCCGTTTAACGATTTTCAACCCGTATTCTTCATCATCGGCGATTTTGGCCTTTGCCAGAGCAGGCAAACTCCTCAGATATGCAACTCCTCCGCCAGGTACTATGCCTTCCTCCACGGCCGCCCGTGTCGCATTCAATGCGTCCTCAACGCGCGCCTTCTTTTCTTTCATCTCAAATTCCGTAGCTGCGCCTACCTTTATCACTGCAACACCACCAACCAGCTTGGCCAGCCGTTCCTGCAATTTTTCCTTGTCATAATTTGAGGTGGTTTCCTCAATCTGAACCCGAATCTGTTTAACCCTGCCTTCGATATCCGCTTTCTTCCCGCCGCCGTCAACAATGGTCGTGTTATCCTTGTCAATGGTAAGACGCTTGCATGTCCCTAAATCTTTTAAAGAAACGTTTTCCAATTTGACGCCTAAATCCTCCGAAATGACCTTTCCTCCCGTCAAAACGGCAATATCCTCAAGCATTGCTTTCCTTCTGTCGCCAAAGCCGGGGGCCTTTACAGCCGCACATTTGAGGGTGCCGCGAATCTTATTAACGACCAGGGTAGCCAGGGCCTCGCCTTCAACATCCTCAGCGATAATCACTACCGGCTTTCCCATTTTGGCTATCTGTTCCAGGATGGGGACCATGTCTTTCATGCTGCTTATCTTTTTCTCGTTGAGCAAAATGTATGGGTCATCCAGGTGAACCTCCATTTTCTCCGGATCTGTTACAAAATACGGGGAAATATAGCCCCGATCAAATTGCATCCCTTCGACAATCTCCAGGGTTGTCTCAATAGATTTTGCTTCTTCCACGGTAATTACACCTTCCTTGCCCACCTTCTCCATTGATTCGGAGATGATCTCACCAATTGTCCGGTCGTTATTGGCGGAGATAGTGCCAATCTGTGTAATCTCCTTCTTGTCTTTTATCGGCTTGGATATCTTTTTCAGTTCATCCACAACAATCTGCACGCCTTTATCAATACCTCTCTTGAGGGACATGGGGTTCACACCAGCGGTTACAAGTTTAGACCCTTCACGATATATAGCTTCCGCCAGGATTGTTGCAGTTGTGGTGCCGTCACCAGCCACATCAGAGGTCTTGGAGGCCACCTCTTTCACCATCTGCGCACCCATGTTTTCAAACTTGTCCGCCAGTTCTATCTCCTTCGCTACTGTTACCCCATCTTTGGTGATTGTCGGGGAACCCCAGGACTTTGCAAGGACAACATTTCTTCCTTTAGGACCGAGCGTAACCTTTACAGCGCCCGCCAGGGTATCCACACCCTTCAACATTTTTTCACGGGCAACCGCATCATATTTGATCTCTTTCGCCGCCATCTTTATAACCTCCCTTCATCAACCTGTAATACAGAATATTTCATCTTCTTTCATGATAATGTGATCAACACCATCGATCTTAATTTCAGTTCCGGAATATTTACCGAACATTACCCGGTCCCCTTCTTTTAGCTCCATAGCAATCCTGTTGCCGTCACGATCACGTCTTCCGGGACCTGCAGCGATCACCTTTCCTTCCTGCGGCTTTTCCTTCGCCGTATCAGGGATAATAATACCACCCGACGTCTTTTCTTCAGTTTTAATGTGGGAAACCAGTACATAATCATTTAAAGGCTTGAATTTCATACACTCCTCTCCTCCTCTCCCTTAACATTATTTTTTTAATAATTAATAGCCATAAAATTCGGATTGTCAAGATTTTCATAATATTATTTAAAATTAATATGTTCAAGGCCATCGCAAAATATATTTCTTCATGAATTTTCCATGATTCTCCTAAATTTTTCATCCATCAACCGAATCGGCGATGCTGGATTAAAAAGATATTACTTTCATATCAAATTGCTTCTTATTTTTTTTCCCCTTCACCCGGGAAAACAAACAGCCGATCCCCCGGCTTAACATGTTTTTTAGCCCCCAGATTGTTCCAGATGAGTATAGCTTGTACCGGTACATTAAAGTGCGCAGCTATCGAAGTAAGTGTCTCCCCCTTTTTGACCACATACGTATGTTCTTTGCGTTCTGCTAGCCATTTTTTAAATAAATCTTCAAACCTCGTCTGAAACCCCTCAGCAGCGCCCATCGGAATTAGAATGACATGTCGCCCTTTGACCAGATAATGCCCCCTTATCTCAGGGTTCAAGTCCCTAATAACCTTGAAATACGTTTTTGCAGCCTGAGCAACGATAGAGATGGGGGTATCCTGATCGCACATCAATTCGACATATTCAAATTGCAAGGGCAGATAAATATCTTCCTTGGTTAATTTGAATCCATATTTTTCAGGGTTGGACAAAATCACCTTGGCAGAAATCGCACGGAAAATATATTGCTGTGTCTCTACCGGGAGATAGAGATTATAATAGGTGTTCTCCTTCTGGACCATAATCTCTGTCTTCAAGCCCTCTTCTCCCATATTATAGGCCGCGGCTGCCAGCGTCCACGAACCAAAGTCTCCATAAAGTTTTTTCAGATAACTGATGGCGGCCCTGGTGGACGAAAAAAAATTTCTGCGTTCATCAATGTCCGAATCGACCTTCAGACCATATCTTTTTCCTGTATCTTCCATAAACTGCCAGTATCCTTTTGCACCCTTGGAAGAACTCACATGTGATATCAGTGAACTTTCTACTATTGCCAGATATTTTAGGTCCTCCGGCATATTATTCTGCTTCAGTATTTCCTCAATGAAAGGCATAAAACGGCCGGATCTTTTCATCCACAGAATAATCTGTGGACGATTCCAGAGAGTAACCAGCAGCTCCTTCTCAAATCTCTCTCGCACTTCCTGGTTATCCAACGGGACAGGCTCACCGCAAAAATTAAGCGGCCCCTTTATATTAAGAGATGAAATCATCGAATCGGAAGAAGGTGGTTCAAGGATAAGAGGAAGATCACCCCATGCCGGGGTTCGCTCCAGCAATATCAAACACACAATAAATATCAAAATACGGAGGGAACTTTTTATTAAGGCTTTCTTTCCTGAACCTTCCAAGCTTACCAGATGCAACAATTTCATAATTTATTCCTCAATAATCTTACTGTTGCTTTCATCCGATTCCGACAAATCAACGGCCATTTCTGTCGATCTCAATGATCTCGCAGATCTATCAATATTTTCCACAAACTCTATGTCTTCTCCGGTCGAAGCTCCCAGCTCTTTGAATTTCCGCGCGGTCACGAGCACTCTCCCCTCCAGAGATCCTACGGCTTTATTGTAGAATTCCACAGTCCGATCCAGGTTTTTCCCCATCTCCGAAAAGTGCCCAGCCAGAACTCTGATGCGATCATAGAGGGCCATGCCGAGATCACTTATCTCCTGGGCATTTTCCGCAAGTTTCTCCTGGCGCCAGCCGTACGCCACTGCCTTCAGTAATGCAATTAGTGTAGTTGGCGTTGCCAGTATAACCCGTTGATCTACACCGAACTCAATCAAACCCGGATCCTGCTCCAGAGCGGCGCTGAAAAAGGTTTCACCGGGGAGAAACAGTACAGCAAATTCCGGCGTCGGTTTAAACTGATCCCAGTAAGCCTTTGATCCCAGGCCGATTAAATGATTCCTTATATGCCGGGCATGTTCCTTCAGCTTTGCCACACGGGTTGCTTCGTCCAGAGTCTCCAATGACTCGAGGTAAGCCTGCAGGGGCGCCTTGGAATCCACCACAATGTTGCTATCGTTAGGAAGCTTTATGACCATGTCCGGACGAAAGCGGCCGTCTTCAGTCGTAACAGATTCCTGTTGCATGAAATCGCAGTATTCAACCATGCCGGCAATTTCCACCACCCTCTTTAGCTGAATCTCACCCCAGCGTCCACGGACTATAGGCGCCCGGAGCGCCCTGACAAGGTTTGTCGTCTCAGCCTGAAGAAGATTCTGTGTCGTGGCAAGGGATTTTAACTGCTCTGTAAGAGAAACATAAGCAGTTGCACGTACATTCTCAATTTCACGAATCTTACCGTCAACCTTATCCAGTGAATCCTTCAACGGTTTGACAAGTTCATCAATGGCCTTCTGCCGAGTTTGCAGATCACCTTTTGCGGCTTCCTGATATCTGTCCAGCGTCTCTCTCGCAAGTTCCAGAAAGGACTGATTGCTGCTCTTGAGTGCATCCGCAGACAGTGCCTTGAATGCATCAGACAATTTCTGCCGGGCCTCGTCAAGAAGTCTTAGTTTTTCTTCCGCGGCTTTTCGTTCCTCAGAAAGTCTAGTTTCAATCTCCGACATTTTTGCCTTAAAGTCGGCATTTTCTTTTTGCAGCTCCGCTATCTTCTTTTCTTTAGACGAAATGATTGTTTCAAGCTCAGGTATACGCGTACTCTTTTCTTCCGCAGCCGAGCGTCTGTCTGACTGCGATTTAACTTCTTCATGCAGGGCGGAAATCTCTTCCCGCGACCTGAGTGATAGATAAACACCCAATGCTCCCAAACAAATCCCGATTACTACAATTAAAGCCTCAGCAGCGTAATTCATAGGCAAATCCCCAATGTTTATATGGTTGGCTTCAAAGAGAGAAATGAACCGGCAAATCTTACATCCAGGTTAGAATTAAATTCAATCTATAAAACATACATAATACAAAGTTTCCGACAGGGGGATTGTTAAAAAACATCCTTATTGTGAGGTGTTCAAAAACCCTTAGATGCAAGGCGCTCATAGTCCGACAGGCTCACCATGACACATGTGGCTGTATTAAGCCTGCCCTGAGCTTGCCGAAGGGTTGAGCGTTTCGGTTTGCAGAGCAACGCAGCAGATGCCGTCCCCACGCAGGCGGGGATCAGCGCTTTGTATAGCCTTCAGATTTTTCAACAGCCCTACGGTTTCCTTTACCATCTCTTCCCTTATATCTCAACATGAAGTCATTTATCACAGTTATCACTGTCCTTCCATTAATTTAGATAATTATGTATAATTTAGTTGACTCGAAAAAAATTAAATTTAGATATAAAAAAATACTACAGACGGGGTTCATAAGTTTGTTGCTGTCATAGACTAGTTTAATTTGCAGATGAAAGCCTTTTTAACAATTGTTTTGGCCACAGCATTTCTTATACATGCAGCTATGGTTTTCACACCACCAGGAGAATCGGAGCGGATCAAGGCCATCGGGCCTTTAGCAGGACTCCCTGAGGATCACAAACGTGCCTTCGACGCCGGCAGCGATTTTTCACCCATGGGGGTGCCGAAACCGGGTGATTGGCTTGCCGAGCATCGAGAACAAGGCCAGACATTTTCAGAATATCTTCGGTCAGGCTACAACCGGCCTGATAACATTCGCAAGAAGATATACCTGCAGCCTTTGGGAACTTTTTCTGAAGATGGCAGCCCTTCGTCGGACATCCTCAGGGAGTTTACCTGTGCATACTTCGCCATGGACGCGGAAATCCTTCCTTCTTCTTCCCTGAAAGGCCAAATATTCACAACCCGAATCAACACAATTACAGGTAAACGTCAGATATTGACCGGTGATGTCCTCAAGTTTCTCCAGACAAGGCTACCATCCGATGGTTTCTGCATTCTTGCCATCACCATGGAGGATCTCTACCCTGATCCAGCGTGGAATTTTGTCTTCGGTCAGGCGTCTCTCACCGAGCGCACAGGCGTTTACAGTTTTGCCCACTATGACCCAGCATTTTATGGTCAGAAGCGGGGATCGGATTACTGGAATATTTTCCTGAAGCGCTGCTGCAAAGTCCTTGCTCATGAGACGGGACACATGTTCGGACTACAACACTGCATATTCTTCAAATGTCTCATGAACGGTTCCAATCATCTGGAGGAGAGTGACTCCCGGCTTCTACACCTCTGTCCTGTTTGTCTCCGCAAGCTCCAGCACAGCACAGGATTCGACATAATAAAGCGCTACGATAAACTCAGAGTCTTTTGCAAAGATCAAGGCTTTGATGAAGAAGCGCTGTGGATACGAAACCGGCTTAATTATATTTCGGGGAATTTGTAAAAATGAAGAACTCAGAGATAGCCAGAGTGTTTCAGGATATGGCCGACCTTCTCGAACTCAAGGAGGATAATATTTTTAAAATAAGGGCTTACCGGCGGGCCGCGCAGGTTATCGAACACCTCCCCAAAGAAATGGCAGCCATGCTGGAACAGGGAGAGGACTTTCAAAAAATCCCCGGAGTCGGCGAAGCAATAGCGAACAAGAGCACGGAACTGATAACGACCGGAAAGCTCAAAGCGTACGAGGACCTCAAAGCTGAATTCCCCGAGGGCATAACAAGACTTTTAGAAATACCCGGTGTCGGACCGAAGACAGCGCACCGGCTGGCAACAGAGTTGAAGATAAGATCCGCAGAGGAGCTGGAACAGGCCATCCTGGGGGGGAAAGTCGCTCACCTCTTCAGGATGGGCGACAAGACTGCGCAAAACATACTCCGCCAGATCCAGGCTACCCGCCGCAAGGATCAGCGCATCCCCATCGGTCAGGCCCTGCCGATCGTTGAGGATATCCTGAATACACTCCGGGTTCTTCCGGGAGTTAAAAACATGACTCCTGCTGGAAGCCTGAGACGATTTCGGGAAACCGTCGGCGACATCGATATCATGGGAACCGCTGACAATCCGGAGATGGTTATTAATAAATTCGTTGCCCTGCCTCTAGTAAAGGAAGTCCTTGCCAAAGGGCCGACGAAAGCGAGTGTCATCCTGTCGCCGGGACTCCAGACTGATTTAAGAATGGTCGAGCATGATGAATTCGGGTCGCTCCTCCAGTATTTCACGGGAAGCAAACAGCACAACATAACACTCAGAACGAAGTATCAGAAGAAGGGGCTTAAACTCAGTGAATACGGAATCACGGATGTCGACAAAGACAGGCTCGAAAAATTTGCCACAGAAGAGGCATTTTACCGGCGCCTGGGAATGCAATATATCCCACCGGAGATAAGGGAGGATCAGGGGGAAATTGAATTGGCTGAAGAACACAGAGTCCCCCGACTCGTTGATCTTAAGGACATCCGGGGCGACTTTCACGCGCATTCAAAATGGAGTGACGGCAATAACTCCATCGAAGAGATGGCCATAGCTGCAAAGGATGAAGGCTATGAATATATTGCGATCACCGACCATTCCAGCGGACTCGGCATAGCGCACGGCTTAACGGAGGAACGCTTAAAAAAGCAGACCGAGGAAATCCGAGGTCTGAATCGCCAGTTCAAAGGCTTTCGCATCCTTTGCGGTATGGAAGTTGACATCAGAGCCGACGGTTCTATTGATATGCCCGATCACATGTTGGCCGAGCTTGATATCGTCGTTGCTGCGGTTCATACATCGTTCAACCAGAGCGAAGATCGTGTTACGCGGCGTATCCTTAAGGCAATTGAAAACCCTCATGTCGACATCATTGCCCACCCGACGAGCCGCCTCATCGGTGAGCGGGAGCCGACGGCAGTTGATATGGAAGCTGTCTTCAATGCTGCAGCCAAACACAAAAAAGTCCTGGAGATCAACGCAATGCCGAGCCGTCTCGACCTCAAGGACATTCACATCCAGCGGGCACGGGAACAGGGGGTCATGCTTGCCATCGGGACGGATGCTCACATTGCCGGCCAGCTGAAATTGATGCGCTTCGGTATTGGCATCGCCAGACGCGGCTGGTGCCAGCCGCAGCATATCCTTAACTGTATGCGTGTAGATAAAGTCCTGGCTTATTTCAAAAGGTGATACAGAAAAAATACTGATTTCCTCTCTTGAATTCGGATTAAATAATCCCTTTGGCACTTAACCTTGATACAATCGCGGACATGAGCCCCGGACAGTGACGCTGCAAGAATACAAAACACCTGCCGTGTCCGCTGATCACCTTTATTCGCTGGCGCTTGTACAGTGCCTGCGCTATCTGTCGCGCAGCATCCTCACACGATATCTGCAGCCAGGCAGGCACGCGGTCCCGCATTTCAGGATGATGGACACCCCATTTATCGACCTGGCGGATTTCAGTGTGCACATAGCCCGGAGCGATCAGGACAACACCGACGCCATGCGGCCGGAATTCATGCCACAGGGATTCGGCAAGTCCATGGACAGCGAATTTACTCATTGAGTAGGCTGAGAGACGTGGGGTTGCGATGTAACCATTGATGCTGCCGATAATTCCGAGACATCCGCGAGATGCGATGAGGCATTCCCGTGTAGCATAAATAGTGTTGAGCACGCCGAACACATTCGTTTCGAACTGACGCCGAAAATCTTCAACGGTCAGTTTTTCGAAGCGACCGGCAACACCAAAACCCGCATTGGCAACGACATAGTCGATCCGTCCAAATTCACCCTTCGTCTTTTCTACAGCGCGCCTCAGATCGTCATCGTTACTTACATCGCAGGGAAGTGCCAGTGAACGCCGTCCCATCAATTCTATCTCATGGGCAAGTTCCTGCAATCGCTCCTGGCGGCGCGCAACTAGGACGACGTCACCATCCTGACGTGCTAGCTCCAGAGCCAGCGCTGCTCCGATACCTGATGAGGCTCCAGTAATAAATGCTACCGTATTGGAAAATTTAGCCATTATTACAAATATAACGATTAAATGCCGCTCACGCGATGTTGTAAGTCTAGTTCTACTAGCCCCAGATTACTTTTTTAATATACATTTTCCCTACGCTTTTCGTCAATATAATTGCTTTTATTTCTTCCCATTGACTTACTGCTCTCACTTCTCTTATACTAATAATGAATAGGTATAACACCTGTCCTGCGAGAAGAGATATCTTAAGGACACCATGATTTCACGACGTGATTTCTTAACAACATTAGCAAGGCTTGCCCCTATCATTGGCGGTGCAGGCGTAATCCTGTCAGATCCGTTCCGGCAATTGTTTTCATCTGATGATGATTTGGGGCTTGCCTTCGCAGGCAGTTATCTGGATGAAATTGTCCAATCAGCTCCAATAGCCCGTTACTGGACTTCACCCGTATCAGCAGGCGCCAGTTGTCTCTCATGCCACAGCAATCTGGACAGTATAAAAGGCAAGAGCTATGTCCATCAGAAAAGTATCGTTAAGTGCCTTCTTTGTGCCCAGGGTTGTATTATTGCAGATGGTCAGCGGGGTAAATGCCGGACACGCATGAACACAAATGGAGAACTGCGGAGCCTCGTCTATGGTCGTCCTGTTTCCATCCACATTGATCCGATCGAAAAGAAACCCCTATACCATTACCTGCCGGGGGCTGCGGCATTCTCTCTGGCAACTGCTGGATGCCCGCTCAAGTGCAAGTTCTGTCAAAACTGGGAGATCTCTCAGGCATCGCCGGAAGATCATCAGGTCTCATTCACGCCGCCTGCTAAGATCGTCAATTCCGCATCCGCCAGCAAGTCACCTGTTATTGCCTTTACCTATAATGAACCAGCAGTTTTTACAGAATATCTTACCGACATCGCCCGGGATGCGAATAAGCAAGGCATTCGTTCCGTACTGATAAGCTGTGGATTCATGAATAAGTCGCCTCTGGCGGAGATGTGTACAGTGCTTGGAGCCATTAAGATCGACCTGAAGGGATACAGCGAAGATTTTTATCGCACCGTGTGTGGAGCGGAATTGCATCCTGTCCTTAGAAGCATCAAACAAATAGCCAAGAGCCGTGCCCATCTTGAAATCGTCAACCTGGTTGTTCCCACATTAAATGATTCCGACAAGATGCTCCAGGAACTGATAGACTGGATATTGGGAGAAGTTGGTCCCGATGTCCCTGTTCACTTCACACGCTTTCATCCCGACTACCAGTTGCTCAATCTCCCTCCCACGCCTATTGCCACGCTGGAACGCGCCCGTGATATGGCCCTCAGTAAAGGAATGCATTATCCATATGTGGGTAATGTACCGGGCCATCCGGGGGATCACACCTACTGCCCGAAATGCAAAAAGGTGGTGATAAAGCGGCAGGGTTTTTTTATAACGGAGATGAACATAAAGGATGGGCGTTGTAAATTCTGCAAACGGAAAATTGCCGGAGTGTGGGTTTAGAAAGAGGTTAATGAAAATGAAAATACTGCGACTGCGGCTGCGACTGTCTCTTGCACTGCTTGTCATCAGTCTCTGTTCTGCTGCAGCATGCCAAGCGGTTAAAGCGCAAGATGCTGATGTTCGCGAACCTGCTGTCGCAGGAAAGTTCTATCCTGACTCCACGGCCAAGCTAAAACTAGCCGTCGAAAAATTTCTCCAGGATGCAGTTCCCGTCAGAGTTAAGAAACCCGTCGCCATCATCGTTCCCCATGCCGGTTACATATTCTCCGGCCAGATTTGCGCCGACGGGTTCAGGCAGGTCAGCAATAGAAAATATGATGTCGTCGTCATTCTGGGAACAAACCATACAAGCGCGAACTTTGAGAAAATTTCTCTCTATCCGGGCGGCGGATTTCGCACGCCTCTCGGTACGGTCTCGATTGACAGGGATATTGTCTCCTCACTGATGAAAGCAGATCCGGCCGATTGTGTTCCGGATAAATCACTCCATGAGCTTGAGCATTCCGTTGAAGTGATGGTTCCTTTCATCCAAGTCGTCTTTCCCAAGGCAAAGATTGTCCCCGTAGTTGTCGGTTCGCCGGACGTAATGATATGCAATCGTTTCGGTCAGGCCCTTGCGAAGGTTTTGAAAAACAAACGGGCATTGATTGTCGCAAGTTCTGACCTTTCCCACTACCCGGCTGCGGAAGATGCAAATGTCGTGGACAGGGAAACCCTCGCGGCTATTACGAAGCTTGACCCCGCTGTACTTCAAAGAACCGTGCGGGCGCATGCGGATAAACGCATCCCGAACCTGCTTACAAGCGCCTGCGGAGAGGCCCCGATCCTGACGGCAATGGCTGCAGCCAAATCTTTAGGCGCCACCCGCGGGGTGGTTATCAGCTATGCCAATTCAGGAGATGTGTCTATCGGTGATCGCTCGCGCGTTGTCGGATATGGCGCAGTTGTATTAACAGCGGAAGAAGGGAAAAACATCAGCGGGACCGCTAAACCAATAACGTCTGCTGCATCCACCCCGCTTCGGTTATCCGACAAAAGGGCCTTGCTTACCTTTGCCAGAAAAACTATATCCCAGGCATTTTTGACGGATACAGTTCCATTGGCGAGGGGTTTTAATGCGAACTTGCAACAGCCGCGGGGTGTTTTTGTTACACTCAAAAAAAAGGGAGAACTACGCGGCTGCGTCGGCCGGATAATCGGTGATGAGCCTCTTTGCAAGCTCGTCGGCGCCATGGCGATTCAGGCGGCCTTTAATGACAGACGGTTTAGCCCGCTTACCGCCGATGAACTCAACGATATCGAAATAGAAATCTCCGTGCTGACACCTGTAAAACAGATATCCGGTGCCGCCGATATTGTTGTCGGCAGGGATGGCGTTTTACTCACCAAAGAGGGTTATTCTGCCGTTTTTCTACCCCAGGTGCCGACGGAACAGGGGTGGAACCGTGATGAAATGCTGGACAATCTCTGCCTGAAGGCCGGGCTGACGGCGGGTAGCTGGAAAGAGGGTGCTCAGTTGTCAACATTTCAAGCCGTAGTATTTAGCGAATCTCAATTCAGATAACCTCACAGATAGCTCTATGACCATATCACTCCTTTCCATTGGGTTGATTTCAATTCTGGGGCAGGTTGTTCTGCTGCGGGAACTGAACGTTTCCTTCTATGGGGTTGAGCTTATTTACCTCTTGGCCCTGGGAATATGGCTATTCTGGACAGCTGCAGGCGCACTCATCGGACGCAGATTTCATTTTCCGTCCTTAAACCAAATTGCCGTACTTTTTATTATCTTTGGAATCGCCCTTCCCCTGGACATTGCGTTCATCCGCTCCAGTCGTCTCCTTTTTGGGGGCGTACCCGGCGCGTATCTTTCCTTTCCGCAGCAATTAATTACTGTTGTTATTTCCGTCCTCCCCGCAGGTCTATTGTCCGGGCTCTTATTTCAGTGGGCTGCAAAGGCATATATGTCAACAGGCAGGACGCTGGCCGTTGCTTATGCCATCGAAAGTGCGGGCGGATTAATTGGCGGGTTGCTTTCCACCTTATTTCTCATATGGGGGCTCCAGAATTGCTCTATAGCATTTGTGTGTGCCCTAGCCTCAGTTATAACACCTATAGTCTTTTTGAGGAAAATCGGAACATCGCCTCTCCGCTGGACAGCAACTGTATTAGCCTGTATTTTTCTGGTGCTACTCTGGGAGACATCATTGCTTGACCGGCAGATGACCATATGGAATCACCCGAATCTTTTGGAAAGCATTGATTCTCCATACGGCAGAATCAGTGTAACAAAGCTGCACAATCAGATTTCAGTTTTTGAAAATGACGCTCTTGCATTTGAGACTGAGGGAACCGATGCCGAATACTTCTGCCATTTAGCAGCACTTCAACACCCGAATCCAAAGCACGTGCTGATTCTGGGAGGGGGTATTGAAGGGACCGTTAGAGAAATTGAGCAATATGCGCCGAAGCGGATTGATTATGTCGAGCTCAACCCCATCATGCTGAATTTGGTGACACAGTTTCTTCCTGATAACATCCGTAAGTCACTCGGAGAACCAAACGTCCATATTACATTTGCCGATCCCAGACAGTATCTCAAAAATAGCGGCATGTACGACCTCATCCTGATCGGCATGCCGGAACCGACATCGGGGCAGGCAAACCGCTTCTACACGCGGGAGTTTTTTGCACAATGCGCCGCAAAACTGAATCCGGGGGGAATTCTGGGTTTCAGGCTTCGTACTGCTGAAAATCTCTGGACACTGCCACTGACACGCCGTACCGCCAGTATCTATAATGCCCTGCTAGCTGTCTTTCCCGAGGTGCTGTTTCTGCCGGGAACAACAAATATTGTGACTGCTTCCCGTGAACCGTTGCCGCGCACACCGGAAGTCATGTCCCACCGGTTGCAGGACAGGAAAATTGTTGCGAGATTGATCTCACCGAATTACATCAGATATCTCTTTACAAACGACAGGTTTTTCGAAATCAGGAATTTACTAAAGAGAGAAGCCGCACTGCCAAACACCGATATCAGACCGGTTTGTTATCAGTACGCCTTCATTATCTGGTTGTCGAAATTTTATCCACGCCTCGCCCTCGTTGATCTATCTTCGATCATGGACAGGGGATTTTTAAAACCGCCATTATCATTCTTGTTATGGGTCAGCCTGCCCCTCACTTTTTTGATCAGCCGCTTTTTTCCGGCCTGCCGTCGCGGTTTGCTGGTTGCCGTCGCGGGTTTCCTGGGAATGGTTCTGGAAACAATCCTCATCCTCTATTATCAGGTAAAGCATGGAGTACTCTATCAGGATATAGGACTGCTCTTGATGAGTTTCATGGCAGGCCTTGCCCTTGGTGCAATGACCATAGACAGAGTAGTGGTCCGAATGATTGACAGTCAAAAACTTTTACGATGGTACGGAGTCGGTCTTATCATCGGATTTTGCCTATTGTGCGCTGTGGTTGCAACTAAAGTAACACAGAGCACCACTGCCGGTTTAGCTCAGACCTCATGGCTGCTCGCATTGGCGGGTTTTTTAGTAGCCGGTATTTTTGCTTACGCCAGCCTGTATGGAATTAAAGATCAGAAAAGTATAGTATCATCTCTTTACTCCGCAGACCTCATCGGCGGATGTATCGGCTCTCTGTTTGGGAGCCTGATCTTGATCCCCTTAGCAGGTCTGAAAATCACAACTCAGGGAATGCTGCTGCTTGCCGCATTTTCTCTTTTTTTGGTATGAAAGTAATGAGGGTGTTGAAACACATTTTTCAGAGACTGTTCAAAAATGTTCAGATGCGAGGCGCGCAAGGACCGAGGTGCTGAGCGTATATTGTAATACGTGAGCACCGAGGTCTGCAGCGCAACAAAGCAAATGGATGTTTTTCAACAGTCTCTAATTGTTTGACACTCAAATCATCTTGCCGTATAACTCAACGAAGAGAATCATTTTTGGGAAAGGAAGGAATACTATGCGGACAGGAACTAAAAAAACGGCGACAGCAAAAAAAATGAAAGAAATAATTTCATTAGTCTTTGTTCTATCGGCATTAGCGTTATTCCTTTACGGAACATCAACAGCCGAGATGTACAGGTGGGTTGATGAGAACGGAGAAATACAGATAACGGATTCACCGCCGCCGAACATTAAATCACCCGGAGAAGTGAAAATATACAGAGACATTCCTCAAGACCGAAATACGGAACCGGTATCAGATGTTAAGAAGCAGGAATCAAAACCTGCTATTGAAACAAAGAAAAACCCCGAAGTCATCCTTTATGGCACCAGTTGGTGCCCATACTGCCGGAAGGCACGTGATTTCTTCCGATCGCGGGGAATCGATTTCATCGAGTATGATATTGAAAAAGATAAAGAAGCAGCAATCCGTAAAAAAGAGCTGGATTCAAGAAGCGGCGTCCCTTTTGTTATCATCAATGGCCGGCAAATCCGCGGATATTCAGAATCAGCCTATGAAAGGGCGCTGCAGGAATAATAACAACTGGAACAGCAATAACTTTTCCCGCAATTTAATTTTGGATTTCTACTACCCAGTTATTGTATCGCAGAAGGAGCAGTAATCCCGGCAGAGCCAAGGCTGTGCAGATAACAAAGAACATCACCCACCCCACGGCATCGGCAAGATATCCTGTCGGTGCAGCCGTCACATAGCGTCCCACAGCCATGAGGCTGCTGAGTAGGGCATACTGTGTGGCAGTGAATTTCCTGTTGCATAGACCCATGAGAAATGCCGTATATGCCGCAGTCCCCATACCGCCGCAGAAATTCTCAGTCCCGATGACTACGGCAAGGGCCCATATCTGACGGCCCGTAAATTCCAGGAGTATAAAAGTCAGGATGGAAACCCCCTGCAGTATTCCAAAGACAAGAAGGGACCTCTTCAAAGGCCACCTCGACATTATGGCCCCTCCCATGAGAGCACCCGCTATCGTCGCCGCCATACCGAAACCTTTGTAAATAGTCCCCAATTCGGTCCGTGAAAAGCCGACATATTTCAGGATGTAGGGCGTCGTCATCTGGGCCGCCGCTATGTCTCCGAGCTTGTAAAGAATGATAAAGAGAAGAATCTCCACAGAACCGGGTCTTTTAAAGAATTCCACAAACGGTGCAACAGCTGCCTCGTAGAGGCTCTTCGGGGGTTCAATCCTTTCATTTGCGGGATTGGTCTTCAGCGGCTCCGGGGCGACGAGCGTGGCGATGCAACCGATGAACATAAAGAGACCCATAATAAAATAGACCATCTTCCAGGAGAGATGGTCGGAAAGAATCAGGGCGACGGCGCCGCTTACCAGGAGGGCGATTCGGTAGCCCATAATCCATACACCGACACCTGCTCCCCGTTCTTCGGGCTTCAAATACTCTGTCCGGTACGCATCGAGGACAATATCCTGGCTGGCGCTGAAGAAAGCAAGGGCGAGCGCTATGGCGGCAATGAGCAGCGGCATAGATGCGGGATTGAAGAAGCCCATCGCGGAGATTGTGAGAATGAGCGCCAGCTGCGTGACGATCATCCAGCCCCGCCTCCTCCCCAGAAACGGCGGCACAAACCTGTCCATCAGCGGTGACCATAAAAACTTGAATGCGTAAGGCAAGCCAACAAGAGAATATAGTCCGATGGTTTTTATATCAACACCCTCCGAAACCATCCATGCGGAAAGGGTAGCGCCGGTGAGCGCGAGCGGCATGCCGGAGGCAAAACCGAGGACCAGCATCAGGGGCATTTTTCCGCTTAAATAAACCTTAAACCAGTTTAGGGGATTCCGCTCCATCATTCAATCAATAATAATCTTAAGAGGATCATTTTTTCCGGGCCGACTCGACGAACGCACGAAAAATATTCCGTTGAGGTTCTTCATCCTGCATCTGCTCCGGATGCCATTGAACACCCAGTATGAATCTTCCCGAGAGAGCCCAGGGTGAGTCAAGCGACGGTTCTATAGCCTCAACCACGCCGTCCGGTGTCCACGCGGAGGCACGAAGATATCTGCCTGTCCTTTGGGGATGCACGGCCTGGTGGTGGCTGGAATTTGTCATGAGCATGTGGTTTGCTGACACTTTCGCTGCCCGTTCAACGAGGCTGCCCGACTCCAGGCGCAGCGGGTGGCGGAAGGTAGGGCCTTTTTCGTCATTTCTTTCCTTCCTTGAGTGCGGAATGGATGGACAATCTGCGGGGCTGTTCCATTCTGTCCTTATGTCCTGTATTAGTGCCCCACCCTGCGCAATGCCGATAAGTTGATGACCGCCGCAGATACCTAGAACAGGCAGTGTACTCTCATTCAATGCCAGTTTTGCAAACTCAAGGTCAAACCGGTCCCGTCGCTCCGGCATCAGTTCATCGTCCGGCTGAGGATGCCCACCGAAGTGATCTGGCCAGTAGTCATCACCTCCTATAAGAACAACACCATCGACAAGCTGCAACATCCTCTTTATAATTGTAAAGTCGTCGCTAGGCGGCAGGCAAATCGGTACTCCGCTGGCACGTGCTACGGCATCCACATAGCTGACCGGCACCAGCAGCCCATATTTTTCGTATTTATCTATCAGATCCATGGACATGTTAAGCCCGATAATTGGATGATTGCTCATGCGGTCTATCTCCCGGCTGTCCCCTTTTCCGTTTTGAAAATCATGTTCAGTATCTATTTACTTCGGCGTCACTATAGGAGAATTCAGCCTCCATGTCAACGGGCATCCACACATCGCTTTCCCTTTGACACGGGAATGTGTTTCCCGTATACTTGCAGCAAAGTAATTCTATCACGATAAATTAAAAAAGGAGTATCTTATGAAAGTAAGCATCGACAAAGACCTTTGTACCGGATGCGGATTATGCACGGAAACCTGCCCGGAGGTTTTCGAGCTGGTGGACGATCTGGCGAATGTGAAAGTGACAACGATAAAGGCGTCATTGTATGACGCTGTCAGAGAAGCGGCGGATGACTGCCCAACTGAAGCAATCATAATAGAAGAATAGGAAAGTATGGTACATTATAGAGAACTGGGATTGGTGAATACCGGAGAATTGTTTAAAAAAGCCATGAAAGGCGGATACGCCGTACCGGCATTTAATTTCAATAATTTAGAACAATTGCAGGCCATAATTGCCGCCAGTGTGGAAACAAGATCCCCGGTTATCCTGCAGGTATCAAAGGGCGCCCGTCAATATGCAAATCAAACCTTGCTGCAACACATGGCGAAAGGAGCCGTAGAGGTGGCTAAACAGATGGGACTTGCTATACCCATAGTCCTGCATCTGGAC
This sequence comes from Syntrophales bacterium, assembly GCA_035542475.1. Lineage (GTDB taxonomy): Bacteria > Desulfobacterota > Syntrophia > Syntrophales > UBA2185 > DATKLL01. The sequence continues at coordinate 36,253 of DATKLL010000128.1, forward strand.
CACGGCGATTCATATGACCTGGCGAAATCCTGTATCGAAACAGGATTCTCCTCTGTAATGATTGATGGTTCACATCTTTCGTATGAGGAGAATATAAAGCTCACCAAGCGGGTTGTTGACTTCTCCCATCAGTACGATGTCACCGTTGAAGGGGAATTGGGAGTTCTTGCAGGGATCGAAGATGAAGTATCATCCGGACAAACCCATTACACCAAACCTGAAGAAGTAGAAGACTTTGTAAAACGTACTGGTGTTGATTCGCTTGCAATATCAATCGGGACATCACACGGAGCGTATAAATTCAAAGTGAAACCCGGTGAAGCTCCTACCCCGCTTAGATTCGACATACTGGAGGAAGTGGAAAAACGAATACCGGGCTTCCCCATTGTTTTGCATGGCGCCTCTTCCATACCGCAAAGCATCGTAAATGAGATTAACAAATATGGCGGCAAACTCGAAGACACTGTGGGTATTTCCGAAGAACAGCTGCGCCGGGCAGCGGCTTCGGCAGTATGCAAAATCAACATAGACTCTGACGGAAGACTAGCTGTGACAGCAGCTATAAGAAAAGTCTTCTATGAAAAACCCGATGAGTTTGACCCGAGAAAATATCTGGGTCCCGCCCGCGATGCATTGAAAGAGCTTTACAGACACAAGATCATCAACGTATTGGGAAGTGACGGCAAGGCATAATCTCTCACTTTTGTTAGAGAAACCGTTAATACGACAAATTTATAATGGAGGTCAGTAATGATAAAAGTCCCACCCGACAAACTCATGCCGGGGATGCGACTTGCTAAACCGATAATGAACAAGGCAGGCATGGCGCTTCTGGGTGAAGGCACAGAGCTTACAGACACCTGGATAACAAGGATTCAGGATATGGAACTGGAGGGAGCGGTGTACGTGGAAGGAAAACAAGAGATGGAAGTACCTCTGGATGAAATGCTCGCTGCTTTGGAGAAGCGATTCCAGATGCCTGAGGACAACCGCCGGATGGAAATAATAAAGAGGGCAGCGGAAAAGCACATCAGGAGTCTCTATGAATGATATTATAGAATCAAAAGTGCTTCGCCACCGCATTGCAAACATCGGCAATCTCCCCACGGTGCCCGAGACACTAAAGAGACTGTCCCGCATCATTGAAAAACCAAATGTCTCTTTGACCGAAATAGCAGGTTTTGTGCAGTCAGATCCGGCCCTCACTTTCCGCATCCTCAAGATGGTAAACTCCGCCGTATACGGTTTTCCCGGACGGATTGCCTCTGTATCTCATGCAATCATGCTCCTCGGCCTTAATGTCGTTAAGGGACTTCTTCTAGGTATATCGGTCTTCGAACTTATGCAGAAGGCGATGGTTGGCCTCTACGAGCATTCAATGGGATGCGCCGCCGCTTCCAGGATTATTGCACAGAGAAAGGGGCTGAGAGAACCTGAAGAGGCTTATGTTGCAGGCCTTATCCACGACATCGGCAAGGTGGTCATGGCGCTTGAATTTACCAAGTCGTACGAAGCTGCCCTTGCCTGCGCCGAACAGGAAAATATTTCCATTGGAAAAGCGGAAAAGCAATTCTTTGCGGACAACCATGCCGTACTCGGCGGTGTCTTGTCCGAAAAATGGCGTTTCCCCAAAAAACTTACCGAAGCAATTTTCTATCATCACCAGCCAAGATCCGCAGAATCATTCCCCCTGGAAACTGCGATCGTTCATCTCGCAGACATCCTTACAAAGGCAAGGGGGCTCGGCTTTTCAGGCGACCAAATCGTGCCTATAATTGATGACGCCGCCTTTGATAGACTTGAGCTTACGGAACAGGATATTTTTGAAGTTTTCCGTGATCTGGAGGGGTCCATTGACGCGACTCAGGAGGTGTTGCTCTAATCATGGAAACGGTGACGATTATCAGCGGAGATGTCTCATTTCAGACGCTGACGAGCCAAATCCTGAAAGATCATTACCGGACAGCATCATTCAGAAATATCCAGCCGGCGCTGGAATATATTTATAATGATACGCCCTCCCTTATAATAATCGAGATTGAAAGAGATGATGAGAAGACGATCTCCTTCCTCAATCTCCTTAAAGAAGACCCTCTGTTCAGCCGCCTCCCCGTATTAGTTGTCTTTGACGGCTATATAGACCCGGCAGGATGGGAAAATATCCTCTTTGATGACTATATCAAGAAGGAGGATGTGAAGAGTGAAATTCTCTCAAGGGTTAAGTTAGGTATTATGCGCCTTGACCGGGTCATAGAAATAAATCCACTCACACGCCTGCCCGGCAACCTTTCCATTACCCGCCAGATACAGCGAAGGCTGGCCAATAACGAGATATTTGCTCTCGCTTACGCAGATCTCGACAACTTCAAGCCCTTTAACGACCGCTACGGATTCGGCCGGGGAGACGATCTCATCCGTATGACGGGCAGGATCATCTTCAATATCGTGAAAGCCACGCAGTCACAGGGATGTTTTGTCGGTCACATTGGGGGGGATGATTTTGTCATCATTATGAAACCTGACCTGATCATAACTGCGGCACAAACTATTATCGAACAGTTCGACAGGGTAGTGATAGGGTTTTACGACCCTGAGGACTGGGATGCCGGTTATATAATCGCCACAGATCGGAAGGGCAACAGGGCGAAAATACCGACCACAAGTATCTCCATAGGAATAACAGATACCGACAAAAGATCATTCAGCCATCACGGTGAAATAATGGAGGCCGCTTCAGAGATGAAACGCTACGCGAAACAATTCGCCGGAAGCTGTGTCAAGGTGGATCAGCGGGGAAAAAACACCGATCATATATGATCCCGGGTACAAAGACCTTTCGTTTGATTCTAATAATACCTGAGTCGCCGAAGAGATTAAAAAAATACATTAAGATGTTGATTAATTTACGTTATCGATATTGGATTAAAAAACTATACCCCGTCGGGGTCGAGAAGTCTGCGTCTATACATTAGATAATAGCCGTAGAAAAGGAAAATTAATCCAAAAAGTTGGATGTTATTATGACTCCCGAATATAACATGACCAAGAAACATGTAGTGATATTAATTAGTCTTATACTTAGCATCATGATTCTTGCCGTTTATTGGCCGGTCCAATTCTGCGAATTCACAAGTTATGATGATACCATTTACACCACGAAAAATTATCAGGTCCGACAGGGCATTAATATCCGTGGCATTGTCTATTGTTTTACCGATGTTCATACAGGTCATTGGCATCCTTTGACGATGATGTCGCACATGCTGGATTGGCAGTTGTTTGGAGATAAAGCCGGTGGTCATCATTGGACAAACGTTATCATTCACATCTTTAACACGATTTTGCTCTTTTTGTTTTTAGAATCCATTACCGGACTGATCTGGCGCAGCGCCTTTGTTGCGGCTTTATTCGCCCTTCATCCGCTAAATGTGGAATCTGTGGCATGGATAGCGGAGCGCAAGAATGTGTTGAGTACTTTCTTCTGGATATTAACCATGATCTTGTATGCCTGGTATGTAAAATCTCCTGGATGGAAAAGATACTTACCGGTGGTTTTTTGTTTTGCTTTAGGGTTAATGTCCAAGTCGATGCTGGTGACGCTGCCGTTTGTGCTGCTGCTTTTAGATTATTGGCCGCTGCAGCGCACAACCATCGATTACGAGGATGAAAAATTAGTGGAAGGATATACGGCGGGCAAAATCCGAGGAACTGAAAAGATATCCTTTCTGATTTTAGAAAAAATCCCACTGATGGTTCTATCCGCTATTTCAATTTACCTGGCATTGTATGCGGCTTATTCAGTAAAGACAGTGGCTACTTTGGAGGCTGTGCCTTTTTTGCAGCGTCTGAGCAATGCCGTCTTATCCTATGGATTGTATATAAAAAAGATTTTCTGGCCCGTTGATTTAGCCGTTTTTTATCCGTTCAATTATCAATTGAATGTCTGGCATTTGGTTTTAGTAGCATCAAGTCTTGTAATCGTCACTGTTTTTGTGTGTATTTTTTACCGTAGATTGCCTTTCTTGACAGTAGGCTGGTTCTGGTACTTGGGCACGCTGGTTCCTGTGATTGGGGTAGTTCAAGCCGGGGCTCAGTCCATGGCGGACCGATACACCTATGTACCTGCTATAGGGATTTATATAATGTTAACATGGGGAGTATTTAGTATACTGAAGAAGCAGATTTTAACTAAAGTAACGGTTTTGATTTTTTTTGGAATACTCGTTTTCTTGTTAATAAGCACTCATTTTCAGGTAAAACATTGGGAAAATAGTTATACGTTGTATCAACAGGCAATTCGCGTGACCAGTAACAACTTCATGGCTTATAAAAACATAGGTCTTTATTTGATTGAACAGGATAAACCGGATGAAGCATTGAGCTATTTTAATAAAGCAATAGTCATAAAGAAAGAAGACGCCACCATTCATAACAGCATGGGCGTTGCCTTAGCGATGCTGGGGAGAAATCTTAAGGCCGTAGAACAGTATGAAATTGCGCTGCGTCTGGATCAGAGGCACGCGCGTGCCCATAGCAATCTCGGCGTCGTATTGATGCGTCTGGGAAGAGATGACGAGGCTATGAAACATTTTCAAGAAGCAATAAAGCTGGGATTGGAATATCCCCAAGCCCACTATTATCTGGCTGAAATTTTAGAAAGAAGAGGACTGTATAAAGAAGCGGCCTACCATTATGAAAAAGCAAAGCTTGTAAAACAGGGAATCGAGGATACTAAATAAAAATGCAAAGAACAGGTAGGTACTATGCCCGGAATTTTTGAAATTTGCGTAGAATCCCAATTTTCCGCCGCCCACTCATTGACCGGTTATCAGGGCAACTGCGCACAGGTTCATGGGCACAACTGGATTGTAGAAGTATTTGTGAAGTGTCTGGAACTCAATAGTATCGGCATCGGTGTTGATTTCAGAGATATAAGACAAGCCATCAAAAATGTAATTGATGATCTTGACCATTCCTGCCTGAATGAGCATCCTGAATTCAAAGACACGAATCCCTCATCCGAAAATATTGCCAGATTCCTATACAGGGAACTGGGGAAAAAGATCAATTCAGCTGATGCTAAGGTTTCTAAAGTTAAGGTCTCCGAGACGCGGAGCGCGGGGGTCTATTACTGGGAGGAGTAATTGCTTAAAGTCAATGAGATCTTCTACAGTATCCAGGGGGAATCATCCTATGCCGGGCTTCCCTGTGTCTTTGTGAGGCTAACCGGTTGCAACCTCCGATGCTCATATTGCGATACCCGCTACGCATATGAAGAAGGCAAAGACCTGAAAATTGGAGAGATCATCGACCGGGTAATGTCCTACAGGTGCCGATTGGTAGAAATTACGGGGGGAGAACCACTTATCCAGGAAGAAACTCCGGACCTGACATACCGTCTGCTTGAAAAGGGCTTTGAAGTATTGCTTGAAACCAATGGCAGCATTGATATCAGCACAATTGATGAACGCTGTGTGAAGATACTGGATATCAAGTGTCCGTCAAGCGGTCAGGAGGAAAAAAACGACCTGGAAAATTTAAAAAGGCTCTCAGTCAAAGATGAAATTAAATTCGTTATTGGAAGCAGGGAAGACTATTTGTATGCTCAAAATATTATTTCTCTGATCAGAAAAAAAAATCTGAAATTAAAACCGCCTCTTTTTTCTACCCTTTACAACAAAATGGATTCAAAACTCCTGGCGGAGTGGATACTGGCAGATCACCTCGACGTGAGGCTGCAGATACAGTTGCATAAAATTATCTGGGGATCTGAAACGAGAGGAGTTTAAAGAGAGGCATTATGGGTCATCATAAGAAAGCGATTGTTCTTTCCAGCGGTGGTGTAGATTCCATGACGGCCATGGCCATTGCAAAATTGGAAGGCTATGATATCTATAGTCTGAGTTTCCATTACGGACAGCGCCACTCGCAGGAGTTGGAAGCAGCGAAAAAAATTGCTGTATCCCTTGGTGCTAAAAAGCACTTGATCATCGATATCGATTTGAGGGTCTTCGGAGGATCGGCGCTTACAGACTCTATAAATGTACCTAAAAACCGCGATGAAAGTGAAATGCTGAAAGACATCCCCATCACTTATGTCCCGGCCCGAAATACTATTTTTCTTTCTTACGCATTAGCATGGGCAGAGGTATTAGAAGTAGCTGACATCTTCATCGGCGTGAACGCCATTGATTACAGCGGCTATCCCGATTGCCGCCCGGAATATATCGCAGCTTTCGAAAACATGGCAAATCTGGCTACCAAAGCCGGCGTCGAGGGCAAAACCCTTGTCAGAATAAGGACGCCCCTCATGCATATGTCGAAAGCCGAAATCATCAGGCGTGGAATTGAGTTGGGCGTCGACTACAGCATTACCCATAGTTGTTATGATCCTACCCCATCTGGAAAAGCATGCGAGCATTGTGACAGCTGCCTTTTAAGAAAAAAAGGATTCAGAGAGGCGGGGATTATTGACCCAGCAGAACACGTCGATTAATTTTTTTTTGAGGCTCACCATTTCCAATGTCCATCCGAAATAAAAAGAGAAGCCATGACAATATCAGCCATGGCTTCTCTTCCCAACACCCTGGTAACCGGAAGGTTATATCATTTCAAAGATACCGGCAGCCCCCATGCCGCCAGCGATGCACATAGAGACGATACCCCGCTTAGCCTTGCGCCTCTTCAACTCATACAGGAGCTGGGCCGTCAGTTTCCCGCCTGTAGCGCCCAGCGGATGCCCAAGGGCTATGGCGCCGCCGTTGGGATTTATATCCCCGGCT
>DATKLL010000129.1:0-43182 GCA_035542475.1 Syntrophales bacterium
GTCCCAGAATTCGCTTTCATTGAATAAATACCGGTGCCAGGCAATATAAATAAGTGTTTCAGGAGAATGTATCCTCAGTTTTTCATATATATGCTCAAAATTCTCAAGGGTTTTGCTCAAAGACGCGCCGTGAATCTTACCATAGCTATCCTGGCTGAACCCAGAAAGGCTGAACGTCAGGACGCCAATTGTTGGAAGATTTTTACTTTCTATTTCAGGACTTTTAATAAAGTTGGAACTGATACGCGCATAGAGATCATTCTTTCTCAGTATTTGCAGGATATCATTAATCTGTGGGTTCAAAAAAGGTTCTCCCCAGATATAGAGAGAAATACTGTTGGTCGTGGATCTGTCTATTATATTCAGTTCCAAAAGGCGTTTCAAAATCCGCTCGAACAGTGAAGCGGATATTATGCTTCCAAAATTTTTCGCTTCTCTCAGGCGTGATTGAGCGCAATACAAGCACCTTCCATTGCAGAGCCCTGAAATTTCGATGTAGATAGATTCTGCCTTCCTCAGGCTGTAATCCACATTTCTCAACTTGTCGACGGGCATCATAGATATTTTATGTGTGCCCTGGTGAAGGAGAAGATCGATCTCATCAAGGATGTTTCTGATTCCCTCGTCCTGGGGATTTCGCTGTACCAACTTTCTTAGAAAGGGCTCTATCACCGGCAGCTGATCTGTCATTCTCAGCGCATGTGTAAGATTAAGAGTTGCGTCCCTGTAATAAGGATCAATGGAGAGGACCCTGAGGAAGAGTTCAGCCGCTGTCTTGATGTTACCCTCACCATAGATGATGACTCCCAGATTGTTCAATGCTTCCGTGTTGCAGGGATCTTTTTCAAGCACCGAAAGAAAACATTGTTTCGCTTCTTCGCATCGCCCTTCGCCAAAAAAGGCTTCACCTTGCTTAAATAGGTCGTCCGACAGAGAATGGCTTTCGTCCTTAATAGCATTCTTCATTTTCATACACTTATCATTTCATTTTTCAGATGCTTCAAGCATCTTCGTGCTAAAAAACGATTGTATTCAATAGTCATGCCATTACTTACAATTGAAGATGGTATTTGAAGTAGGGATTGGTCTCTTTACTGAAAAATCAAAGTTTGCTAGTCCGTTGACTGCTTTGCATTTGAAAAAATGGGCTCTGTAAATGTTTTCGGCAGGGCTTTTATAAAAGAGAAATTGTTTTCTGCTTTGCGTTTAGGGCTTCTTTATACGAAATAGTTAAGATTTTGCATTTATATACTTCAGCAGATCATTACCCTCTTTAAATAAAGGGTTTATTTTCAAGGCCTCCTGAATAGAGGCCTTGGCACGTTTCCAATCCTTTTGCTCTACCCGCACTCTGGCCATATTATAATGCAGCCCCTCGTCATCAGGCAGAATAGTAAGGGCCTTTTCAAACTCTGCAATGGCTTTGTCATAAGCACCTTCCTTCCGAAGACTGATCCCGGTCCTATTATACGATTGAACGATAAAAGTTATTAAAATATCGTTATCTGCTATGAGTTCCTTTGCTTTGGTGTATTCACCTTTATCAATGAGTTGCATGACTGTTCGTGCCTCCGTCTCCAGGTCTTTGGTAATAGTGGCAATATCTTGGATAGATATGTCATCTTTTTGACGAACATCGGTATTGTCCCGTACCTCCTCCTCTTCAACGCGGATTAATTGCTGTATAAAATCTAGACATGTACTAAAGTCCTTGCCCTGGAAAGACACAGGTCCGAATATGTCTTTGAAATTCTTGCTTTCCGAAATAGCCTGCTGAAATGCGTTCACTTCTGCCATTAATTCTTTTTCATCGGATGGCAGCATTGGTGTTGTCAGTGTTTTTTCCAGGACTGCTTTGAAAGAAATGAGACATGAATGGATGTTCGCCTGCTTAAGGTTTTTTTTGCAGTCATTTAACTGCTTAAATATTTTGGCTATTTCGTCTCTTTTTATTTCTGTTGCCATGTCTTTTCCTTCAACTTACAGAAGAATATGCAAAAAGTGTACAACTTCTTTCAATTATAAATTACTGAAATTCACCGTATCTTAATTTGTTGACTTACACTGTTGTACTCAAAATAAAAATAAGGTAAAGTGGTTACGTTTGATTATTTCGTTGCAAAGGTTTCAATATATTCGTCGTTCCGGTTAAGTCGTTTTCTTACCTCGTTGTTAATAATTAAATCTTTTTTACAACTCTTTTTTAATGTTTTTTTATTTGTGTGCCGATAAGAGGGTACAGTGGTTGCATGGGGTTAATTTGTTGCTATCGGTTCATCATAAATAGTGAAAAGGATTTGTATGTCTGAATCATTCTATTCAACTTCAGAAGTGGCGAAGTTATTTGAGATCAATAGGGTTACTATATACCGATGGGTGCAGGAAGGAGTTGTGAAGGCCTATAAAGTCGGCAAGCACCTTAAAATCCCTGTATCTGAGGTGGACAGATTGTGGAGAGAATTTGGTTTTCCCGATGCACCATGCAGGTACATTTCCAATAATGCTCAAAGAAATCAATTGCAAGAAACCGGTAATATAAGGGCGAAATATAAGAAACAAAGAAAATTGGTCATAGCAGTGGGAAGTGATAAGGACAATCTCGAGTTCATCCGGGAAATATTTACCAACAGAAGGCTCGGAGAGGAGTGCGAATTGGTTATGTATGAGGACACTCTCGAAGCAGCGCTGGCAATAGGAAAAGAGAAACCGGCTCTATTATTGATCAAGATAATGAAGTCTGACGGAAGTGATGTGGAGTTTGCGAGAAAAATCAGGAGTATCCATTCTGATATAAATATCATCTTTATTAGTGACTCTTACGTTGGCGGAGGCGTTGATGAAAAGAAGGGATACGGAATTTTCGATAAAGAGTCTAGAGTCGTCGGACGGGCAGAATTGTATCAAAAAATTGTTAAAGCCCTCGGTTTACATGGCAGAGAGTAAAAAGATTATACTGGCAAATAGAGCTTGTGCTCTAAGGATAAGCGCTTGATTGATGGACAAAGATTATAGGAAAGGGGGTGTCAGATATTCAGTCAGTTAGTCGATCAATCAAGGAAAATAAGAAATTTATAAAAATAGAGATTTAGAAAATCAGTTTAAGAATTAAAGAAGGGAGAAGGATGCAATGAAAAGATTGGTAGTGGTGATTTTAGTAGCAGGACTCTTGTTAGGAGGGGCCACATGCGCCCTGGCCAAAGGTACGGCAAAAGAAGCCCAGGCAATGGTGGACAAAGCGATTGCCTATTTTCAGGCGAATGGGAAGGCGAAAGCCTTTGCGGCTTTCGATGACCCGAAAGGTCAATTTGTGAAGGATGACCTGTATATCTATGTTGTTGATATGAAGGGAGATATTTTATCACATGGGGCGAACAAGAAGCTGATAGGCCAGCATTTTATTGATATTAAAGACTCGAACGGAAAGCTTTTTTTCCGGGAGATTCTCGACGTAGGTAAAACGAAAGGAAGCGGCTGGGTTGATTATACCTGGACGAATCCCGTATCCAAGAAGATTGAACCGAAATCAGCGTATGTCAAGAAATCGGGTGAGTTTATTTTCTGTTGCGGGATATATAAATAATAATATGAGAAATGGTCAGGTGGGCGATTATGCCCATCTGACCGTAAAATTAAAATAAAAGGGGGGGAATGACGTGAAAAAAATCATCAGAAATCTGAAGATGGCAAAAAAAATGATGTTGCTTCCGACCGTCGTCTTCGTATTTCTATTAGTCCTTGCATACGGAGCATACGACGGACTTTCGATTCAAAGAATGGTCATAGGAGACATGTATAACAACCGCTTTAAAGTATATCAGGATACCACTGATATTATCAAAAAGGTAAGTAATATCCATGCGAATATTTATAAAATCATAAGTTGGGCAGGTGCAAATTATGAAGAGTCGAAAATCACCGCACTTGCCAATGAGCAGAAGGCTTCAATGGAGAAGACTATCGAACTTGTACAGAATACGCTGAAATCAAGTGCGCTCACTTCGGAAGAAAAGAAACTCTTTCAGAAGACCCTTGATGACGTAATGGAGTACCAGAAGCCTATGGAAGGAGTTATAACTGTTGGGGCATCCGATTTGAATGCGGCTGCGATGTTTATGGGTACTACAGACGATAAATACCAGGTCCTCAACCAGACCCTGATAGAACTACTGGCCCTTGAGAACAAACTAAGCAAAGAGCAGTATGATTCGTCTCTCAGTAAATTCAATGCCTGGATGAGGACATTTGTGATTGTGTTGGTGATTGCCATTGTCATATCGGTGCTAATCAACATTTTCATTACTAAACTCATTACTCAACCAATTAAGGAGACAATTGAAGTAATAAAGAAAGTAGCCGAAGGCGATCTTACTCAGGAAATCGATATTAACTCTAAGGATGAGATCGGTGATCTTGCTTCGTCTATCAATACCATGCGTGTGAAAATGGGGGAGGCCGTAGGCCAATCACTGTCAATTTCACAAGTCCTTTCTGAGTCGTCTTCAAGGCAGGCTGCCGCACTAGAAGAAACATCCTCTTCTCTTGACGAGATGGCTTCCATGACCAGACAGAATGCAAGCAATACGGCAGAGGCCAATAAACTGATGGCGGCGGCAAAGCAGGCTATTGAGAAGGCAAATGCATCCATGACTGACCTGACTAAGTCTATGAAGGAGATTGCTACAGCCAGCGAGCAAACGCAGAAGATCATCAAGAGCATCGATGAAGTTGCGTTCCAAACAAACCTGTTGGCTCTGAATGCGGCGGTGGAAGCCGCTCGTGCCGGTGAGGCAGGAGCAGGTTTCGCGGTTGTTGCCGATGAGGTAAGGAACCTGGCTATGCGGGCAACGGATTCCGCCAAGAATACGGCCACCTTGATTGAGGACATTGTGAAAAAGGTTAAAGGAGGAGAGTCTCTCGTAAACGTTACTAATGAGGTCTTTAGTGAAGTTACGACCAGCTCGACCAAGGTTGTCGAATTAATGGGAGAGATAGCTGCTGCATCTCAGGAACAATCTCAGGGTATTGATCAGGTAAACAGGGCAATGGCCGAAATGAGTCAGGTGACTCAACAGAATGCAGCCAGTGCGGAAGAATTGTCCGCAACCATGGCAATGTTCAAGGTAGACGATCAAAAGGGACAGCTCCTGGTAGAGGATTTGTCTCAGAAAAGAAGTTTAAAAAAACAGTCACCTTCTCAATATCACCAGGTAAGTTCTGAAAAGATTCTTCCCCTGAAGGAAGATGACTTTGTCTAAGGTGAGGAAAAGATGATGTTTGCTAATAATAAGTAGTGGCACATTTGGCAGGTTATATTATTGAGGTAACGCACCCTCCTTGCGCAAGTGGAGGTAAGGGCAGAAAAGAGGATTATGAGGAGGTTATGAATTATGCCGGAAATAACAGGAGAGACGAGGGAAAGAGTGATGTCTCAGGCAATTGAGAAAGTGCATCACAAAGAAGGGAAATATCTTACCTTTGGTCTTGGTAGTGAAGAGTATGGATTAGAGATCCTTAAGGTGAAGGAAATCATCGGTATTATGAACATTACCTATGTACCCAAGACTCCAAAGTATGTGAAAGGTGTTATTAATTTGAGAGGAAAAGTTATTCCCGTCATTGATCTTCGCTTGAAATTCGGCATGGATGTAATGGAATACAATGACAGGACATGCATCATTGTTGTCGATATTGCGGGTCAAGACGGGAAAAAGACTATTATGGGTATAGTTGTGGATTCCGTTTCAGAGGTTTTGAATATTAAGGGTGAGGAAATAGAGGATACACCAACATTTGGTGTGAAATTGGATACGGACTATATCCTGGGTATGGCCAAGGTAAAAGGTGGGGTTAAGATCCTTCTCGATATTGATAAGGTGCTGACGACAGATGTCGTCATGGCTGAATCAATAGTGCATTAAGATATTGGTTTTTAATGCGGGCAATTACCTGGTCTTATCAAAACCCTAATAAAGATGTGCCTTAACACCATGACGTCTATTATTGAACTGAAAGATGTTGATTTTGAGAAGATCAGCCGTTTCGTTTATGATCTCTGCGGCATTCATTTGCATGAAGGAAAGAGAGAACTTGTTAAAGCGCGTTTGGGTAAGAGGCTGAGAGAGGGGAATTTTAAGTCTTTCTCGGAATATTATCATTACGTGACAACGCAAGAGGGGGCAGATGAGTTGATTGCCATGATTGACTCGCTTTCTACGAATTTGACGAGTTTTTTCAGAGAAGCGGAACATTTTAAAAAACTTCAGGAGATAATTCCAGTGATGGCAGGAATGTCAGGAAAAGGTCGTATACCGAGGTTGAGAATATGGAGCGCCGGCTGTTCGACAGGTGAGGAACCATATTCGATTGCCATGACACTGAAGGAAATGTTCAGCAGCGGTCAGATTGATTTCAGAATAATTGCGTCAGACATATCTACAAGAGTACTTAACACCGCCGTAAAGGCTATATACCCTGAGGAAAAAGTCGGGAATGTTTCTCCCCCCCTCTTGAAAAAATATTTTCAGGTCGGTCAAGGAGACTGGAAGGGACACTATCGGGTTAAAAAAGAAATACAGGAAATGGTTGATTTCATACGGTTTAACCTTATGGAGGTACTGCGAAATACTGATCCCTTTGACATCATATTCTGCAGAAATGTCATGATATATTTTGATAAAACTACGCAGGGTAACATAGTGAATAAATTTTATGGCTACTTGAAAGAGGGCGGTTATTTGTTTGTCGGGCGTTCCGAAAGCCTGACGGGATTGCATCATCAATACAAATATATAGAACCGAGCGTCTATCGGAAATAATATGAGTGAGATTGTAATAGGGATTTCAGATCTTAAAGTCAGCAATGATATAAATGATATTTTAGTTACATATGCGTTGGGCTCATGTATTGGCGTTACAATTTATGACCCTGTGGTCAAAGTAGGAGGACTTTTACATTTCATGCTTCCGGAATCATCACTTGATCCTCAAAAGGCAGGTGAAAACCCTGCGATGTTTGCGGATACAGGAATCCCTCTTTTGTTTAAGTCCTGTTATAAATTGGGTGCGGAAAAAAAACGCATGATTGTCAAGGTTGCCGGCGGGGCGAGCATACTGGACGATTCGAATTTTTTCCGTATAGGCCAGAAGAATATTACTGCCATAAGGAAGTTATTTTGGAAAAATAACATATTAATTGACGGTGAAGATACAGGTAGCAATTATAATCGGACTATTTCCATACATATCTCAACCGGTAAAGTTTTTTTGAAGACTGCCCATAATGGAATGAGGGAATTGGTATGATATATGACGAAATCATAAGATCCATCAAAAACATTCCAGCATTTCCCGCAGTCGCACTAAAGGTGATGGCCTTAATTGATGATCCTGATTATGCTATCACAGACATTGTCGATGTTGTTAAGTACGATCAGGCAATAACGGCTAACATACTGAGGATTTGTAATTCCGCATATTTTGGTCTCAAGTATAAAGTCGTAACAATAAGTGATGCAGTGATGCGCCTCGGGCAGCAAAATGTCATTCGCGCTGTTGAGGCTGCGGGTGTGTCAAAATTTTACGAAAAAGCAAAAGGATATGGCCTGGAAGCTAATAAACTCTGGGAGCACTCAGTAGGTGTGGCCCTGATGTCCCAGATATTGTCAAAGAGAATCTTTAATCGTGAAGATGCCAAACTTTATACAACGGCCCTTCTTCATGACATTGGAAAAGTTGTTATGGGTGAATTTGTCGATGAATCGTTTATGAAAATTTATGATATCGTTTCTCGCGAGGGCATTTCTTTTCTCGAGGCGGAGGGAAAAGTTATCGGCATTGACCACGCTGAGCTTGGCGGGAAGATAGCTTCCCAGTGGAATTTTCCCGCAGATATGCGGGAGGCGATTGCTTATCACCATAGACCTGATTTGATGACGGATGGCGATAATAATAATGCTTGGCTTGTTTATCTTGCCGATCAGGCCTGCATCATGATGGGAATTGGTTTGGGAAATGATGGCCTTGCATATAAGGGATTATCCGAGGCAATCGTCAGATTTAAGCTTCGTCAGAAGGATTTTGAAGAATGCATCATGATGATGCTGGGGGATCTTGAGCGTGCCAAGGAATTGCTGGGCATTATTTCATAAGATGAAGTACGGTGTTTAAGTGTATGAATTGCAGTATTAGTATTGAAACTAACGATGAGGTGTTGCGATGTCTTTCAATGTTTTGATCGTTGATGATTCGAGTTCAATGCGTTCTGTAATTAAAAAGGTCGTTGCGCTTTCAGGTTTCAAGATGGATCAATGTTATGAGGCCGGAAATGGTAAACAGGCCCTGGAGTTATTGTCAAAGGTCTGGGTAGATATTATTCTGACAGATTTGAATATGCCGGAAATGAATGGTTTGGAGATGCTGGCGGCCCTGAAGGGGGATAGCCTCCTGAAGGAAATTCCCGTAATTATTATCTCGACAGAAGCAAGTGATGAGAGGAGAAAAGCCGCATTGGAGATGGGTGCGAAACATTTCATAAAAAAACCATTTTCACCGGAGTATGTCAAAAAAGTTCTTTATGAAGTCATTGGCGTGGGGGATGAGGGAACTTATGAAGGAAATGAAAGAGATAATGATGGCGGCGATTTTTGACGCCTTTGAAAGGATGTTTTACGTCTTTCTCGAACCTGTAGGAGATGGATGCTCGGTCTATGATGTGGGTGCTTCCATAAAATTTAGCGGCGTCCTAAAAGGTGAACTGAAAATCTTTGCCTCTGAAGGATTGGCGAAAAGCATGGTTCAAAATTTATTGGGTGTTGAAGGAAAAGATGTAAAAGAGCAGGACATTGAGGATTGCATTAAGGAAGCGGCCAACATAATTTGTGGGAACTTTTTAGGGAGATTTGATCAGACGAAAGTATTCGACCTGACCATGCCATCGTTTTTACGGCTCCCGAGTGAAACCATGAAGGAGAGAGATGTCTGCAGGTTGTATTTTGATTCAGATGGTGAAAGGTTTTGCGCAGTCCTTACACTGTCAGATTAAATAATCTAATAAAAAAATGACAAAGCAAAAGATAAAAACACTTATTGTTGATGATTCCGCCATCGTCCGGAAGATACTTTCCGAGGAGCTTTCTAAATTCCCCGACATCGAGGTTGTGGGAACGGCACCTGATCCTTTTGTAGCGAGAGACAAAATTCTGAAGCTGCAGCCTGAGGTCATAACACTGGATATAGAAATGCCGAGGATGGATGGATTGACCTTTCTCAGGAAGTTGATGAAACACTACCCATTACCGGTGATCATCGTGAGTTCGCTTACAGCAAAGGGAAGCAAATTGGCTTTAGAGGCAATGGAAATCGGGGCTGTTGATGTCATTGCAAAGCCCGGCGGATCTTATTCTGTGGGTGATATGAGCGATATGCTGGCAGAAAAAATCAGGATTGCTTCGGTTGCAAATATATCGCAGCAGCTTGACTATCAGACTAATTATGAAAGGCCTGAGCCGATAAGGGCGCTTGCCGAGACGACTCATAAGGTAATCGCTATTGGTGCGTCAACAGGTGGCACTGAGGCGTTAAAAGAAGTGCTCACTAAAATGCCGCCCAATTCACCTGGCATTGTCGTTGTACAGCACATGCCGGCGAATTTTACAACGGCCTTTGCCGAGAGGCTGAACGGCCTCTGCCAGGTAACGGTTAAGGAAGCAGAGGACAATGATTCTGTGACACCAGGCAAGGCCCTGATTGCCCCGGGCAATTACCACATGCTTTTAAGGAGAAGCGGCGCCCGATACTATGTCGAAGTCAAGGATGGTCCGAGAGTTCATCATCAGCGTCCATCGGTCGATATACTATTTAAGGCAACTGCCAAGTATGCAGGCCCGAATTCTATCGGGGTGATCATGACAGGTATGGGGGCAGACGGTGCGGAAGGACTTTTAGAAATGAAACAAGCAGGTGCGAAGACAATCGCACAGGATGAAAGAACCTGCGTAGTCTTCGGTATGCCGAAGGAGGCAATTAAGCTTGGTGCCGCAGATAAAGTGGTGCCGTTGGGACAAGTGGCCCATGAAATACTAAGGATGGTGTAAACGATGTCGCATGATGAGTTGCTGAAATTAATCGATGTAATCGCTTCAAAATTTTTGTTTTTAGAAGATCGAGACATAGATATCCCGACGGCCGGAGTTTTGCTCAATCAGCTTGATGCTATTATTAAAGGCGCCGAGACCCTGAAGGTAGATCCTTTATGCTGTGTGGCTAAAGGGTTGAGCATCCTCTTGGAAAAGAAGATACTGGATGAGATCAAAGATACAGGAAGTGCCTTTGACGCATTGGAAAAGGGAATAACCATGATGCAGGAGATTGAACAGAGTTCCGGTAAAACCGGCGGTTACCAGGGAGATGTCGATGGTTTCATGGAATCTGTTTGCCGCCTGACGGGTGTCTCAACGGTCGTTGAATCCAGACAAAAAGCAATCGAAGCAAATCAGCAACCGGATATCGAAATAAGTGACGGATCACAAAAAGGAGTTGAAGTTCAGGACGAATCTTTATTGAGGGATTTTATTGTTGAAGGGCTGGAATATATCAATGAGATTGAAGTGAACATCTTGAATCTGGAGCAGGACCCTGAGAATAAGGATTATGTGAATACCATCTTTAGGCCGTTTCACTCCATCAAAGGTGTCGCAAGCTTCCTTAATCTGGAAAAGATTCGTGATCTCGCCCATAATCTGGAGAATCTACTAGACAAGGTGAGGAACAATGAGCTTTCTGTAACACCCCCTGTTATCGACGTCATCCTTGACGGGGCTGATGCCTTGAAGGCAATGATCGGACAGGTGAAAGATCATATGGAGGGCAGAGGTAGGACGACACTTGAAATCGATATACCGGCCTTAGAGAAACGGATAAAGGGTGTGCAAGAGGGCAAATTCGAAGAGGCAGAGCCGAAAAAGATCGGGGCAATTCTGGTAGAAGAAGGTCTCATTTCCGAAGATAGCCTGGAGGAAGCTCTCGAAACTGCAAAGTCATCACCTGATAAGAAGATCGGTGAAGTACTAATTGCCGAGGGTAAAGCAACCCCCAAACAAGTGTCTCAGGCACTGAGAAAACAGACAAGCCAGGTAGTCGATACAACGTCCATCAGGGTGGATACGAGAAAGCTGGATGATCTGATAGATATGGTAGGAGAGCTGGTCATTAACCAATCGATGATCAGACAGAACCCTATCGTTCAGTCAAATACTGACAGAAAATTTTTCCGAGACATCTCCCAGCTGGCAAGTATCACATCTGAGTTGCAGAGGACATCCACAAGTTTGAGGATGATACCCATAAAGCAGACCTTTCAGAGGATGTC
Source organism: Syntrophales bacterium (assembly GCA_035542475.1). Taxonomy (GTDB): domain Bacteria; phylum Desulfobacterota; class Syntrophia; order Syntrophales; family UBA2185; genus DATKLL01. The sequence continues at coordinate 11,366 of DATKLL010000129.1, forward strand.
TCGTTTAGTCAGAGATCTGTCAAAATCCGCGGGAAAAGCGGTCAATGTAGTTACAATTGGCGAAGATACGGAAATAGACAGGAACATGGTGGAGGAGATTTACAACCCTCTTGTCCACTTGGTGAGGAATGCGGTAGATCATGGCATTGAATCTGCGGAGGAGCGCATAAAATCGGGCAAGAAGGAGACGGGCACAATACAGCTTAAGGCTTATCATAAAGGCGGTAACATCCTGATTGAGATATCCGATGATGGGAAAGGCTTAAATAAGGAAAAGATACTCAACAAGGCTCTTGCTAACAGGGTTATTGATTCCTCAACTGGTCTTTCGGACCAAGATATATACCGTTTCATTTTACTGCCGGGCCTGTCAACAGCCGAAAAGATAACGGATGTCTCCGGCCGGGGGGTTGGGATGGATGTTGTGAAGCAAGCGGTGGACAAGCTGAGAGGAAAGATAGAGATCAACAGTCGTTACGGAGCAGGAACAACCTTTGTGACAAGTTTCCCTCTGACGATGGCCATTATAGACGGAATGATTGTAAGGGTAGGTCATGAAAAATATATCGTTCCGACCGTCGCAATCAGAAAATTACTCCGCCCGAGCAAAGAATATTACAACACTGTCATCGGCAGAGGCGAGATTATAAACGTTATGGGGAATCTTCTGCCTTTGGTGCGACTGCATAATCTATTTGAAATAGAACCCGATTGCCGGAATCCCTGGGAAGCAACAGTAGTGGTCGTTGATGGTGAAAACGGATCGAAGTGCCTGCTGGTAGATGAGATCATCGGTCAAGAAGAGGTTGTTATCAAAGGTCTAAGTGAAAGCTTAAGACATGTGAAAGGGGTTTCCGGCGGTGCTATCCTCGGAGACGGTAACATAGGATTGATACTGGATCCGGAAGGTTTATTTGAATTGAGTGAAATGTGAGTTTTAAATAAAAAAATTAAGGAATTGATCTAACGCGGGAGGAAGAACATGGATGTCAAAAAAATTAAAATTTTGGTTGTCGATGACTTCGCGACGATGAGAAAAGTTATAAGAAACCTGTTGAAACAGTCGGGCTTTGAGAATGTTGTCGAGGCTGAGGACGGTGCGCTTGCTTTGAAGGAACTCAAGTCGACAAAGATAGATTTTGTAATCTCCGACTGGAATATGCCCAATATGACCGGAATTGAACTTTTAAGGGCGGTCAGAGCAGATAGCGAGTTGAGCACAATGCCGTTTCTTATGGTGACAGCGGAGTCCCTTAAGGAAAATGTAGTGGAAGCTGTTAAAGCCGGTGTTAACGATTATATCGTGAAACCATTTACTCATGAAGTCCTCGGTGAAAAAATAGACAAGATCATGAAGAGTATCAAATAATTTTGAGAGGCATTTAATCATGGATGTTAAATTTATTAATCCCTTTCTGGAAGGAACCGTCGAGGTATTAACGACGATGGCCTTCGTGAATCCAAAACCGGGTAAGCCTTATCTCAAAAAGAATAATCTAGCCAAGGGTGACGTTTCCGGAATTATCGGGCTCACAGGAACGATAACAGGTTCGCTTGCTTTGAGTTTCAGTGCGGGGAGTATTCTTAAAATTGTATCGAACATGCTGGGTGAACAAATGACCTCTATCAACGGGGATATCAGGGACGCTGTCGGTGAGATAACGAATATGGTGTCCGGTGCGGCAAGGAAAAAAATAGAAGCGATGGGCTTCAGTCTGTCGGCTTCCATTCCAACTGTAGTTTCGGGCAAAGAACATTCAATTATGCACGTGTTGGGCGGTCCAAGCGTTGTTATTCCTTTCGAAATGGACGAAGGCCCCTTTGTGGTTGACGTTTGTATGGGTGATCCTCAATAGGATTTTTAAATGATGGCGATAGCATTATTTACAGACACAATAAGCTTTTAGGCTCTTATATAAAATGGAGTTTGTTCATGGAGAATCTTGAAGACAAGAGGGAATATGCCAGGGTAACCGCATATCTGCCCTTTGAGGTTCGTCTGGTTCCAACAGCAGAGCGGGAATTCCGCAGGTCTCGGATTTCCGGAGTGGCAGTCTTAAGTGATTTCGCAAAACCGCCGGAACCGGAGGATAAACTGCTGGCGCAATGGCTTAATATGTTAAATGCAAAACTTGATTCGATTATCAGCACCCTCTCCGTTGAACGTGAAGGATTCTGCTCTTTAACATATCAAATGTTAAATATCAGCGGCAATGGGATGGGTTTTAAGACCAAGGAAAAGTACAACAAGGGAGATTTCTTAGAAATAAAGATTTTGCTTTACATGTATCCTCACGTAGCTCTTTACTTGTATGGGGATGTAGTCAAGTCTGAACAGGAAGGGGATAACTTCGATACCGCCGTCAAGTTTATGGAAATGACTGATGATATAAGAGATGAGATCATAAAATTTGTCTTTAGAAGACAGAGGGAGATCCTCAGTGCGAAAAGAGGATAGGTTTCATAATATATGATAGTTATAATAGGATTTATAATTGTCTCAGCAGCTGTTGCCGGTGGCTATCTAATGGAACATGGGAATCTATCCCTACTTGTTCAGCCTGCCGAATTCGTTATTATAGCCGGTGCAGCTTTCGGGGCCTTTCTGATCGGATCGCCCATGAAGGTAATTAAATCAACTACAGGTAGCGTTATAAAGATATTCAACAGTAAGCCTTATGTGAAAGCTGATTATCTGCAAGTTCTGATGCTGTTGAGTGAAATATTTTACAAGATCAGAAAGCAAGGTCTGGTATCTATTGAAGGCGATGTGGATGCGCCGGAGGAAAGCGCAATTTTCAAAAAGTATCAACAAATTTTAAAAAACCACCATGCCATTACCTTTATTACAGACACACTTAGAATGGTTATAACGACAACTATTGAGCCACATGAACTCGAATCGTTGATGGAGGCTGAATTGGAAGAACATCATGAAGATTCCCTAATACCTTCAAAAACCATGGCGACTACGGCAGATGCCTTGCCCGGTCTTGGTATTGTAGCCGCCGTATTGGGGGTTGTCTTGACCATGGGGAAGATCGGTGAACCGCCGGAGGTTTTGGGGCACAGCGTTGGGGCAGCATTAGTTGGCACCTTTCTTGGCGTTCTCCTGTGTTATGGTTTTGTGGGTCCCGTTGCGAAAAACCTGGAACACATTGCCCATGAAGAACTCCAGTATTTGAACGTCCTGAAGATCGCCCTTAAATCCTTTGTAAGCAATAACGCAGCGCCCATGGTTGCAATTGAATTTGGCAGAAGAGCAATTCCGGCAAAGCAGAGACCTAATTTTGTAGAAGTTGAGGAGGCGGTAAGGAGTGTGAGGAAATAATGGCGGAAAGATTAAGACCCATCATTGTTGTCAAAAAAATAAAGAAGCATGCAGAACACCATGGGGGACAGTGGAAAGTTGCCTATGCAGACTTTGTTACGGCGATGATGGCCTTTTTCTTGCTGCTCTGGTTACTCTCAATGGTGTCTCCGGAGAAAAGGGCCGCACTGTCTCAGTACTTCAAAGAATTCAATGTTTTCAAGGAGCAGGGGGAGACGTTTACAAAGGGGGGTGCGGGCATTCTCGAACAAAGGGGGCTGGGCCGGACTTCCGATATTACGCCTGCAAGAAAGGAAGAGATGTCTCCGGAAAAATTGAAGACAAAAATTAAAACAGCTGTGGAGACAAACCTGAAAACATTGAAAGATCAGGTTCTCGTTGATATTCATGAAGGAGCCGTCAGGATTCAGATTGTTGATAATGAGGGGAGCCAGATGTTTCTTCTGGGCAGTGCAAAGCCCACTGACAAGGCTTTGGAAATACTGTCGCTGGTGTCTGAAACGATAAAAGAGACGCCAAATAAAATTGTTGTTGAGGGGCATACCGATGCGCTTCCTTATAGAGGCGGTGAAATGACTAACTGGGAACTCTCTACCGCCAGGGCGTCGGCGGCAAGACGGGTCCTTGAAAATGACGGGATAACGCCCGACAGGATTGCCAAGGTCATAGGTTACGCGGACAACGATCTGTTAATTAAGCTTTACCCTAATGACCCGCGCAACAGGAGGATAAGCATCATCCTGTTGCCGATTCAGTATAAAAATGCCTCAGACTCATTTAGTATGCAAAAATAAAAGTATTGATATAACGAGAGTCTTGAACAGGCGTGTCTTTTTAAAAAAAATTATTTGTACTTTATCCGCCAGCGGTCAAGCTTTTCAAATGCATCATCAACGGCCTTCAAAAGCACATCTATCTGGACCGGTTTTGTGAAGAAGTCGTCGAATCCGACCTCTCGGCATTCCTCTATATCATAAAGCGCTGCCCAACCAGTCATTGCGAAGATAATAGCAGTGGGGTTTTTTTTCTTGATTTGTTTGCACAGCTCAATGCCGTTCATCCCGAATAACTTGAGATCAAGAAATATAACCTTAATGTTTTCTTCTTTCAAAATTTCGAAGGCTGGCTCGGCCCCTTCTGCCAGTCGTACTTTATAACCTTCGTTATTAAAAGTATCCTTAAGTAGGTCTCTGACTGATGCTTCGTCATCAACTACCAGTATTTTTTTCGTCATGAAAACTCTCCTTGATCCTTAAATATGCTAGAGCTTATATTTCTATCGTCATGGTATCGGTGGTTATAAATGCATTCTTGAATATTTTTCGAGCCACCCTCTCTGCTTCTTTTCTTTCCGCTATAGTTTTATACGTTTCTGCATCGAAGTGGATGAGGGCTAAACTCTTTGCTTCAGCATCTCTGGCAATACTTGCGGCAGTTTCCGGGTTTAGATGCGGCCAGCTTTCCGAGTATTGACCTTTTTTGTACGCGCATTCAGCTATCAAAAGATCTGAAGACCTCGCAAGAGTGACGGCATTCTCACAGTAACCTGTATCGGGACAGTAACTGATCACTTTTCCTTCTACTTCGATTCTGTATCCTAAAGTAAGAGAAGGGTGGTATAGTTCTCTGGCTTCAACCCTGAAGGGAATTTTGATAAGTTCTTCCGGCAGCTCATATATGGTTACTGAAAATGGAAGCTGGGATATGGATGCCGAAAACGGGTTATTGATAAATGTTTCCAGGATATCCCTCGTACCGGAGGGGCCGCATATGGTTAGACCCTGGGAGAATTTGAATTTCATCAGTGTATGTAAGCCCACGATGTGGTCTAAATGAAAATGGCTTAGGAAAAGATAGACCGGCTTCATATTCACTTCGGGAATATAGGCATCTATTTTGTAAAATCCGTTTCCGGCGTCTAATATGATCTCATAATCCTTAGTCATAATAAGAGTGCAGATAGTGTTTCCGGTGTCAGTATCATACCAGCCGTTTGTCCCCAGAAATATAGCCCTCATAAATACTTCTCAGTCTTTCAAGTCCCCTAGGATCGTCCTCTTTGCTTTGTCAAAAATATCTGCCTTAAAACCTGCGTAGCCGGGAATAACCTGGTTCAAATATTTATTCATATATTGGCTGTCATAGAGCAGCATCCTTTCAAATTCCTCCACCTTGCCTGATTTTTCTAAATTATTTCTAACCTCACAGTAGAAAAAATCTTCAAGCTGGCGTGCGTAATCTTTAGTGAGTTGCGTGAGGAATTCTTGGTCGTACCCATATAATTTACGCTCCTCGCAAATTTCGCGTATCCATAGTCTTGCAACTTCTTCAAACATGCTTATTGTCCTTCTCAGAGATTGGTAGAAAAACCCTCGAATTTAGGCAAAGACTTCAATTTGATCTTTTTTGCCCACAAGGGTTCGAGGGGTCGATGATTCCAGAGTTCGAGACTATAAAGGGCTTCCTTGATCGCTTGATTCCTCTAATCCCTGAACACTGAAGACGTCGATTTTAGCTGATGTTGGTTTACTTAATTTAATCATATATATAGGCCTCGGGATCAATAAAAATTCCCTCAGTGCCGGCTGGCGATACGTCAACTCTTTCCTCGCGTGTCTTGGGATCATCAGTATTGTAACCCTGCCAGTCGATCTTAAAATTTCTGTCTCTAATATCTTCCTGATGGTTTATTTTTGGAGAATTTTGCGGGCTGGACTGGCATTTCATCTTGAACTCTACCTTTATTGACGGAATGAATATTTATTGTATCATAAATTCAGATCTTCAACATTGCCGTAGCAACAATCACGCTGACCCGTGAATGTTTGGTAGTATAGAAAAGAGATGGGGTATTGTCAATGATAATCACTTTTGCTTTCTTAAATAAGAACCGGTATTTCTACTATATGCCTTCAATGGGAAATCCATCATGAAACAAGGATACTTTTACTGGGGCTGTCGATTATAAGTAAAAAATCTTTACTTCTTGAGATAAATTGCGTTAATAAAACCTTCAATGGATATTATCTGCAAATGAAAAAGATACATCTGCTACTTAAAAAATCGGACAGGTACATTGACCCGGTAGTGGTTTAGAATATTTCAACCATTATAGATATTATGAAGATCGCCAGAAAACCCCACATTGTGAGTGGGGAGATTTAATCTTGTGATGCCGTTTCTTATTAGCAGCTTATTTTTAGGGGATGGAGAATCATAAATGTCGAAAAAACCATTTAGCAAGAATCCGCATCAAAGGGCTTCAAGTCCGAAAAAACTATCCACTGAACACATAGGGGTAGAGGAAAAGCTCGGGGAGAGTGAACAGCTCTTTAGAGGCCTCGCGGAAAAATCATTGGCTGCCGCTTTTATTGTGCAGGATGGAAAATTCCTCTACATTAATACAAGTGCCATTGTTTATGCCGGCTATACTGCCGAAGAACTCATAGGCCGGGACTCGGATATAATTGTTCATCCGGACGACAGGGAAATGGTAAAGGAGAAGGCCCGCGAGATGCTGCAGGGGAGGGAGACTTCGCCGTATGAATTCAGAATGGTCACTAAAGAGGGCAAGATCAGATTCATAATCCAAATAGTATCTCCCATCCAATATAACGGTAAACCGGCCGTCCTCGGCAACGCCATTGATGTCACTGAGCGCAAGCAGGCGGAAGAGGCACTGAGAGAATCGGAGAGGCGGCTGGCGGACATTATTGACTTTCTGCCGGATGCGACGCTTGCGATTGACCGAAAGGGAAGGGTTATTGCCTGGAATCGTGCCATAGAGGAGATGACAGGGGTTAAGGCTTCTGAGATGCTGGGTAAAGACGACCATGAGTATGCACTGCCGTTTTATGGTGTTCGGAGGCCTATACTGATCGATCTGGTGTTTGGATATGATGAGCAGATTGAAAAGAAGTATCGTTTTATAAGAAAAGAAGGAGATGTCCTTTTGACCGAGGCAGATGTGCCTTTGAGGGGGGGACAGTACGTGCTCTGGGCCAAGGCAAGTCCCCTTTATGACAGCAAGGGTGAGGTCGTGGGCGCCATCGAGTCGATCCGGGACGTAACCGAGAACAAAAAGGCGGAAAGAATTATTCATGAATCGGAGGAGAAATACCGATCCCTCGCCTCCACCGTTGATTTAATGTATCTGGTTGACAAAGATTGCAGGTATCTGTTCATGAACGAAGGACATCTGCTAAGGTTTGGAATTCCGTTAAGCGAGATGGAAGGAAGATCATACAAGGAGTTTCATTCAAAGGAGGATGCAAAAAAATTCGAAGAGATCGTGAATCGCATTTTCGCCACCGGCCAATCTGTCCAGAATGAATACAGAAGCGGAAGAGACGGCAGATACTTTCTCAGGACATTGAGTCCTGTTAAAGACCCTGACGGATTGACAACTGCCGTAACAGTAGTTTCCAAAGATATAACCGTGCGCAAGCAGGCGGAAGAGGCGCTGAGAGAATCGGAGAGGCGTCTGGCGGACATTATTGACTTTCTACCGGATGCGACGCTTGCGATCGACCTGAAGGGAAGGGTCATTGCCTGGAATCGTGCCATAGAGGAAATGACAGGGGTTAAGGCTACCGAGATGCTGGGGAAGGACAACCATGAGTATGCACTACCATTTTATGGTGTTCGGAGGCCCATACTGATCGATCTGATATTCGGATATGATGAAGAGATCGAGAAAGATTACCGTTTTATCAGAAAAGAAGGGGATGTCCTTTTGACCGAGGCAGATGTGCCTTTAAAGGGAGGACAATACGTGCTCTGGGCCAAGGCGAGTCCACTTTATGACAGCAAGGGTGAGGTCGTGGGTGCCATCGAATCGATCCGGGACATAACCGAGCGCAAGCAGGCTGAGGAGGCTCTAAAAGAAAGCGAGGCCCGATACCGTACGTTGTTCGAAAGTACGGTAAATCCAATCCTGGTTATTGATACAGATGGTAATTATATCACTTGTAACGATGCGGCACTCCAGTTTTTTCAGTGTACGCAGGAAGAAATTATGTCAAGAAATTTGCTTGATTTCCTTCCTCCGCACAGGGAGCGGCGTGAACGAGAGATGCATAAAACCCTGTGGAAATCGGGCGGCACTGTGGAAGCCGAGTATTATATCCGTGGCAAGATCAAATTTATGGAGATGACAATCACGCCGACAACCTGGCAGGGCATGAATGTGATCCTGGGAATAGGGAAGGATATTACCAAGCGCAAGCATGCTGAGGAGGCGCTGAGAGAATCAGAGAGACGATTAGCAGATATTATTGATTTTTTGCCGGATGCAACGCTTGCGATCGACAGGCAGGGAAAGGTTATTGCGTGGAATCACGCCATGGAGGAGATGACGGGTGTTAAGGCTTCGGAGATGCTGGGTAAAAGCGACTATGAGTATTCCCTGCCGTTTTATAGTATACGAAGGCCTATCTTGATTGATCTAGTGCTGAAGCCGGATAAAAAAATTGAGCGGAGTTATTATTCTATTCTCAAGAAGGAAAAGGATCTTCTGATTGTGGAGACATGGGTTCCTTTTTTGAAGTGGAGAAGGGCCTTTCTCTGGGCAAAGGCAAGCCCTCTTTATGATAGCAAAGGGACAATTGTGGGAGCTATCGAGTCGATCCGCGACATCACCGAGCGTAAACAGGCAGAGGAGGCACTGGAGAATAGAGAAAAGGAGCTCGAGACCAAGACCCTTGAACTTGAAGACCTGAATGCTGCCTTAAGAGTTTTACTAAAACAAAGAGAAGAAGATAGGAGTGAGCTTGAACAAAAGGTGCTGTCTAATGTTAAGGTGCTTATTCTTCCTCAAATAGAAAAGTTGAAAAATCACATGGATCTAAAGGGTATGTCTTATATCAATGTCCTCGAATCAAATTTAAAGGACATCGTATCCCCCTTTACCCAGAAATTGTCAGTCAAATATTTGAATCTTACCAACAGAGAAGTGCAGATCGCCAATCTTATTAAAGAAGGAAAAACTACAAAAGAGATAGCGTCTTTCCTAAATGTTTCTGAAAGTGCAATCAATGTTTACCGCTATCATATCAGACGAAAACTAAGCCTGACAAAAAAACATAATCTTCGCTCCTATCTGTCATCCCTGATTTAATAATATTAATTAATTTTTAATATTATTTACTAATCTTTTAATATTGTCTTTTTAAATCCATTCTTATAAAAATTAATCAAAATTGTAATTTCTAATATCGATTCGGCAGTAAGAAGAAAAATCTCATTAAACATTAGGTTAGCGCAAGGTTCAAGGAATTAGTACTGATGATGAGTTAGTGCTTTTTTGAGATCATGGACAGGATATCCATGGCCTCTTAAAATCACCGAAGGGAAACTTATGGGCAACGGAAATTTATTTAAGCACTCAAAGGGTAATGATTAGGTTTCTCAATATAACATAGATAGGAGGTGATAATCGTCTTAAAAATTTAATGCGGCAAATAGGTATAGGAAAATGAAAGCAACTACGCAACGTCATTAGGAATTAAAAAAGGAGGATGACATTATGGCAGGAGCATTACGGCCTCGTTGGGGGCAACCCATGACAGGCATCATTTCTACCATAGTTTTTTTTCTGATCGCGTGGGTTACCTGGTATCTTTTGAGCGATCCTCGTGGGCCCGTAGGTTGGTTTCCTTACCCGATGGTTTTGGTACTCGCCATTATGATTCTGGTAGGGTTATGGCAGCACATGTTTATGGGTGACTGGCCCCATCAGAAGTTGGGACCCGTCGCGAGAGGTATTGTCATGACCATTGAGAACGCGGTCCTCACATGGTTTGTTATCGAAGTTGTTTTTTATCGGGTCTTTGGCATTGGATTCAATTTCTTGAGCCAATCCAATTTGAATGCACTGGCAGCGGCAGGGGCAACGATGATACCTGAAGCATGCGGAAAATCACTTACCTTGGCAGCAATGCAGAAAGCACACCTTGCGCAGAGTGCTATTGTGGGATTTGTTCTGATCGGATTCTACTCATATCCCTTTGTGACGATCCTTTTTGCGAAATGGCCGATCCGACCAAGCAACCTTGAGCAGCCTCAAGCAGGTTTTGCCGAGATCGGTTGGTGCAGCTTACTCACCCTTTTCTTCTATGTAGTTCTTATAGTTCCATTCTTTGGTCTGGTCTGGGGCAAGATGTTCGGTACTTCTGTTGGATTCAACACTCCCTGGTGGGTCGGTCTATCCGGGGGGACTCCCCATGTGTATTGGGTATTCGGCTGGTGGGAGTGGATGATCATCATCCTCTTCATGACGCCCAATGTCTGGCGCATGAAACCATGGACGCTCATTAAGCTGCCTCAGCCCTGGAAAGGTTTAATTTCTTTTGTTCTAACCGTTATAGGTGGATATGCAATGGCCCTGATTTGTTACAACACCATTCCGCTTTGGGCACCGATGGATCAAGTTTCTCACGCACTACCCGCGGGGGATGGGGGGAACCCGGCGCGCTTCCTGTGGATACATGCCGCAGAGATTGCTGGTATGACCCTGATCCCATTCCTCCAGTGGCACCACTATTTCGATGATATGTGCCCCCAGAAGGATATAGATTCCTGGGGCGCTTTCTGGTTCAGGACGTTTGGTGTTCTTGTGTTGACGGTGATCAATTATTATTTGTTCTACTATGTCAACTTCGGTTACTGGGGACTGGGTAACGAGCATATGCACGGCGATATCGGTCATAGATTAGTCACCGGTGAATCCCTCATCTGGAATTTCTGGTGGATCATCCCACTCCTCTGGAACGAGTGGTTCTTCCACAAATGGCCCTTCTATGTTCATGATGAGCATCACTAATAATAATATCGGAGGTAAAGGGGATAAGAGTCCCCTTTACCTCATAATTTAAGAATATGTTGCCGCACAGGGATTATGTTACTGGCGACAAGAAGGGTTATGAATCGGTAATATTTTTGAAAAGGAGGAAGTTATGGCGAGAATTCGCGGAAAATCTAAGAAGTCTGAAATATTGACGCTGGAAGAAGCGGTCAAGAAATATATGCATAATGGCATCCAGGTTGCCTTCAGCGGGTTTACAGGGTTTAACAGGAATCCAATGGCCTTTACCTGGGAGGCAGTGAGACAGGGGTTCAAAGACCTGCATGTCATCGACAGGCATGGCAGTTGCTGTACCTGGCTCCTTAACGCCGTCGGCGCCATCAAATGCTATGAAACGGACTGGATGGGCTGGGGCGAGATGGCGGGCAAACTCGACATCAACATGGAACGGATTTACAAGGCCGGCAAGATAATTCTCGAGGACTACTCTCACGGTTCAATGGCCATGAGGTTCCTTGCCGGGGCCATTGGGGCGCCATTCATCCCCTATTATGCACCCATGGGATCGGACCTCTACAATCCGGACTATGATGCACTGGGCAAGGCCGGCCAGAGGACAGGGAAGAACCCGAGGATAGCGAAGAAGAAATTCATCCAGATTGAAGAACCTTTCTTTGGCGATGGGGAGGTTATCCTTCTCCCTGCGGCCAGACCTGAGCTGGCAGTCATCCACGTCAACCAGGTAGGTGATAAAGGGACAGCTAGGTGGCGCGGTATAGGCACCATCGATAAGGAAATCGCCTTTGCCTGTGACAAGGTTGTCATCACTGCCGAGGAGATCGTACCCGAGGGAGAAATGAGGAAAGATCCCCAAGCAAATCAGATACCGTACTTTACTGTTGATGCCATTGTAGAAGTGCCTTGGGGCGCCTTCCCCAGCGGTGTTCCTTTCTATTATGATTATGACGCGCCCTTCATGCGCGAGATGGATAAGGCATCGAGAAACCCTGATGATTTGAAAAAATGGCTGGCTGAATGGATATATGGTCCGAAGAGCTGGGAAGAATTTGTTGTGAAGCTTGGTGCCCAGAAACTCTTGTCTCTCAGGGCGGACAGCACGACCGGATACAGCACCAGGATGATGCGGGGAAAGAAAGCAGCGCCCAGAATGAAGATGCCTTTGTCCGTCGCTCGCAGTGGCTATTAAGGAAAGGGGGGAATGAAAATGGCTAAGACAATGGAAGAATTGATGGAGTTAATCGATAAGATACCCGATGAGAAGGCAAAAGACGGAGAGTTTATCCTTCCAGAATTGATGGCTATCGCCATCGCCCACGAAGTCAGAAACGATGATGTCGTCTTTGCAGGCACAGGACTTCCCATGGTGGGGATCATGGCAGCCAACTTTTTGAATGCACCGAATGCGGTGTTGATTTACGAATCGGGGATCTGTGACGGCAAGACTATGCACGTGCCCATGTCCGTCTCCGACCAGCGGGCGGCCAATATGTGTTCCACCCTTGGCGGTTTGGTGGATACCTTCGGCTTCTACCTACAGCAGGGTTTTGTTACCCTGGGATTCTTGGGTGGAGCCGCTATCGATAAGTACGGTGGTGTTAATGTGACATCCATCGGTGATTACTATAACCCGCAGCATCGCTTCACGGGTTCTGGAGGGAATTCCGACATAGGAACCATGTCGAAAAGGGTCGCCTACATCATCCTCCAGGAGAAGAGACGTTTTTTGGAAAGGAATGAATACACCACAACGCCCGGATGGTGGTGCTGGGACTTCAAGACGAGGGATTGGAAACCGAAGAAGGAGGTTTGGAAAGGGACCCCTTATGCAGATTGCGGACCTGTTACTGTCGTGACGAATATGGGCGTGTACAGGTTTGATGAAAAAGGGGAAATTTATCTGGAAACGTGCCATCCCGGCATCACTGTGGAGAAGATAAAAGAGAATTGCGGGTTTGACCTGAATGTTTCGAAAATTAACGGTGAGACACGTCGACCAACCTACAGAGAGCTCTTTGTTCTTAGAGAGTTTGTTGACCCGGAGCTGATCTTCCTGCCTGCAAAAACGGAATATACACCTGCAATAAAGAAAATTATTGAAGGGTGAAAAATCCCCCCTCCCCCCCTTTGCGATAAAGGGGGGAAACAAGGGGGGATTTAAATTTTGACGACGAGAAAGGGGGAATCGATCTGAATCTAGATCTGACTGAAGAACAAATAATCATTCAAGACACGGCGCGGCGATTTGCAAAGACGGAATTGGAGCCGGTAGCAGCGAAGCTGGACCAGGCCGGCGATCGTGAGACTTTCTTGAAAAATTTGAAAAAGCTTGCCGAGCTTGGGTTGATGGGAATCAATGTGAAAAGTGAATACGGGGGCTCTGAAGCCGGTGTTATAGCCTTTAGCCTGGCGGTAACGGAGCTGGCAAGGGCCTGCGCCTCGACAGCGGTGACCATGTCGGTCAATAATATGGTCTGTGAGGTGGTTCAGGCAATTGGCTCCGAGGAACATAAAATGAAGTACATCCCGAAGATATGTTCGGGTGAATACTATGCCGGAGGGTTTGGTTTGACTGAAACCGTGGCAGGTTCCGATGCGGCAGCCCTTCAGACCTCTGCTGTCCTTGATGGAAATCAATGGATTCTTAACGGCAATAAGATGTTCATTACCAGTGCTGAATATGCAGGTGTGTTCGTTGTTTGGGCAGTAACCGATAAGACGACGAAGAAAGGCAGCGGCATCAGCACTTTTCTGGTGGAAAACGGCACCCCCGGTCTCACCGTTGGAAGGGCAGAACACAAAATGGGGCAAAACGCTTCTGCGACGAACGAACTCATCTTTGAAGACTGCCGGATACCGAAATCGGCCCTTATGGGGAAATTGAATGGGGGCTTTAAAACCGCTACCGGAGAACTGGCGGGTGGGCGAATCGGCATTGGTTCTCTTGGATTGGGTATCGGACTTGCTGCGATGGATTATGCCTCACGATATGCCATAGAAAGAAAACAGTTTGACCAGTCGATAACTAATTTTCAGGCTATCCAGTGGATGATTGCGGAATCCTATACGGAGTTGGAGGCGGCAAGGCTCCTCCTGATGAATGCTGCATTTAAGAAAGAAACGGGCAAACCCTTTGCGAAAGAAGCATCTATGGCCAAGTATTATGCAACGGAAGCAGCCGACAGGGCATGTTTCCATGCTATACAGATGCTGGGGGGATATGGGTACACCAAAGAATTCCCCGTCGAGCGTTATGCAAGGGATGTCCGGATTACATTAATCTATGAGGGAACTAATCAGATACAAAGGATGATTATTGCAAGAGATATTTTAAATAGTCTTAAATAGTTTTAATTCCGGATCTGATATCAGAGAAGTCTTGCAGAAGAGATTCGTCGCGGCTCAAGTTTTTTCGAGCATGTGATGGAAGCAAAAAGCCTATAAAAGTACAAAGTTGCATAGCACAGCTATCGAATAAATTTTTGATACGCATTTTGACGATCTCTTCTGCAGCTTAATATTAAGGACCGATAAGGTCAAATCAAGGGGGTAGGAATGGATAAGGTACCGCAAAAACTGGAAAAAACCAGAGCGGAGATTTATGCCAACGCACCAATCGCAAAATTCGGTGAGAGAAAACCGGATTTTTCGACAATGGGAAGGAAGATAAAAAATCAGTACAAGAAATTTAGAGAAGTTGTCGTCGTGGAGGCATGCCGTACACCATACGGCAGGTTTGGCGGGGCACTAAAAGACTTTACTGCACCTGAGTTGGGAGCACTGGCAATTAAAGAAGTTCTCAGGCGGACAAACGGGAAGGTCAAGCCTTCGGATGTAGATTATGTCTTCATGGGGCAGGTAGTACCTGCTGGCTGCGGACAGATCCCCAGCAGGCAGGCAACGATTCTAGCTGGTCTTCCGGAATCCGTTCCTTCCATTACAATCAATAAAGTATGTTCTTCGGGTATCAAACCGATTGACCTGGCAGTCCAAATGATTCAGCTGGGGAGGGCTGAGATTTGCATCGCCGGAGGCCAGGAAAGCATGAGTAACGGTCCTTATGCCCTTCCCGGTATGAGGTGGGGTGTGAGAATGGGGCTTCCTGACTGTCCAGTCCGTGATTTGACCGTCTATGACGGCCTATGGGATGCTTTCTATAACAGGCATATGGCTGTTCACGGTTCGGAAGTAGGTGATGAATTCGCAATTACCAGGCAAGATCAGGATGAATGGGCTCTGCGTTCGCAGATGGCGGCCGTTGAAGCCATGAAGACGGGTAAACTGGATGATGAGATATTTCCTGTCGAGATAAAACAAGGAAAAAAGATAATCGTCTTCGATAAAGATGAAGGTCCGCGACCGGAAACTACCATAGAAGGCTTGGCCAAGCTGCCGCCGGTTTTCAACCATAAAAGTCCTGTCACCGGTAATCCGGGCAGTGTTACAGCCGGCAATGCACCGGGTGTGAATGACGGCGGTGACGTCTGTTTGCTTATGAGCAGGGAAATGGCGAATAAATTGGGAATAAAAGCTCTGTTTACCATACTGGATTATGCAGAAGTTTCCCAGCCGCCGAAGGATATCGCAACGGTACCGGGGCTCGCCATTAAGAAGATTCTGGAACAGAATGATATGACGCTCGATAAGGTTGACCTCATCGAGATCAACGAGGCATTTGCTGCCGTCGTTCTGGTCAGCTCTCGCAGTATTCTGGGAATGAGCAAGGAAGATATGTTCAAGAGGGTCAATGTAAATGGAAGCGCGATTGCATACGGCCACCCGATCGGGGCCACTGGTGCCAGAATCGTCATGACTCTCGCCTACGAACTGCGAAGGAGAGGAGGCGGAATCGGCATCTGCGGAATTTGTTCCGGTCATGCTCAGGGCGACGCGATGTTGATTAAAGTACCGTAAAGATTCAAGGGGCCAAGGTCCTAAGGATTCGAGTGCATGGTTCGATTGTTTGAATTCCTGAATCCTGGAACATTCGAACCCTTTATTACAGCTAAAATTAGGTGAAGAACCCGTTAATAATAGTTGAGGGAGGAGGTAGTGATGGCAATTAAAACATTTGGTGTTATCGGGGCCGGCCAGATGGGGAACGGCATCGCTCAGGTTGCTGCTAGCCCGGGAGGACTGAATGTCATAATGAATGACATTGCAGATCAGTTTGTAGATAAAGGTTATGATACGATTTCCAAAAACCTGGACAGGCTCATAGCAAAGGAGAAGCTTACAGCGGACCAGAAAAAGGAGATCATGGGCCGTATCAGGAAGAGTACCAGCCTGGAGGATATGAAGGATGCCGATTTCGTCGTAGAAGCGGCAACAGAAAGAGAAGATCTTAAACTTGGGATATTCAGGAAACTTGATGAATTTTGCAAACCCGGGGTAATCCTTGCAACAAACACATCTTCTATTCCAATTACGAGGATAGCCGGCGCGACCAAGAGGCCGGCGCTTGTCATCGGAATGCATTTCATGAACCCTGTTCCTGTCATGAGGCTCGTTGAAATAATCAGGGGTTTGGCTACCTCCCAGGAAACGTACAATACGACGGAGGCTCTTTCCAAGCAGTTTGGGAAGATTCCTGTGGAATGCAATGACTTCCCGGGGTTTATATCAAACAGAATTCTCATGCCGATGATCAATGAGGCGGTTTATGCCCTCATGGAGGGTGTAGGTACACCGAAGGCAATTGACGACATCATGGTTTTAGGCATGAATCATCCGATGGGTCCCCTGGCGTTAGCAGATCTAATCGGTCTGGATACCTGCTGGGCAATCATGGATGTCCTCTACAAAGGATTTGGTGATTCCAAATACCGCCCCTGTCCGCTTTTGAAAAAATATGTGGATGCAGGATACATGGGGAGAAAAACGGGGAGAGGCTTTTACGAGTACGGCAAGTAATACTTGTTCATGAAAAATGTTCCTCGGTGCTCAAGACATTTTTCGACAAATCTTACTTTACGCTTCGCTGAGAATTGTTGACGTAGAAATCTTGATTCGCACCTTCGGAACACTTTTCAGAGTTTTAAAAGAAATGGAAAAAGGGAGGTAAGTGAGATGGATTATAAGAACCTCTTGTTTGCAGTCGAGGACGGCATTGCTACGATTACCTTTAACAGGCCGAAGGCCCTGAATGCCATGAATACGGAGACCTTTAAAGAACTCAGGGATGCGGCGACCCGCTGCAAGGATGATGAAGGCATTAAAGCCCTCGTCTTGACAGGGGCAGGTGAGAAGGCCTTCGTCGCCGGTGCGGACATTTCGGAGATGCAGAACTCCAGGCCAAAGGAGGCCCTGATGTTTATGGAACTGGGGCACGAAACACTGAGGTTAATTGAGACATTGCCGAAACCATCGATCGCCGCTGTAAATGGTTTTGCCTTGGGAGGTGGTACGGAAATTACTATGTCATGCGATATAAGATTCGCATCGGAAGCAGCCCGTTTTGGCCAGCCGGAAATTTTGATCGGTCTGATACCGGGATGGGGAGGTACTCAGAGACTCCCACGCCTGATCGGTATGGGAAGGGCAAAGGAACTCATCATGAGCGGTGAAATGATCGATGCCAAGAGGGCGTATGAAATCGGCCTTGTAAACAGGGTGTTCCCCGCCGATCAACTTCTCCCGGAGACTATGAAGTTTGCCAGGAAATTGGCAGGCATGCCTGCCTTCGCCATTAAGATGGCCAAGCATTCAATGAATTTCGGTTATGACCTGGCGCTTGATAACGCAAACAGGCTTGAGATGGAGTGCTGTACCCAGTGTTTCAGCACCGATGACCAGAAAGAGGGGATGAAGGCCTTTCTCGAAAAGAGAAAGCCTGTTTTCACGGGAAGTTGATTTGCCGTTTATTAGGTTGCTTTAATAACGTATCATTAAGAAGGGGGTAAGAGCGATGAATTTTGGATTAACCGATGATCAGCGAGATGTAAGAGAGATGGTTCGGAAATTTGCGGAGCAGGAGATTAAACCGATCGCCGCAGAGCTGGACAAGACCCACAGACATCCGGAAGAGATCTGCCGGAAGCTGGGCGAGATGGGAATTATGGGTGTTGCCGTGCCGGAGGCATACGGCGGTGCGGGTATGAATAATGTTACGTACGTTCTCTGCATGATCGAGATCTCTAAAGCCTGCGCAAGCTGCGGTGTTATTGTTTCGGTCAACAATTCCCTTTACGGATATCCGGTAATGACGTTCGGAACGGAGGAGCAGAAAAAGAAATATCTCGCACCGGTCGCAAGCGGCAAGGTCGAGGGATGTTATGGGTTAACAGAGCCGAGCGCCGGCTCTGATGCTGCCGCGTTGAAATGCCGCGCCGTGCTGAAGGGAGACAAATATATTGTCAATGGGACCAAAATCTTCATAACGAACGGCAATGTGGCTAATTACTGCGTACTGGCTGTAACGACGGATCCTGCATTAGGATATAAGGGTGTCATCAATCTTATTGTCGATATGAAAAATACCCCGGGTTTTAAAGTAGGGAAGATCGAGGAAAAAATGGGAATCCTGGCATCCGGGACGGCGGAGCTGGTATTTGAGGATGCTGAGATACCGGCGGCGAATCTCCTTGGCAAGCCGGGCCAGGGATTCAAGCAGATGATGATGGGGCTCGACGCTGGTAGAATCGGTATCGGTTCCCAAGCCTGTGGTATCGGCCGGGCGGCGCTGGAAGATGCCCTCGCTTACGCAAAGGAAAGAGTGCAGTTCGGCAAGCCTATTTCAACCTTCCAGGCAATTCAGTTCAAGTTGGCCGATATGGCAATGGAGCTTGATGCAGCAGAGCTGATGCTTCTTCGCGCTGCCTGGATGGAAGACAATCATCTTGATTATGAGAAAGAATCAGCGATGGCAAAATGTTACGCATCCGATGTAGCGATGAGGGCAGCCGTTGAAGGTGTGCAGATATTCGGTGGTTATGGTTACACCAAGGAATATCCGGCCGAAAGGCACATGAGGGATGCGAAAATATGCCAGATTTATGAAGGCACGAACGAGATTCAGAGAGTAGTTATCTCGAGAAAACTCTTAGGCATGCGGTAAGGGCAATAATAACGACGCTCTTTTATATATTAGTGTTGCCGGATCATTCTCCCGGTACAAATGGTGAAAATTCGTATTCCTTTTCTTCAACAGCGAAAGCCACCCTGTCGTCTTCGTTTACCGTGATTCTGCCCTCTATGATGCGGCGGCAACCAAAGTCAAAAAAGTTGACCTGGTGCGTAGGAATATTTTTTTCATCCATCTCTTTGTAGTATTGTTGTTTCTCAGCCGGCGTTAGCTCTCTGATGATGAGTTTTTGGCATCGTTCCCGGGCTTCCCAGTCGCCCTGGCGAATGGTTACCCGGTAATTGCCGTGAAACTTTATAGGCATTTTTATTTTCATCGCTTTACCTCTGCAAATGGTTTTGGTGAGAGATGGAAATTATATAACATGACTTGAGATATTTGTCTATCTGTAATGAGAAATGCGATTATTGATTTCCTATATGGAAAGCTTATACACTAGGAGCGGATTAATCAAGTCTTCTGTGGGTTAAGATATTCTGATACTGCAGAAGATGCTTGATATGGAATATCGGTTTAAAAAGATTATTAGAAGGAGGGAGGTAATATGTATTTTGCAAAAGAGGTGCTGAGTCAATCCGGCGAGCTTCGGAAGAAGTGGGAAGACGAGGTACGGAAATCGGTCAGCAAGGTTCCTGATCAGAGGGAGCGGTGGTCGACCGTTTCAGACCTCGAGATCAAAAGACTCTATAGCCCTGAAGACATAAAGGACATGGACTTTGCCCGTGACATCGGATTTCCGGGGCAGTTTCCATTTTTGCGGGGCAATCAGGTAACGGGATATCGGGGGAGGTACTGGACATTCCGGATGTTTTCAGGGATGGGAAGCGCCAAGGACACCAACGAGAGATGGCATATGCTTTTGAAGGAAGGCCAGACGGGTCTGAGTACGGCCTTCGATTTTCCGACGCTCATGGGGTACGACACGGACTCCCCGAAGGCCCGGGGCGAGTGCGGCAAGTGCGGCGTTGCCATAGACACCCTGGAGGACTTTCTGCAGTTGGTGGATGGGATACCGATGGATCAGGTAACGACGTCGATGACCATCAATCCGCCTGCCACCGCTCTGTGGGCGATGTACTGCGCGGCGGCTGATATTAAGGGAGTACCCCTCAGCAAGATCGGCGGAACGATCCAGAATGACATGCTGAAGGAGTTCATCGCGCAGAAGACTTTCATGTGCCCGCCGGAGCCGTCGGTGAGACTTATCAGCGATACCGTTGAATTCGGGACGAAGTATGTACCGAGATGGAACACGATCTCGATCAGCGGCTACCATATCCGGGAGGCGGGATCAACGGCGGTTCAGGAGCTGGCCTTCACCCTTCGGGACGGCATGGAATATGTCGAGGACGTCGTGAACCGGAAAGGGTTGAATGTGGATGAGTTCGCCCCGCGGCTTTCATTCTTCTTTAACTCCCATATCGATTTCTTCGAGGAGATCTGTAAGATGCGAGCCGCCAGGAGGATCTGGGCAAAGGTCATGCGCGACCGTTATAATGCCAAAGACCCCAGGTCGTGGTGGATGCGGTTCCATACACAGACCGCGGGATGCTCATTAACGGCGCAGCAGCCGTACAATAACGTCGTGCGAACGGCGACCGAGGCCCTCGCCGCAGTATTGGGCGGCACACAGTCCCTGCATACCAATTCCCTCGATGAGGTGATGTGTCTGCCTTCGGATCACGCCGTGCAGATTGCCCTCAGGACCCAGCAGATAATAGCTGAGGAGACGGGGGCAGCCAGTACGATCGATCCGCTGGCCGGTTCATACTTTGTGGAAGCCCTGACGAACGAGATGGAAGAGCAGGCGTGGGACTATATCAACAAGATTGACGAGATGGGCGGCATGGTCGCTGCGATAGATAAGGGATTCCCGCAGCTGGAGATTGCCGATGCGGCATACAAGTTCCAGCGGCAGATTGATGCCAGTGAAAAGATAATGGTCGGTGTCAATAAGTATGTCACGGAAGAAGAGATACCCATTCCTCTTCTGGAGATTGACGATAAGGTTGAAGAAGACCAGATAGCGCGCTTGAACGCCGTCCGCAGGAAGCGGGACGGTAAAGCGGTCAAGAAGAGTCTCGACGACATTAAGAATGCCTGCAAGAAGGGTGAGAATGTAATGCCTTACTGTATTGAGGCTGTGAAGAATCTGGCCAGTGTCCAGGAGATATGCGATGTCTATCGTGAAGTCTATGGTGAATACCGTGATCCGGGACTCTATTAGAAGCGATTAAGGAAGGAGAAGGAGATGGCTGAGAGAAAGATTCGAATAATGGTGGCGAAGCCTGGGCTGGACGGACATGACCGGGGAGCCAGGATATTAGCCAGGTGTTTCCGGGATGCGGGATTTGAGGTAATCTACACGGGCTGCCGTCAGACTCCGGCAGAGATTGCCGATTCGGCGATCCAGGGAAAGGTGAATGTGGTGGGTTTGAGCTGCCTTTCGGGAGACCATTGCAGCCTGTTTCCTCAGGTAGTTAAATTATTGAGGGAAAGGGGTGCGGATGATATTACCGTGATCGGAGGGGGAATAATCCCCGAGCAGGATTTTCAGAAGCTCCATGAAACGGGCATCAAAGCGATATTTACTCCCGGCGCGCCTCTCGATACAATTGTAAATTGGATAAGTAATAATGTATAAGACCTTCTAATGAGGAGAGACGGACAGGAATGTACTGATGACAAACGCCGGTATTTGATTTAATATAACAATAAAAATCATGAAATCACCTCATAGAGGTCGTTCGCCGCGTACAAACGTCTATCATATAACGTATTCGAAAGAATACGGCATATGCTGTCTTTACTTCTGGGGCTGTAATCTCCGCTGCAGGTTATGCCTCCTCAAAAAAGAGGCCTTTGATTGCCATCTTCCTGAAACCCGTCTCCGCATTTACGATAAAAAATATAAGAGCAAACGCCCTGATCGCTTCTTGACGATGCGCAGGCTCTTGTCCCTTCTTGATCCTCTTGTAATTAAACAGTTGGTCCTCATGGGCGCCGAACCTGTCTGTGATCCACGTCTCCCGGAAATCCTGGCTTCTCTGAAGCAATCAAAAGGCTGTTCCTTTATCCTTCTTACCAACGGTATGAAACCGGCGCCTCTTTCTATGCTTGACCAGGTTATTTTCAGTATTAAGGCCATCACGCCATCTCTTCATCTTGATTATACAGGTTATGATAACGAAATTATTTTACAGAATTTTACTAAGACTGCCGCATGCAAATCTGTGACACTCCATACTGAAACCGTATTCATTCCACAATATGTTGACGATAACGAAGTGTTTAGGATAGCAGAGTTCATTGCCTCTGTGGATAGATCCATTCCATTCAGAATAGATGCCTACCTGCCTGTTCAGGGCTTGCCGTGGCGATGTCCGACGGTTGAGGAAATCCAGTCATTAAGAGACAGGATAAGGCGCATTCTCCCGAACACTTCATGCCTGTATGGCAATGAAGGCAAAACAGAATTAGCCTATGAGATTGAAAGGATATTTTGATCTGACATTACCTTCATCTCTTTGCCTATTCCCCATTCCCTTTTGCCAAACACCTCAAACAAATTACAATACAAGACGATAAAGTGGTTCACAAAAGAACAATATTTTGTTAGATATACCGTATGAAAATGACGGTGGATATCAATTGCGATATGGGCGAGTCCTTCGGGGCTTACGAAATTGGCCGGGACAAAGAAGTTATTCGATACATCACCTCGGCCAACATCGCATGCGGTTTTCATGCCTCCGATCCGAATGTCATGAGAGAAACGGTCAGGCTCTGCCATGAGCATTGCGTCATGGTGGGGGCACACCCCGGATATCCCGACCTGGAAGGTTTCGGAAGACGGCATATGGATGTAAGCCCCTCAGAACTGATCAATTATGTCATCTATCAGGTGGGAGCCCTGAAGGGATTTTCATCTTTGTTCGGCTTATCGCTCCAGCATGTAAAGATGCACGGGGCGCTTTACAATGACCTCGTCAACAAAGAAGATCTTTTTTTCGAGATCATCACCGCTGTTAAGAAAGCCTTCGGCGATCTTATATTCTTCACCCTTGCCACCCAGAGAACAGCGGAGCTCAGGAAAAAATGGAAGCGAAAGGGTCTTAGATTGGCTCTCGAAGCTTTTCCAGACAGAAATTATACCAATGAAGGCGAACTCCTCTCGCGTAAACACACGGAAGCCGTGTTGAAGGATCAAGATGCCATTGCCGAGCGGGCAGTAATCATGGTCAAGGACAAGGGCATCAAAAGTATAGATGGTCGTTGGATCAAGTTGGATGTAGACACCATATGCATCCATGGGGACAATCCGGAAAGTATCCGGGCAGCCAAGAAGATACGTGCCGCTTTTGAAAAGGCAGGGATCAACGTCCGTCCTCCTGCTGATTTCCTTTAGATTATGAAACTTTCAAGATATAGCGAAGACGGGATTCGCGTCCAGTTTGGTGATTCCATTAATCTTGAAATCCATAATAAGGTAAGGCGGTTTTATTTCTTTCTCAAATCCCTGGAGCTGAAAGAAATTATCGACATCATCCCTTCTTTTACATCCTGCCTGATACGTTTCGATGCTGAGCATACCACTTTTCAGAAACTATCGTCTTTCATTCTGGAAAGAGAGCAGACGGCGGCCGCTGACCTCCCTGAACCGCGGACCTGTGAAGTCCCCGTCCGCTACGGCGGGGCATTTGGTCCCGATATGGAATTCCTTGTTTCCTCTTTGGGACTCTCGGAAGATGAAATCATCAATATTCATACCTCCGTCATTTACACCGTCTTTGCTGTAGGATTTATACCCGGTTTTCCCTATTTGGGAATCCTGGATTGGAGGTTATCGGTCCCGAGGTTGGAAACGCCGCGTGTCAAAGTTCCTGAAGGCTCCGTAGGCATTGCCCAGCTTCAGACGGGGATCTATACTTTCAATTCGCCGGCGGGCTGGCGGATCATCGGGCGGACAGAAAAAAAATTGTTCAATCCGCGGGAAGCACCTTACAGCCTGCTTCGGATTGGTGACAGGATCAGGTTTTTAAGGCTATGATCAAGATCATTAATCCTGGATGGCTTTCAATTATCGTTAATGGCGGAAGATACGGATACGGCGCCGTCGGCGTCCCGCCCTCTTCCGCACTGGACCGCTATGCGTATTGTATCCTCAATCGTCTTTTAGGCCATGATAAGGATGCTCCGGCCATTGAAGTGATTGGCGGCAATTTCACCCTGACAGTGGGAGCCGATGTGACCTGTGCCATCACAGGCGCCAGGGTCAAAGCATTCTTGAATAACCAGCCGCTTTCTTCCTGGGCGGCCTTCCCCATGATGAAAGGGAGCATTTTAGAAATACAGGACGTTGGAGAAGGTTTCCGCTATTATGTAGGGTTTTCCGGCGGCATGAACCTGGAGAGGATCATCAACAGTTACTCGACCAACCTGGAGTGCGGTTTTGGCGGCTTTAAAGGAAGGCCTCTTCAGAAAGGGGACAGAATAGACTTGAAGAATCCGAATATGGTCAAACCCTCTGAGATCCCGGAGAAGCACATCCCCTCCATGAAACCGCCTCACAGGTTAAGGATTGTCGAGGGCCCGGAGATTTCGTATTTCAGCGATGATTCTGTCGGAGCTTTCGCGGGAGAGACCGTGTTCACCGTGTCCGGCAGACTGAATCGGACGGGCATCCGGCTGGAAGGTGAACCGTTGGCATTCAAGGCGGAAGCGGATATGAGCATCATATCTGAGGGTATATTGCCGGGCACCGTTCAGATCCCCGGAGATGGGGTGCCGATCATCATGCTCCATGAAAGGACCATTGGCGGCTATGCGAGGATCGCCGTGGTTGCAAAGGCGGATCAGGACCTCTTGGCGCACCTCAAGCCTGGTGACCATGTTCAATTTGAGAGAATCGGCATGGAGAAAGCAGAAAGCCTGTGGAAGAGCAAACAGGAAACCATAACTTTTCTTAAACAAACAGGAGGCCGGTATGAAAAAATTGTTTAAGGTACTTTGTGTATTGGCATTAATATTTTCTTTTGTTCCTCTCTCTTATGGTCAGGAAGAGATCCGGATCGGGGCCATATTCCCTCTGACGGGACCCGCGGCTAGTACGGGACAGGTTCTATTGGAAGGTGTAAAACTGGCCGCCGATATCGTAAACACCAAGAACAATCTCAATATGCCCCTCGCGAAAACGGCGGGACTCCCCAACTTGAAAGGTGCCAAGATCAAGATCATCCCCGGTGACCACCAGGGAAAACCAGAAATCGGTATGGCTGAGGCAGAGCGGCTCATTACCCAGGAGAAGGTAGTAGCCCTGATCGGCGCGTATCATAGCGCCGTTACGGCAACGGCCAGCCAGGCAGCGGAACGCTATGGCATTCCCTTCGTGAACGACAGTTCCACCTCGCCGACCCTTACGGAGAGAGGCTTCAAATGGTTCTTTCGGACGACTCCTAACGATGATATCTTGAGCGAGAATTTCTTTCACTTCCTCAACGACTTGAGCAAGAAAAAGAAAATCAAGATCGACTCCATCGCCCTTTTAAGTGAAAACACCCTCTTCGGTACTGACTCTGTTAAATTCCAGAAAAAGTACGCGGAAAAATACGGCTATAATATTGTAGGCACAGTCCTCTACCCCGCAAAGAGCACCCAGCTCACCTCAGAAGTACAGAAGGTGAAAAGCTACAATCCCAGGATAATTCTGCAGACATCCTACATCGCCGACGCTATTCTCTCCATGAAGACTTACAGGGAGCTGAATTTCGCGCCGGAGGCGATACTGGCCAACGATGCAGGTTTCATCGATCCGGAGTTTGTCAAAGCCCTGGGAAAGAATGCCGATTACATCGCAAGCCGGGAAGTGTGGGCGAAAGACCTGGCAAAGAAAAAACCTATGATTAAAACTGTTGCTGATATGTTCCAGAAGAGAACAGGAAAAACGATGGATGGAAGCTCCTCGCGGGCTTTTACGGCGACCATCGTCCTCGCTGATGCTATAAACCGGGCCGGCTCGACAGAACCGATCAAGATCCAGAAGGCCCTTCTGGAGACCAATATCAAAGCCGAACAGTTGGTTATGCCCTGGGGTGGTGTGAAATTTGACCCCAAGACCCACCAAAATGTGCTGGGCAAGGGAATTATCGTCCAGGTACAAAACGGCGAATATTACACCGTATGGCCGTTTGATCTCGCCACAAAAGAAGTTGTGTGGCCCTTTCCCAAATGGGAGAAAAGGTAGGACAGGAAGCGGCATATGGAGGGGGATTTAATCCAGACGCTTGTCAGCGGTCTTCTCATCGGGTTTGTCTATGCGCTGATCGCCGTGGGACTCACCATGATCTTCGGGGTCATGGATATCGTGAATTTCGCTCACGGAGAATACTTGATGATCGCCATGTATTTAGCCTACTGGTTTTTTGTCCTTTTCGCCCTGGATCCTCTCCAATCTCTGCCCGTTGTCACGATCCTTCTTTTCGGTTTGGGAATCATCACCTACTATGTCTTCATCAAACCTATTATCCGCGCACCCATGCTCACGCAGATCTTTGTAACCTTCGGCCTTCTGATCTTCTGGAGAGGGGTTGCCCAGTTTCTGTGGACGGTGGACTACCGGATGATCCCGCAGGCGATCCTGAGCGGCAACATTAATATATTCGGTGTTTATGTCGGCGTACCTCAGATAGTTGCCGCCGTAGGCGCCATTCTCTGCAACGGACTCATTCTCTGGTTCCTCAAGGGAACGCGGCTGGGCATGGCCCTGGAGGCCGTAGCCGAAGACAAGGAAGCGGCAAGGCTCATGGGAATCAACAGTGACCGCATGTTTGCCCTGGCCTGGGGGATCGGTATCGCCACGGTAGGGATCGCCGGGGCTCTACTCGCCAGCTTCTATTATGTATTTCCCGAGGTGGGCTCCAATTTCTGTCTCACTGCTTTTGTTGTCGTGGCCCTGGGAGGGTTCGGGAGCGTGGTGGGGGCTTTTATCGCCGGCATTATTGTGGGTATCGTGGAAGTCTTGAGCGGATTTCTCATTGATCCGTCCTTAAAGCTTTTGTTTGTCTGGTCCCTATATCTCGCCGTGGTCTTTATGAGACCGCAAGGGCTGATGGGCCGTAAATGAGGCGTAAATGAAAAAGAACATCATCTTTTTTCTTATTTTCCTCGGTGGTCTCATTACGTTCCCCTTTGTCTTTGAGAACCCCTTCCCGCGGCATCTTGTAATCATGATCCTCCTTTATGCCACCATGGGGATTGGCTGGAATATCATCGGCGGATATACCGGTCAGATCTCTTTCGGCAATGCGGCCTTTTTTGGTGTAGGGGCTTACACGACAGCGATCCTGCTTACGAACCACGGTATATCTCCCTGGCTCGGAATGCTGGCGGGCTGCGGGTTTTCGATACTCCTCGCTGCCGTCGTCGGCTATCCCTGTTTTCGGCTGAGGGGGCATTATTTTGCCATTGCCACAATCGCCGTGGGAGAAATCGTGGGAGTGGCCTTCACAAACTGGGACTATGTGGGAGCCTCCGTGGGAATATATCTCCCCATCCTCGATGAGTCCTTGATGAATTTTGAATTTCACACGACAAAGTTGCCCTACTATTACATAATCCTCGGCATGTTTCTCTTTGCCCTGACTGTCTGCTATGCCGTGGAGAAGAGCAGGCTGGGATACTACTTTCGCGCGATAAAGGATGATCCTGATGCCGCGCGGAGTTTGGGAATCAATGTCCAGAGGTACAAGATGTACGCCTTTTCGCTCTCCGCCGTTCTCACCTCCATCTGCGGCACCTTCTATGCCCAGTACGTTCTTTACATTCATCCCTCCAGCACCATGGATCTTATGATGTCGATCCATATGTGCATTATCGTCCTCATAGGCGGTCTCGGGCAGCTCTTTGGCCCAGTGGTTGGGGCCATAGTCTTTGTTCCGTTGACGGAGCTGACGAGAGTCTATCTGGGAAGCGCGGGACAGGGCATTGATCTCATCATCTATTCCCTGCTCGTCATACTGATGGCCATCCTGAGGCCGCAGGGCATCTGGGGTCTGTTCTCGAGAGGTTCAAAATGAGCGCACTCCTGGTCATGGAAAATGTAACCAAAAAATATGGGGGGCTCCTCGCGAATAACAACCTCTCGTTCGCAGTCAATCAAGGTGAGATCATCGGGCTTATAGGCCCTAACGGCGCCGGTAAAACAACGCTGTTCAACTGTATCGCCTGCTTCTGCAACGTCGACAGTGGAAGGATCCTTTTCAACGGCACGGACATCACCAACAAACCCCCGGAGATCATCTGCCGGATGGGCATTGGCCGCACCTTTCAGATTGTGAGGATATTCAAAGAAATGACAGTCCTCGAAAATATTATGATCGGCGCTTTCCTGCGGCACGCACGGCGGAAGGACGCCGAGCGGAAGGCTATAGAAGCGGCGGAGATATTCGGCTTTACGGAAAGACTGGGACTAAAGGCGTCATCTCTCACCATCTCTGAGCAGAAATTTCTGGAGGTGGCAAGGGTCTTCGCCACGGGCGCGAAGCTCCTTCTGCTTGATGAGATAATGGCGGGTCTCAATATCCAGGAGGTGAGAGAAAGCGTTGAACTGGTTTTGAAGCTGAGACAAATGGGAATCACTTTAATCCTTGTGGAACATGTGATGGAGGGCGTCATGCCCATTGCCGACCGGGTGGTTGTCCTGGACTACGGAGAAAAGATAGCCGAGGGCAGCCCTGCGGAAGTGATAAAAGACGAAAAGGTCATTCAGGCCTATTTCGGTCAGAAGTATTATGCTAAACGTCGAGAATATACAACTTAAGTACGGTGACATCTCCGTTATCCATGATGCGTCGTTCACTGTGGAAAAGTGCGAGATCGTTTCGCTGATCGGCGGAAACGGAAACGGAAAATCCACGATCCTCAAAGGATTGAGCGGTATTCTGCCGCCTGCGGCGGGACGCATTACCTTCGACGGACAGGATATCACGAAGGCCCGCGCCCACTCGATCGTCGCCCTAGGAATGTCCCTTGTCCCGGAAGGGAAACGGCTGTTTGCCAATCTCAATGTGCATAAGAACCTGCTCCTCGGGGCATTCCTCACAAAGGATAAAAATGAGATCGAGAAGAGGCTGGAGTATGTCTTCGGCATATTTCCCATCCTCAAAGAAAGGATCCAGCAAAAGGCGGGCACCCTCTCCGGTGGGGAACAACAGATGCTCGCTATCGGAAGGGGGCTCATGAGTAAACCGAAGCTGCTGCTTTTAGACGAGCCCTCCTGGGGGATCGCGCCCAAGCTCGTGGATAAGATATTTGAGGTCATCCGGGAGATACGAAAAGACGGCGTAACAATCCTCCTCGTCGAGCAGAATGTCCAGGAAGCCCTCGAAATCTGTGACAGGGCCTATGTTCTGCAGACCGGCAGGATAGTAATGACCGGAACAGGAAAGGAACTGCTCTCGTCAGACCTGATCCGAAAAGCCTTCCTCGGATTATAAGATATCTTCTCTACTTACCCCTTTTTACGTTTGCCTCCTCCCGGTGCCGTGCGTACAACCTTCTTTACATTAATTCTAAGGCAGTCATCTCTACGAAAATAGATTTATACGCCCCCTTTTCTAAAGGGGGCCGGGGGGTTGTCCCCCGCTGGCGGAGGTTGGGGTGTTGTCCCCCTCTGGAGGGGGCAGGGGGAGGTCAAATCCCTCTAAATCTCCCTTTATAAAAAGGAGACTGAATGGAGTAGTCTTTGTCATTTCCGCCTTTTCTTGTCATTCCCGCCTCCTTCCCAGTCATTCCCGCGGAGGCGGGAATCTAGTTCATAAAGAAATCCTGGATTCCCTCTTTCGAGGGAATGACAACGGTATGGTTTTCCGTTTTCACAGGGACAATGTCTGGATCCCCCTTTTTTGAAGGAATGACAAATTCAGCAAAGGGATTTATGACACTTCACTGGTATTACACCCTATATGAACTAGCATTGACTTTCTTATAGATTTGGTATTATCATTTTATAAATTTTCAATACAGCACCAAGCAGAAGGTGGTCGGCGCGTGGACTGATCTCTGTGAGGGCGATATGGACTGATTAACTAAACCCCGTTTCTTTAAAGGAATGGGGTTTTGTATTTTGCATCTAATAACCATAATGAAATGACATTTCATTAACTTATCAAACTTATTCCGAGTATATGAGCGTTGGGTGGCGCTCTAACTGTATAATCAATCAAAAAGGAGGGAAAAGCTATGCCAACTTATATATTATTGATGAATCTGACAGAACAGGGGATCAAAACCATAAAGGATGCGCCTAAGAGGGTAGAGGAATCTATCAAGGCATTTGAAAAGATGGGGGGAAAATTTCTGGGCTTCTACCTCACACTCGGAGAATACGATTACGTTTCCATTGGTGAAGCTCCCAATGATGAAGCCGCCGTGGCCTTCGCCCTGGCACTTGGGGCGAGGGGAAATGTTAGAACGACATCGCTGAAAGCATTCACGAAAGAAGAGTTTGCGGGGATCGTGAAAAAGCTGCCGTAGTCCGGACAGTGAAAGCAATGGATAAACACTCCATGCGGAAGTATCAACAGATGTTAGTGCGCCACCCTCTATACATGAGCGAGGTGAATGAATTGTATGTTTGATCCGGTCGAAATGGCGGAATTGACAAACGGGATTGTATGCAAGGAGGATCGGAGAAAATACTACCGCTTCCGGCCGTCGCGTTTTTATGGAGGCATTTCCACAGCGGACAGCGTTGGATGCTGCCTCCGGTGCGTATTCTGCTGGTCATGGAATATAGTGCAAGATCCCGGGCAATGTGGAAAATACTATGCGCCTGAAGATGTAGCGGGAATTCTCATGAGCATCGCAAAGAAGAAAAAGCTGTCATATCTGAGGATAAGCGGAAATGAGCCGACTATGCACAGGTCCCATTTAATCAGGGTGCTGGCATCGATAAAAACGAAATATTCGTTTATCCTTGAAACGAACGGGATTCTCATAGGGAATGATCCCACATATGCGGAAGAGCTTTCGGGGTTCTCCAATTTGCATGTGAGGGTAAGCCTGAAAGGGACGTGCGAGGAGGAATTCTCCAGACTTACCGGCGCAAACCCTGAAGGATTTGCGCTTCAGCTTAGAGCGCTGGAAAATCTTCGACAATACGGAATAAAGGTTCATCCTGCATGCATGATAAGCTTCAGCCCTCCGGAAAATGTAAAGGTTTTAAGGAAGAGGTTGAGGGCAATTGACCCGGCCTTTGAAGACTTTGAGATTGAGGAGCTTATCCTTTATCCACCCGTCGAAGAGAGGTTGAAAACTCTGAACATCAAATATTTGAGCGCCTACAAGCCCCGGAACATTCCAAATGAGCAGGTGTGAGAACAGCAGATAATATTCCCCCTTTTCATCCAAACACTACACGTCATTCCCGCGCAGGCGGGAATCTATTCCTTGCAAAAATTCCTTGACTGATTCCTTATGCAGGTATACTTTTCATTATAATTTCGAGAGGATATTGAGGATAGTAGTTTAACAGCCTTATCAATTAAAGATTTTAGGAATATTAAAACTAGTATGGTGTCCCC
>DATKLL010000130.1:0-5114 GCA_035542475.1 Syntrophales bacterium
AACAATCCTGTTCTGGTCAATGGCAAAAAGAATCTTCGGAGGTTCGATTCCTTCAACCAGTGGAACGTTGGCAACCATATATCCTTTTGTGGCAAGATATATGGACAGGGGAGTTTTCGATGTCCGGGAAACCCCGACCAGGACGATATCAGCCTGATGGAGGTCCTGCACGAGTTGTCCGTCATCATGTTTGACCGTGAAATTGATTGACTCAAGTTTCCTGATGTATTCCTCGTTTACCTTATAGCGGAGTCCAGGTTTGCGCTTAGCCGGCATGTTTAAAAACTCCTGCATCTCGCTGATGATCGGCGTTATCAGGTCTATTGCCTTCAGCCCGTGTCGCTCTGCCTCCGCATAGAGAAAGTTGGCATGGTTAGGGTCTACCAGGGTATAGACGATCAGCCCAGGCTGCTTCTCCACGTCCTCAATTGCTTTTCTGATTTCTTCAAGAGTGCGTAAATGGCTTTTCCTGTGCAATTCGGTACTGGAATCGTCAAATTGCGCAAGGGTAGTTTTTACAACCCTCTCACCGGTTTCACCGGCGGAACTCGAAAATATGTAAATATGCTTCATGTTATTTGATTGATCAACGGTTGCGATAATGGCTCCACGAGAATTTTTATGTTTATATTACCCGAATTGATAAAATTATTAAGGGCAAAATCAATTATCCGATATTTCCCATTAAATGGAACCGCCGGCTTGGCCCGTAAAGCAGTCATCGGTTTCAAACAATCTCCATCACCGCCGGGAAAGATCATCCCCATTACCTCTCGCATATTACCGCGCCTCCTTTCCTTACCACTTAATCCGTGACATTACTTCCATAATCTGCGGGCTTTAACAGTTGCTGCCGAGAATACTTCTTATCTTGCCTAAAAGGTCTTCCTTTGAAAATGGTTTGGGAATAAATCCCACCTGGTTTCTAGGCATCTCACTGCATTGGGTCATGTTCGCCGAATAGCCACTAATAAAAATCATCTTTATACCAGGATTGATCTTACAAATTTCTTCATACAATACCCGCCCTTTCATTTTAGGCATAACCATGTCAGAAATCGCCAGAGAAATGGTATCCTGATGCCTTTTAAATTTTCTGAGGGCATCCTCGCCATCTTCTGCAATTATCAACTTGAAGCCCGCTTTAGACAGTGTCGTTTTAAGAAAAAGCCGCACAAACTCTTCATCCTCTGCCACCAGGATTGTCCCGAAGCTCTCTCTTGGAAGTACCATTATATTTTCTCCATTGAATCAAAAATTTTTTAAAATTGTAGGATAGTCTTCAGGAATAGGTATAAGGTCTTGACATGCGACGCTAAAACATTAAAGTTGGTGTTACCCCATTGTTTTATTATCATTCAATCGGTAAAAATAAAGTTCTTCGGTATAACAGTGATGCCTTCCGACACCTTGAACCCGCGTGCCTCGTCCTGCTCCTTTGAGAAGCCGATTTGAGTGCAAGGTGGAACTTTCACATTCTTATCGATTATCGCTCTCTGTATCTTTGCCCCCTCTCCGATCGTGACTCCTGCAAATATGACACTTTCCCGGATGGAGGCCTCTTTTTCAACGCGTACTCTTTTACTGAGCACCGAGTTGCTGATTTCGGCCTGGGTAACTATACATCCGCCGCTCATGATTACATTATCCACCAGGGATTGCCTGAATACGAATTTTGCAGGAGGAGTAAAGTCCGGCGAAGTTTTTACAGGCCACAGTTCATTGTATAAGTTCAGAGCAGGTTTGATACTCACCAGCTCCATGTTGGCCTCCCAGTATGATCTGATTGTGCCGACATCCCGCCAGTAAACGTTGTCTTCTCCGGGGACTCTGTTATCGGCGAAATCATACGCGAACATCCTAAGGCCTTTTTTCAGCATCAGCGGTATTACATTTTTTCCGAAGTCATGAGATGACCCTTCCATTTTTGAATCTTCATGCAATATTTCCATCAGAATCGGGATTTCAGCCAGATAATTCCCCATCGACGTGAGGCAGAAGCCAGGGTTTCCCGGAATTTCCTTTGGACTTTTCGGTTTTTCTTCAAATCCCATGATCCGTCTTTGTTCGTCAACCTCAATAATTCCGAAACGGCCAGCATCCTCAGTTTTTATGACCATTGATGAAATAGTAAAATCCGATTCCTTTTCCAAAATTGATACCGGTCCAACTGACTCACATCCATCTTGAAGATATGATCGCCAGAAAAGATGGCCACCCTCGTGTACTGCGGATTATCCCTGAAAATATTAAGATTCTGATAGACAGCATCCGCTGTGCTTTTGTACCAGTCATCGCTGACCCTCTTTTGCGCCGGGATCGAGTGGACAAAAAAATTGTACACTGGAACCGAAGGCCACAGGTTGCTTATGTGATTGATCAGCGGTTGCGATAATGTCTGCACGAGGATTTTTATGTTGTTAATCCCGGAATTGATAAAATTATTAAGGACAAAATCAACAATCCGATATTTCCCACCAAATGGAACCGCCGGCTTGGCCCTTAATGCAGTAAGCGGTTTCAAACGTTCTCCCACACCACCGGCAAGGATTATCCCCATTACCTCTCGCATAGTATCCCCATCCTTTCTGTGATCATAAAAGCTTTCGGCTCTTTCCTTTACAGTTTCGCATGTGCGATGTGATAGTTGTTCCTCAACCCTTCATTTTTAGTCATGAGTAATCCCAACACAGCCGTCGTATTTACCGTGGGGTTATATCCGAACAAATTAATTTTATTGCTCAGATTCAGCAGCACCCTAGAGCGTGCAATGGTAACAAACCATATCCTTCTTTTACATCTGGAATAGTTAATATCGATCCGGGCGGAGTATCCATTGTCTTGTGAAGTAAATTTTATAACCAATGGAAAACGGGAGGGGACTTACAAACAAAAGTAAGCTTGATTGGTCAGGTTTAACAGCATTGGTGCCAGACTATTTTCTATATGAGAATCCATTCAGGTTCGTATCAAGGCCGAGATGTTTTTTAAATAACCGGGTAATATTATCTTTAAAATAAAATAAATCAACCCAACGAAAGTAGGATTTTTGGTGGGAGAAAATATCTGCAATAACAGCTTTAAAAAACAGAACCATCCCCCCAAAAAGGTTTATTTTCATAATGCCTCGAATTTAAAGGCGTTGACATCCTAGAGCGCTGGCCGATGACCTCGACGCAAACGGTCGCCTATTGCTTCAAATCCATCTGTATTCTTATCATTCACCATAAATTTCATTTATACTTTCAGAAGATTCCCGCTCATCAATTGACGCAACCGCCCGTATCAAGTAATCTTCAAAGCTGGCTTTGCGATAACAAGAGGAAACAGCATGAATGCGGAAGAATACAAGAAAGTAATAGCAATGGCTGTCGAGAACGAAACTGAAGCATACGATTTCTACAAAGCGGCAGGGTAAAAGGTAAATGAAGCCAACCTGAAATCCATATTTAAGGATTTGGCTGATGAATAAAAGACCCATCAAGTTTTTCATTTAATACCAGGAATGCTTTAGCACTAGAGCTTTCTCAGGGCGTGGTTCGGATGGACCTCTTAGCTCGGTATCAAACACGCTGCACGCCTTTTTTGTGGCCCAAGAAATGCTTTTTACCGCCGTAAGCCCCAGTAATCTGATTTAATGTGCGGCTGTCCATTGTGCAGCTATTGTACGTCGCTGGTGTTTTTCACACCGAATAAGATACATACTGTTTTTACCTGGCAATCATTCATAACAAAATTGGGCATAGGATTAACGGAACAAAAAGGAGGAGTAAAGACGGCTAGAGGTAAGGATGAATGGATTCCCACCGCTGACAAAAACCTCTTGGCGCGCCTTTACTAAAGCTACTTCCCTCAGCACATCATATATTGTCAAGAAGCATCAAACATTTTGAGCGGTTGGTGTTTCAAAATATGGTCAATCCCTCGCCCTCATATAATTATTCGTATTTTTGCATATCCGACTTAAAGGTGGTTTTTTTATTAACAATTGAATGGGTTGCCGGAAACTCTATCGGTGGTCCTTGTTCACTGGTCTGAAAATATTCCATCGGTCTGCGTAGCGGGCAAACAATCTTTTTCGCGAACTTTAGCCAGGGCGGTCCTGTCCTCTTCATTCGCCAATGCGCAAGGCATGCATGAAATACGGCCTTTTTTTATCATTTGATGGTAGTCATGGGAGCAGTAAATAAGAATCAGCCTCCGCGTGCTTTCAGCTCGTCCACTTATTTAAGAAACTTTTTGCCCGCTGAGTCATAGCAGATATCACCGCCGAGGTCGAATTCGGAAACACAGCCCACGCATTTTCCCTCGCATGCGGAATACATGGAATTGCAGACTTTGGCGGCGTCATTGGGAACGATAACCGTGAGGTCACCGATACGGTTACCCCCTTCGGTATCCCACTTGTAACATGATGCCGACACGGCCTCGCTATAGGTCTGAGCGGCATTCACGGGAATGAAAGCAGTAATGATCAAAGTGATGAAGAAGACCGACGCCCGGACTGTCCCACCTATTTTCTTCGTTGATCCGTCCATATCAGCAATCACCTTTCTTCCCGTGCATTAGGATGACTTATGCTGGAAATGATTCACTGGCCCGGTTTTCTGGTTCCTTCGTACTGTGCCCTAATCGGGACGAACTTTTCCCGGCACTCCGGTGCAAGTTCGTTCACATGCGGTTTCAGGCACTTTAACAAGCGTCCGCCCCCCGGTGTCACTCCCGCACAGAATTTTGAAATATCCTTCGCACAGGCCTGTTTTGCTTCTTCCACCTTCTGCAGGACCACCTTGATCTTTTCCCGGCAGACAGTCGACAATTCACTGTCGTGATCCTGCAGACACTGCACAATGCGCCCCTCTCCCGGTCGTACATCATTGCAATATTTTTCAATTTCGTCCGCACAGGGCTTTTGAGAGGCACGTTCCGCGGGAAAAGCAACCGTTGGTATTGCAAGCAAAACCCCAAGTAACAGGGCATGGAAATAAAGTCTGCTACCATGCTGTCGGGTCATATCCATCTCCTTTAAGGTCCTGTCGTAAAGATCGTTTCGACCAAGCTCCGGACAAGAAAGATTGACACTCCGGATATAATCGGGTGGCACCTCTTACCTA
>DATKLL010000131.1:0-12787 GCA_035542475.1 Syntrophales bacterium
AATGCCGTGAAGAAGCCTTTGTCTCTCATAAGGCTTGTCTTCATTGTTTGCATCCACAATGAATACTTTTTCCAGTTCAGTCATAACAACTTCTGGCAGATGTCCCGTGACCAATATACGTTTATTCATCGTCATCGCAATATTACTGGAGCTGTATTGGAAAGATACATATCGTGTAAATTATATATACACTAATTCTGTATCCCATGAAAGTCTGATTTGTCGGCAATTACGTCATTACTTGCAGGAAACTTGATTTAAGGCTGAAAATATGAGATTGTAAATTCAAAAAAATAGAAAGAAAAGGCGGTTTTGGGGATTCATGGACTACCATGTAATTATCGTCGGGTGTGGACCAGCGGGGATATTTACGGCACTGACCCTTGCTGAAAGTGGTGTCGGAGGGGTAATCCTCTTTGACAAAGGGAATGAACTAGAGCAACGTGAACGGTACAGCGCAAGAGATGTTCTCTGTGGGTGGGGAGGCGCCGGTGCCTTCAGTGACGGAAAACTCAATATATCTACAGAAGTGGGGGGATACCTTTCTGATTTTCTCGATAAAAGCGACTTAATACATCTTCTGAAGAACACAGACGAAGTCTTTGTCAAACATGGGGCGCCAAACCGGGTTTTCGGTGATTCAGCAATGTCAGTTGAAGAGATTGCGGATCAGGCGAGTCTTGCAGGTCTCGAATTCATACCGACAGTTATTCGTCATATAGGCACGGAGAACTGCCAGCGTATTTTAACCGATATGAGGAGAACCCTTGATGGAAGGGTCGAAGTTAGGACATGCTGCCAGGTTCAGTCATTGCTTGCAGAGGATGGATACATAAAAGGTGTGAAACTCTCTAACGGAGAAGTCATAAACGGTAAATTTGTCGTTGCTGCGCCCGGCAGGGTTGGGGCCAACTGGATGAAAGGGGAGGTCGAATCGCTGGGGCTGAGGACAATGGTCAGCCCCGTGGACATCGGTGTACGTGTAGAGTTACCCGCCACGATTCTCAAGAAAATTACGGACGTAACCTATGAACCGAAGTTAATTTACTATTCCAAAACCTTTGACGATAAAGTCCGTACCTTCTGTATGAACCCTTATGGGGAAGTGGTAACGGAAGAAAACGAAGACATCACGACTGTAAATGGTCATAGCTATGCAAGACGAAAAAGTGATAACAGCAACTTTGCTATCCTCGTGAGCAGTAATTTTACGGAACCTTTCCGTGATCCCATCGCATATGGCCGCTACATTGCAAGACTGGCAAACCTTTTGGGCGGCGGTGCGATCATTCAGAGATTGGGTGATTTACTTGCAGGCAGGAGATCGACGAAGGATCGTATTGACCACTGCCTCACGAGACCGACTCTCCTTACTGCTACGCCGGGCGATCTCAGTTTTGTATTGCCTTATCGCCACATGCAGAGCATTATCGAAATGCTTGAGGCTCTTGATAAGCTTGCTCCCGGAGTTTTTTCCCGCCACACCCTCCTTTACGGCGTAGAGGTAAAGTTTTATTCGAATCGCATCGAAGTGTCACCGGAAATGGAAACAAAGGTGAAGAATCTATTTGCTATAGGGGACGGCGCCGGGGTAACTAGGGGATTGCTGCAGGCATCTGCAAGCGGTGTAATAGCCGCCCGGGTCATTGTTTCCCGTATAAAAGGAGCGGTGTGATAAATTAAGACTTAAGGTCGAGACTCTTGGTCGGGTTGAGAATATTGATCCTCAAGAGGCAGCGAGGTCTCGCCTGTCAGTGTATTTAAATCATTTTAAAGGAATGGTTTGGAGGGGTAATGAAGGTTATCGTCAAAAAAGGAAATATTGCAGAGTTTAAATCTGAGGCGGTTGTTATACCGCATTTTGAGGATGTAAAAGAGCTGCAGGGGAAGGCAAAACTGCTGGATAAAAAAAGTGGCGGACTTATTAAAGAGATAATCGCCGGAGGTGATTTTGAAGGTAAGCACCTTCAGGTATCGGTATCATATACAAGAGGATCTATACCGGCAAAACGCATTATTATGATAGGCGTCGGCAAAAAAGCAGATTTCACACTGGAAAAATTGAGGGGTGCTTATGCTGCGGCGGCAAGGCAGGCGAGGGCTCTGAGACTGATGGAATTTTTCAGCTCTCTCGATTTTATATCTTTTAATCAACCCATAGATCAGACAGCCCAGGCCATCGTAGAAGGTGTATCTCTCGGCCTTTATCAATTTACGCCTTTCAAGACTGTAGAAAGAGATAAGATCAGAGAGGTTAAAGAATTCACCATCGTGGAAGAAGATTATGAATCCTACATAACAGTGAGATCCGCTGCGAAAGCAGCGGAGATTATTTCCAATGCCGTGTATTTTACGAGAGACATGGTTTCTACTCCTGGGAACAGTATGACGCCGTCAGTTATGGCTGAAGAAGCCCGAAAAGTGGCCAAGAGAAAAAATGTAGTATTGAAGGTGTTCGATGAATCATGGATGAAGAAAAACGGAATGAATGCACTGCTCGGTGTTGCGCAGGGGAGTAATGAACCGGCCAAGTTCATTGTGCTGAAATACAACGGCGGGGATAAAGATGCCCCGGTTATAGCGCTAGTGGGAAAGGCGATAACATTCGACAGCGGTGGTATTTCCCTGAAACCGTCGGAAAAGATGGAGGAGATGAAATCCGACATGGCGGGCGGCGCCGCGGTGTTGGGTGCTGTCATGGCGTCAGCGGATCTGCATCTGAAGGTAAATATCGTAGTCCTGATACCGGCCACAGAAAATCTGCCCAGTGGAAGGGCCTATAAACCGGGTGACGTCTTGAAATCATTATCGGGCCAGACCATTGAAATTATCAGTACGGATGCTGAAGGTAGGTTAACCCTCGCTGACGCACTCACATATGCGCGAAGGTTCAAACCGGCGGCCATAGTCGATGTGGCTACATTGACAGGCGCGTGCATTATTGCCCTTGGAGATAACGTAATAGGTATGATGGGGACGGATGATACATTGAAACAGAAGATCAGAAATGCGGCAGATACAACTGGTGAAAGGGTCTGGGAACTGCCTCTGTGGGAAGATTATCATGAATTGATAAAGAGCGATGTAGCGGATTACAAAAATACAGGCGGGAGAGCCGGCGGGGCAATCACGGCCGCTGCATTTCTAAGCAAATTTGTAGGCAATTATCCCTGGGTGCATTTGGATATAGCCGGTCCTGCATGCCTGACAAAAGATAAGCCCTATATCCCCAAAGGGGCATCAGGTGTAGGTGTTCGCTTGCTGGTTCAGTTCCTGAAAGACTGGCAGAAAAAAAGGTAACAATTGACGGCCTATGGCTAAACTTCTTGAAGTCAGAAACCTCAGCACCTATTTTGAGACGGATTACGGCATCGTAAAGGCAGTTGACAGAGTGGATATTGTCGTCGATGAAGGAGATACTCTTGGTATCGTAGGTGAATCAGGATGCGGAAAGACTGTACTGGCTCTTTCCTTAATGCGCCTGGTGCCAAACCCGCCCGGCAGGATTGTTTCCGGTAATATCTTCTTTAACGGAGTCGATCTCCTCAATCTCAATACCGATGAAATGCGCAATATTCGCGGCAAGGATATCTCCATGATCTTTCAGGAGCCCATGACTTCACTGAATCCTGTCTTGCAGATAGGAGATCAAGTTAGTGAAACTATCAGATTGCATCAGGGGCTTGGACGCAAGGAGGCCATAAGCCGGGCCATTGAAATGCTAAGGCTGGTAGGCATGCCTTCTCCTGAAAGAATTGTCTGTAATTACCCGCATCAGTTGAGTGGTGGCATGCGCCAGAGAGCAATGATTGCTATGGCGCTAAGCTGTGGTCCCAGGCTCATGCTTGCAGACGAGCCTACCACTGCGCTGGATGTGACAATCCAGGCGCAGATACTTGACCTTATAAACAGATTGAAAAAAGATTCGGGGACGTCTGTTATTCTAATCACCCATGACCTGGGTGTGATCGCAGAGGCATCGCAGCATGTGGCAGTCATGTACACAGGGCAGATCGTTGAATACGCTCCGGTAAACGATCTCTTTTCAACGCCGCTCCACCCATACACAAAAGGACTCATGGAATCAATACCCAGGATAGATGACGCTGCAGGACGCGAGGAATATCTGAAAGCCATAGCCGGCATTGTTCCGAGTCTTTACAATCTGCCAAACGGATGCACTTTTCAGGACAGGTGTCCTTATGTAATGGATGTCTGTCGGGAGAATGAGCCGGTGCTAAAAGAAAATTCTCCCGGGCATAAGGTTCACTGCTGGCTTTACAAGTGAATATAAACCAATCATGTCTCCCTCTATTATGAAATCGACACTAATCGACATTCATGGATTAAAAAAGTACTTCACTGTACAGACAGGATTTTTATCGGGAAAGCAAACCGTGATAAAGGCTGTTGACGGGATTTCTCTTAGTATATTCAAAGGAGAGACCTTGGGGCTGGTGGGCGAGAGCGGCTGCGGCAAGTCTACCCTGGGGCGTATGATTTTGAGACTTGAGGAGCCCACGGAAGGGCAGATATTTTTTGAAGGAGAAAACATCTTCAACTTATCGGAAATGTATCTGAAGGATTATCGGAAAAAAGTTCAGATTATTTTTCAAGATCCTTACGCGTCCTTAAATCCAAGAAGAACGGCGGGCAGCACTATCGGGGAGCCGCTTCTTGTGAACAAGATGAAATCCGGCAAGGAAAAAGAAGACGAGATTGCTCGTATCATGGAGGTTGTCGGTCTCACTGAAGAACAGAAGGATCGATACCCGCATGAGTTCAGCGGGGGACAAAGGCAGCGTATCGGCATCGCAAGGGCCCTTGTCCTCAGACCAAAATTAATCGTTGCTGATGAGCCTGTTTCGGCCCTTGATGTTTCCATTCAAGCGCAGATACTGAACCTTCTGAAAAGTCTGCAGAAGGAATTCAATCTGACGTACTTGTTTATTTCTCATGATCTTTCTGTGATAAGGAATATTAGCGACAGGATTGCCGTTATGCATTTCGGTAAAATCGTCGAACTTGCAGAAAACCGTGAACTTTATGAACATCCTCTCCACCCTTATACTGTGGAGCTTCTATCAGCAGTGCCGGTGCCTGATCCAGGAAGAAAAATACGACGACAAATGCAGGAAGGCGAGACTACAGGTACGATAAATGCTCCCGCAGGATGTTCATTTCATACCCGGTGTCCTGTTAGAGTTGATGTATGCGAGAAGGATGAGCCGGTATTGAAAGACCGGGGTGACGGGCACTTCGTGGCGTGCCACATGGAGGGGTGTAAAATACGCTGTACAAATTACGAAAGAGAGTTATTCACGCACTGAGCCGTGAGGGCTTTTTGCTAAGTCTTTTTCGTAATGATGGCAAACTCCCGTGACTTCCAGTAGAAGATTATGAAGAATGCAAACAAGTTGGAAAGGGGTTGTGCCATCCATACGCCGTTTAATCCAAACCAGGCGGGCAGTATAAACAACATCGGTATGAGTAGGAATAAATCCCTTGTCAACAGTAAACACATTGAAGTCAGCCCCTTCCCGAGTCCGATGAACATGTTGATCCATACTAAATTCGGGCCAATCAGCAGAAGCATAGAAACAAATATCCTTAGTGCAGGTACAGATATTGTTAACAGGTCGGCATCGTTTGTAAAGAGCATGAGGAGTTGGTGAGCGAATACTTCATAAATGAGAAATACGGCGATAGAAAATATGACGGATAATTTTACACCTACATTCACAGTTTCCGTAAGGCGTCCATACAGCTTGGCACCTTCATTGAAGCCT
Organism: Syntrophales bacterium; assembly: GCA_035542475.1. Taxonomy (GTDB): domain Bacteria; phylum Desulfobacterota; class Syntrophia; order Syntrophales; family UBA2185; genus DATKLL01. Next base: position 5,790 of record DATKLL010000131.1, read on the forward strand.
ACCATAGGCATCACGCCGTGCCCTATACCAAACAAAACCATGACGACAATCTGATTAATACGGAAACATAGTCCAAGAGATGCGATGGCAAGTGTTCCGTAGTATCCTAACACATGATTGTACACAATCAGGACAAGACTGAAATTAATGTTCATGATCACGGAGGGAAGTCCAGTTTTATAGATGGACAGCATGATCGCAGGGTTTGGGATTAGATGTCGCCAGTGCAAATCGTATTTCGACGACCTGAGCTGGAGGTGATAAAAAGATACAACCCCTGCGATAGAATAGGATATGATGGCGGACAGGGCTGCACCCAGAATGCCGGACCTCGGTATGGGACCCCATCCGAAGATGAGAATAGGATCAAGTATCATGCCTGCGGCTGCCATGGTTAATATTACATACATGGATGCATTCGGTTTACCCTCGGCACGTAGGAGATTGTTTGTCATCATCGTAAAAAGAAGGAAAGGGGAACCTAATACGACAGTGACAAGATATTGTTCGGATAAAGGCAGTATGTCTTCGGTTGCACCAAAAATTCTCAAGATAATATCGTGATACATGAGAGTGAAAATGATAATAAGAATGCCCAGTAGCGCGGAAAGAAGGATGACCTGACCGGCAGTCTGGCTTGCTTTAAGATTTTCCCTCGCTCCGAACATGCGGGCGGCGAAGGAACCTGCGCCGACACCCGTTCCTACGCCGATTGCCCCCAGCGCCATCTGAATAGGAAAGCATATTGTCAGGGCGGCCAGGGCATCCGAGCTGAGTCGTGTGAGCCAGAATGTGTCGATGAGATTGTAAAGGGCCATCGCGAACATAGCAGTAATCGACGGCCAGCTCATTTTCAGCAGGAGGGAAAGGATAGGCCCCGTGCCCAAATCAAGACTGTTATTTTTCATTGCAGGCTGATATTAGTTAATTAATAAGAAATTAAAACCTGATCTGTTTACATGGATTAATGGCGAATTTCAAGAACATTTCCGTATAATAATATGCAAGGGACGCAGTATAATTTGATAGTCATTTTAGGGCCTACGGCTTCGGGTAAAACCAGACTGGCAGTCCGCCTGGCAAAAGAAATGAAATCTGAGATCATATCGGCGGACTCACGGCAGGTTTACCGGGGCATGGATATAGGAACAGGCAAAGATCTGAAAGACTATATTGTTGATGGAGTGGCTGTTCCATATCATCTGATAGATATTGTTGATCCTGACTATGAATTCAATGTCTTTGAGTACCAGCAGAGATTCTTCAAGTGTTTTTCTGAAGTATACTCACGAGGTGTCATACCGGTCATGGTGGGGGGGACGGGACTCTATATAGAATCTGTGATCATGGGCTACCGTATGATGGAAGTCCCGGAATATTCTGACTTCAGGGAGGAACTTGAAAAAGAAGACATGCAGACCTTGACAAAACGACTTCTCAATGTTGATCCGAAAGTTCATAACACAACAGATTTGCTGGATCGGAAACGTATTATACGTGCCATAGAAATCAGAGAATTTACAAAGTTGCATGCAAATGAGAACGGGTGCAGCTTTCCGATAATAATACCACTGATCATTGGTGTACGTTGGGAGCGCTCGATCCTTCGCCGTAGGATTACAAGCCGCCTGCAGGAGAGACTGAACTCCGGTATAATCGAGGAGGTGATAAATCTTAATGACTCCGGGATCGCATGGGATAAGCTTAATTTCTTTGGTCTAGAATATCGTTATGTCGGCCTATATCTCCAAGGCAGGATGAGCTACAATGATATGTTTAAAAAACTCAACACGCGAATTCATCAATTTGCCAAGAAACAGGAAACATGGTTCAGGCGCATGGAGAAACGGGGAATCCAAATTCACTGGATTAATGGAGAAGACAGCGACTCAATCGGAGACATAGTTAAATATCTGGTAAAATAAAGCGTGCATTTATGTGATTAAAAATGTAACATAATTACTGTTATTTTCTTCCCAGCATGTCATTTGACTACGTAAGCGATTTCGGTATAAAAAGTTAAATTGGAAGATTCCAATGAAAATAACATTATCAATTTGTGGAGGATCGAAGATGGCAGGACGAAGATATATCCGGACCTTTATTATCACTTTGTGTTTGATCATGCTCACCTTGGGCGGTTGTGGATCAAAAGAAGAAAAGATCGGGGGCATGCAAACTGAACTTAAGAAGCCGGATAGTCAGCAGTCAGAACAAACCCCTTCAGCACAAACTGCTTCTCCGACGGCCACTCCATCGGAGACTTCCTTGGGAACAGCCGGCGTCATCGTGGATGTTGACGGTACGAAATTGACGAAGGATCAACTGGAAGCTGAAGTGAAGAAAAAAATGTCAGCAATCAAACAGCAAGTTCCTGCTGACAAAATCAAACAAGTGACTGGAAATATTCGAAAACAGGTTATCAATGACTTTACGGTAAGAACACTGTTAACAAATGAAGTGAACAGGCTTAATATGAGCGTGAGCGACAGTGAGGTAACGGATGCCATTAATCGACTTAAAAGTGGCCTTCCTCAAGGTATGACAATAGAGGATTTTATGGCTAAGAATAATATGAGCAAGGAAAAAATGCAGGAAGAAATTCGCTTTGGAATTAAAGTCAATAAGATGGTTCTGTCACAGATATCGGGCAAAATAAAACCGACGGATAAGGAAATAGACAAATTTTATAAAAAGAATAAGGACAAGTTCAAGATGCCTGAGTCTGTTCATGTTCGTCATATCCTAATAGCAAAAGCAGCGGGGGATGACGATAAGATAAAAGCGGAAAAAAAAGCAAAGGCTGAGGATCTGCGAAAGCAGTTACTCGCGGGGGCAAATTTTGCTGAATTGGCAACGAAATACTCCGATTGTCCAAGCAAGCAAAATGGCGGTGATTTAGGCGTGTTTACACGTGGCGATATGGTAAAGCCGTTTGAAGATGCTGCCTTTTCGCAGGAAGTAAACACCATAGGTCCTGTCATTGAGACAGATTTCGGCTACCACATAATACAGGTATTAGAACGGAATACTTCTAAAATACTTGCTCTTGATGAAAAGATGAAAGGAAATATTGCAGCCTTTCTCGTTCAACAGAAGCAGCAGGAAGCTTTCGATGCTATGGTAAAAAAATTAAGGGATAAGGCCAAGATCACCGTATACCAGAATTGATTCTATATATATAACAATCCGGTACTAGAAGGAGTGTTTCTTTTCCGGGAAAATACCCTTTTTGACTTCGTCAATATATTGATTGACAGCTTCCTTCATCTGGACATTCAGAGTTGCATAGGTCTTGACAAATTTTGGTATAAATTTTTCAAACATCCCCAGCATATCATGAAGAACCAGCACCTGTCCGTCACAATCAACACCGGCGCCGATACCAATTGTGGCTATCGAAATTGATTGTGTAACTTCTCTTGCCAGTGCTGCAGGTATACATTCTAAAACCAGAGAGAAGGCTCCCGCTTCTTCGAGTATCTTGGCATCCTCTAGGATTCTTTTCGCGGCTCTTTCTTCTTTTCCCTGCACCTTGTATCCGCCAAACTGATGGACAGATTGGGGTGTGAGTCCGAGATGTGCCATTACAGGAATCCCTGCAGCCGTTATTCTTTGTGTGATCTCGGCCACCTCTCTGCCTCCTTCAAGTTTTACGCCGTGTGCGCCTGCCTCCTGTAGAAAGCGTCCGGCGTTATAAAGTGCGTCCTCCACAGAAACCTGGTATGACATAAACGGCATGTCCGCAACGACCATGGCACGTTTTACTGCGAGTGACACTGCCTTTGTATGATGAATCATATCTTCCATAGTAACAGGAAGGGTACTGTCATAGCCCAAGACGACCATGCCCAGCGAATCACCGATAAGGATAATATCAACCCCTGCCTCGTCCACAACCTTAGCCGTAGGATAATCATAAGCCGTCAACATGGATATTTTTTCACCTTTTCTTTTCATGTCACGAATTACGGCAGTAGTAATCTTATTCATACTGGCCTGTTTACTCATGTTCCGAACCTCCTTCAAGTAGTTTTTTAATGCGCTCTGCATTATGGGGAGACAACGTTTTTTTCTTTAAGCCAATGTCTGCAGTCAGGATGCCGAGGATACTATATGCCGGTAAAATTGCCGGTAACTTGCTGTGCAAAGCATGTATGTGACTATTTATTGTGCCGATATCACCCCGCGCAACCGGTCCTGTAAGAGCCTGGACCGTTCCTTTCGTTTCGATATTCTTCATCGTGCCTTTAACAAGAGGCCAGATGGCGCGGATGGCATCCTCAGAATTCAAACCAAGTGATTGGTAAATCTCTTCAACCATATGGATAAGGGTCGTCAAATAGTTTGAGGCTATACAGGCGGCAGCATGGTAAAGAGGTTTATCTGCATCGGAAATGAAAAAGGGAATACCGCCCAAATCCCTTACTAATTGAACCGACCATTCACTGATTTCATCTTCTGCAGTAATTCCGAAAGTGCTGCCGGGAATGTTCTGAATAGCACCTTCTACGTCGGCAAATGACTGGAGTGGGTGTATGCTTGCTATATTGGCACCGGCTTTGTGAGCGGACTCAAGAAGGTTAAGACCTCCCGCGCCACTCAAGTGTATGACCTTATTACCGGGTTTTATACTTCCTGCGTTTGATATTTCCTTGCAGACTGATTCGATGGCATCATCTGCAGTCGTAATGAAGATGCAGTCTGCCCGGGCGGCTGCATCAGAAAAACTCGTGCAAGCCTCGCCACCTGTATAGACTCTACCCTTATTGAGGGATGCGACGGACCTGCTCGCAACGGCCACTATTCTGTAACCGGCCAATTGCAAGAGATAGCCGACTGCCGTGCCTACATTGCCGAGTCCCAAGATGGCCGTAGTATCCCTTTTTATTCCTTGAGAAGTCATAACGTACAATTAAAAAAGGCCTTCCAGATAAACCCCGGAAGGCCTTAAGATAAAGACACTCTTACCTGACCATTCCGTCTCAGTCCATCTGTTATGGATCCAAGCGGACGCTTAATGATTATCATAAATGCTCGCTGTCAGTCAATAGAGTAAATTTGTCACAATAAAACATCAGGTATTGCGGATGTTTTATATTGCTGTCTTGTAATTGACTAATCAGTAATATATAAGAACTTTTATAATATTATAGTATACTTGATATTGTATGCAGTCATTTTGAATAGTTTTGCATTTCTAACTAAGAAAGGGTTTTTCGTAGGAATGGTAGCGTCGATGGAAAGTAAATGCAAAGGTCTATGAAATTAGCAGATTCCGAAAGAAAGAAAAATATTGATCTAATGGTTTTTGATTTGGATGGGACACTTATCAATTCCGGTGGTGACATTATCACGTCGGTCAATCATACCCTTAAGACATTGGATATTCCGACAAGGGAACCGGATGAAATTATCGGTTTTGTCGGAGACGGTATTCAAAAAATGATCGAAAGGTCCCTCGGCAAAGATTTTCAACATCTGTTTAGCGAGGCTATAGATATTTTTTCAACGTATTATGACAAGCACATGCTTGATACAACTACGCTTTGTGACTCTGTTATAGAAGTCCTCGAGTATTTTTCAGGAAAATGGAAGATTATTATCACAAACAAGCGCAAATATTTCACTGTTAAGATGACGGATGCTCTAGGTATCTCGAAATACTTCGATGAAATCATCGGGGCAGACAGTACTGAATACAAAAAACCCGACCCCCGACTTTTGCTCCCGCTTATCACAATATATGACGTAGGATACGATCACACAGTAGTGATCGGCGATGGCATCAATGACATAATGCTGGCAAAGAATGCCGGAGTGGTGAGTTGTGCCCTCATGAACGGGTTGACAAGCAGAGACATTCTACTTGCTCTTAATCCTGATTTTACCTGCGAAGGACTCTTTGAATTGATTTCAATATTCCGATAAATTGTTTGTGGTTTTTATAAAGCATGATTAAGAAAGTTAAAGAAGCCATAAAAAAGTACCGTATGCTCGAGCCCGGAGATACTGCCGTTGTTGCCGTTTCCGGAGGACCGGATTCCCTCGCTCTATTAAAGGTGCTGAAAATACTTTCGAATGAGTATCGATTAACTTTGATTACAGCGCATCTTAATCATGGACTTCGACTGGAGGCCGATCAGGAAGCGCGGTTCGTACATGAGATAAGCAAGGAAATGGGAATTGAATTTGAGTGTAAAACTGTCGATATTAATTTTCTCAGGAAAGGGACGGGAAAATCTATAGAAGACATCAGCAGAGATGAAAGGTACTTCTTTCTCAATGACGTAGCTAAGAGACATCATGCACAAAGGATCGCTTTAGGTCACAACCTCAATGATCAGGTTGAGACAGTCTTGATAAATTTTTTGAGGGGCAGCGGTCCGCGCGGGTTAAAAGGAATGCTACCCATAAGAGATTTATTGTATATCAGGCCCCTTCTTTACATAAACAGGACGGAGATACTTTCATTTCTGGAGTCCCATAAAATGCAGTTTGTAAGAGATTGGTCAAATACAGAAGACATATATCTCCGAAATAGGATCAGACATTTGCTGATACCTGAATTAAGGGTAAAATATAATCCTAAGCTGGATGATAACCTGAGTATCATGGCGGAGATCATGCGTCTAGAAGATGATTATATGGAAACATTGACTGGCAAAATTCTGTCAGAATGGGGTTCAGAACCGGATAATAATGAAGAAGTCAGAATTAGAATATCCGAGCTTAGAAAATATCATGAGGCTGTCCAGAGGCGGATTATAAAAAATATTCTGCGGCGGTCAACACCGAACAGTCAGGGTATGGGATATGCTCACATAAAAGCAGTTCAAGATTTGGTCCACAGTAATAATCCCAGTGGGCATCTGAATCTTCCGTATAATACAGTAGTGAAGCGTGAATATGATTTTCTATCTTTCTCAAGGGATAGAAGGTTTGAAAGAAATATTGTAAAGGAAAAATGTGAGCAGGTACTTTATGAGGTAGCACTA
>DATKLL010000132.1:0-2386 GCA_035542475.1 Syntrophales bacterium
ATAAAATGAGGGATGAAATGGGAAGATGGATTCGAAAATACAGGAAAATGGGCAACTTCACTATCGAACCTTGGGACAGCCGCTATTATGCTCTTTTCGATGGAGATGAATTAATTTGTGTTACTGCCTACAAGATAGGCGCAATCGAAGTCATGAAGAGACTAACCAAGGCAAAAAACTGTCAGGATTGTCCGATTAGTAAGAAAGGCTTAAAAGATCAAAGAAGAAGGATAGGTATCCTTTAAAATTCATTAAGAATGGAGGAAATTTATGCAACATATGGCAACTCTTGGAAAGGTAAGTGCACGAGTCGAAGAACTTTCAAAAAACTGTCTTGATCATCTGGTTCCAGTCAAGGACATCTCTTTTGATAGCCTTGAATCCGTCAAAATCGCAAATGAGGTTCATCCTATGAGGCCCATCGCCCAGCAGTCCTTCGCTTACCGGTTAGGGATTCCGATTCAATATCTCAAGAAATGCCCTTCCGAAGTCCAGGCATATAACATGAATCATTGGATCAAGCAGGAGAAAAACGAACAGTTGTTCGTCAGATTTGACGGCGAAGAGGTAAGGGCTCTCTTTACACCCAAGTACCAACCTATTGACAACTTCGAAGTCCTGGAGAGATTGGATACTTTAGGTTACCCTCCCGAGACTCCTGTCCAGTGTCATCTGGATTCTGAATTTATGAGTCTCTCGATCCTGGATGGGAAGCAAACATTCTCCATCAATGGAGATAAAATGACTCCAGGTGTATCTGTCTCAAACTCGGAAGTGGGTCTTGCCTGTCTCTCAATTGCAGCGTTCTTTCTAAGATTGATCTGCACGAACGGGTTGGTTGCCAAAACAGAAGTTCATGCTTCATATAAGCATGTTTCTCTGAAGGTATTCAACGAGTTTCCTCAGGTGCTGGAGAAGGTATCGTTGGAACTTGCGAGGAAGAGAGAACAGCTTAAGATCTCCACTGAAAGCATGGTCGATAATCCGACTGTCACCATGGAAAATTTCAATCGTCAGTTCCAACTGAACAAGGCGGAAAAAGAAGCCGTCGAGTGGGGTTGGTCTCATGAATCAGGGTATACGATGTTTCATCTGGTTAATGTTTACACACGGGCTGCGCAATTTGAGGGGTTGCCCGCAGAGTCAAGTTACCGACTTCAGAAAGTGGGGGGAATGATCCTTGAGATGGTAAAGTAAATTGTGCAAGAGGTGACTTAATTGAGTGGGCATCATCTTGAAAAGGATGCTCACTCTTTGTTTTGTTATCACTGTGGACGACCAAGGTTATCAACGCTAAGGTGTAGCAGATGCTTGTCAAAACTCAAAATATATCTTAGAGCCGTGATCCATTTGTGGAGGAACCTCTAAAGACTGACATGACAGATTTTTCATTTTGACAAAGTTATTTAATTTGTATAGAGGACAAACCCCATGGATCAGGGCTGATTTTTTTTCTGATTGGGTAAGATTGCGGATAACACCTACTTATCTTCGATGTGGGTGACCTTGAATTTTGATGATTACGGGAAGAAAGAACGAAAAGGGTGAGGCGGCGGGCACTCACCCTAAAAAGAAGCAGAGCTATTCACGCTCGCCTCGACCCGCTTGTTACAGCCCGCTTTCTCTTTACGACAATGAAGTAGCTTATAATAGTTGATAGGATGACTAACTGGCTCCATGTCGAGAATACCGGAACACCCAGCAGGCCCGCCCAATATAATAAAGACGTCGGTATAGACCATTCAAGAATGCGTATCAGGGGATAGCCTACGTACATGAAAGCAATAGTGTATTTGGGTATAGAGTACATTTCGAATAAGCACAAAGGAAAGAATAATATAGCGGTAATCAGAGATCCAGTAAGTAACCCAATGCCGAAGGATTTCAGTATTCGTTCAATCATCGTTTTCTTGCTCTAACATTGTTTTTTATATTGCTGTGATCATTTTCTTGAAAACCGAACCTTTCGGCCCTTCAAAAGGCCTTTTGAAGCCTAAACGGGCTGGTAGTAACCCTCTTTTGCAACAAAATGTTGTTCTGAGCAGTATTATATCGCAAGCCATATAATTTACAAATTAGTTATTTGGTTCACCTTGGGGCATACCCGTATTGTTCATTTGTGGTTGTAATATACACTGTTTTCGAGGATTAGGGAAGCGAGTGTTACAGGAAGTAATGGAGGATCCAAAGGGCCTCTGCCTCACCCCACTTCCACCTTAGATCACCCATAAAAGACAAGTGGACACCAAATGGTACGCCAATAATACTGAATAGAGTGCAGTCAAAACATGCATGCCATAGAAGCTGATTTTAAAGTTTTGGTGAATGGCAAGGAAGCAACCCAGATACCCGACACCGAGGGATTTAATGATTAACGCAGATTGAA
>DATKLL010000133.1:0-4817 GCA_035542475.1 Syntrophales bacterium
AAGGAGCTGAAGAGAAACCCCCTTCCGCCATTTACAACGAGCAAACTGCAGCAGGAATCCTCTCGGTGGCTGCGTTTCCCCGCAAAAAAAACCATGAGCATCGCACAGAAGCTTTACGAAGGAATAGAACTGGGGGCGGAAGGGTCCGTCGGTCTAATCACATACATGAGAACGGATTCTGTCCGCACAGCCGACGAGGCAATTAGAGATATAAGGAAGTACATCGGGGAAAATTATGATCCTGCGTACCTCCCGGCAAAGGCGCGAATCTTTAAAAACTCCGCGGCCGCCCAGGATGCGCATGAAGCTATCAGGCCGTCATCAATGGCTTACAGGCCTCAGGATATAAAGCAATATCTCAGCAATGATGAGTTTCGCCTCTACCAGCTCATATGGAACCGGTTTGTGGCAAGCCAGATGAATCCCGCTGTCCTTGACCAAACGACAATCGATATAGAAGCCGGCAAATACCTTTTCCGCGCACAAGGATCGATAACGAAATTCCCCGGATTTACGATTGTCTACACGGAAGGAAAGGATAACGGAAACGGTGAGGATGAATTCGGAAAGAGTCTTCCCGAAGTTTCTGTGGGAGAGATACTAAAACTCATTTCCCTGAAACCGGAGCAGAAATTCACCCAACCCCCGCCCCGCTTTTCAGAAGCTTCTCTGGTCAGAGAACTGGAAGAAAAAGGAATCGGCAGGCCTAGCACTTATGCCGCTATTCTCAGTACAATCCAGGACAGAGAATATGTCCGCCTGGAAAAGGGAAGATTTATCCCGACTGATTTAGGCATGTTGGTTACAGAACTGCTGGTGAAAAATTTTCCAAAAATACTCGATGTTGAATTTACGGCATCTCTGGAAAATCAGCTGGATCTGATTGAAGAAGGAAAAACAAAAAAATTGGATACATTAGACGATTTTTATACATCTTTCAAAGAGGAGCTTAAGAATGCCGAGCTGCATATGAGAAACATCAAAAGGGAAGAAACACCAACAGATCTTATATGCGAAAAATGCGGCAGTCCGATGGTTATAAAATGGGGGAAGAAAGGCAGGTTTATCGCCTGCTCAAACTATCCCGAATGCAAAAATACCATGAACGTCCCGGCTAACAATGGAGAAGGGGTGCAGCATGAGACCCTGGCCGAAGATGTAATCTGCGGTCAGTGCGGCAAGAACATGGTTATTAAGGAAGGTAGGTTTGGAAAATTTCTGGGATGCTCCGGCTATCCTGAATGTAAGAATACGATGCCTATCAGCCTCGGGATAAAATGTCCCGAGGAAGGATGCACCGGGCAGCTTTGCGAAAAAAGAACAAAGAAAGGAAAAGTTTTTTTCGGTTGTACAAGCTACCCTTCCTGTACATTTGCCATGTGGGACAGACCTGTGTTAGAATCATGCCCCCGGTGTGGAGCCCCATTCCTTGTCGAAAAGCGCACCTCGCGTGGAGGCAACTACAAGGCCTGCCGAACCAAGGATTGCCGTTATAAAGCCCCTCTGCAGTAAAGGCGTCCAAACCTTTCAAGTCTCTCCCTTTTTAAGGGGGATTTAGAGGGATTTTGATGATGCAGGACCACCCCCAACCCCCGCCAGCGGGGGACAGTGAGTAAATCTATTTTTGCATGATAAACAACAAACCCATCATTGTTATAGGCGGCGGCCTTGCAGGCTGTGAGGCGGCATGGCAGTTACTGACAAGAGGCTGCCAGGTCACCATATACGAAATGAAACCCACCACATTTTCTCCTGCCCATACATCACCCCACCTGGCAGAGTTGGTATGCAGCAACTCGCTCCGCTCCAATATGCCGGAGAATGCCGTGGGGCTGTTGAAGGCAGAGATGCGCATCATGAACTCTCTCATCATGGAAGCAGCAGACAGAACAGCCGTTCCGGCGGGCAAGGCTCTGGCCGTCGACAGGGTTCGTTTTTCACTCTATGTTGAAGAAAAACTCCTTTCCCAAAAAGGGCTAAAAATTATTAGGGAAGAATTAAAGGAAGTGCCGAGTGATAATATAGTCATTATTGCCTCCGGGCCTCTCACATCTGATGCCCTTGCCAGAAGCATATCAGCACTTACCGGTACCGATTACCTCTACTTCTATGATGCCATATCCCCAATCATTGAAGGAGACTCCATTGATTATACCAAAGCCTTCGCGGCATCACGATATGACAGCGGAGAAGGTGATTATCTGAACTGCCCCATGGACAGAGATGAGTATGAAAAGTTCTGGCAGGCATTAATTGAAGGGAAAGAGGTTCCTCTGAGACCCTTTGAAGAGTTGAAATTCTTCAGCGGTTGCCTTCCTATTGAGGTTCTCGCCCGAAGCGGCAGGCAAACGCTCGCCTACGGACCAATGAAACCAGTAGGACTAATAGATCCAAAAACGGGGAAACAGCCATACGCGGTAGTACAACTGCGGCGGGAGGACAGGGAGGGCACGCTTTTCAACATTGTAGGATTTCAAACCAAGCTTACCTGGCCCGAGCAGCGCCGCATATTGAGAATGATTCCAGGATTAGAAAACGCCGAGTTTGCCAGATACGGTAGTATCCACCGCAATACCTTTATCAATTCCCCTGCCCTCCTCAGACAAACACTTCAAATGCGAGCGAATGACAATATCTTTTTAGCCGGTCAATTAACAGGTGCTGAGGGATACGTCGAATCTTCGGCAATAGGGCTCATTGCAGGACTGAATGCCTTCTGTTACCGGTCCGGTACAGAGATGATGCCGCCGCCTGAAGTAACGGCCATGGGTGCCCTGCTAAACTATATCATTCATGCCGATCAAAAGACTTTTCAGCCAATGAACATCAATTTCGGAATATTCCCTCCCCTCCGACAAAAGCTTCCTAAAAAAGACAGAGGGCAGTTTTATGCGAAGCGCGCCTTAAAGGAACTCAGTGAATGGATGGAAGAGGTAGGTCGTATTAGGCCTTTGCATTAAAAAAATACTGCTTGATCCGCGTTACGTAAGTTCTGGTTTCACTGGGCAATCTGTTTGGATGCTTCTCCACATTACCCATTCCCCAGTTATATGCGGCAAGTGCCCGATCGACATTACCGTCGTATCGATCAAGCAGGCTTTTTAAATAACGTGTTCCCCCCATAACGTTTTCATAAGGATCATAAGGATTTTCGACACCAAGATCCCGTGCGGTGGTCGGCATGAGCTGCATGAGCCCCATGGCCCCTTTGGGTGACGTACTGTGTATGTTAAAATTACTCTCGGCCTTTATAACTCCCCGTATTAAATCGGGATCTACGCTAAACCTGTCAGCCGCTTGATTAATGATTATTTCAATATCATCCGACTGCGGCATATTGTCATTTTTTTGTGGTGAATGCTCTATTTTTGACGCTGGTAGGCCGAGCGGAGATCCATTTACATTCATTAACCCGGGAAATGGTGCGCTGGGATTACTATCTTTATTTTCATATGCGGCTACACTAAACAGCCGGTTATTCATCTGTATTCTCATACTGAGAAGGAGGATCTGAATTTGCTCTTTATCCAGAGTTTGCATTGAAGAAACAGCATCTTTTAAAGCAGTATCGAATGATATGTTATCCTTATCTCCGGTTTGATTTTGCGTTTTTGATTTATTTTGCTGAATCTCTCTGGAAATTGAAAGCAAAATGTCCAGGTTATCTTTTATGGGAAGAGTCATAGTCAACTCCGGTCTAAGTAATATTAGATTTACTATCAAAACCCGTGCCAACTTTAGCCATAAATGAAACATCTAATTGTATAAAATGACAAAATACACTTGACAAAACAGTATTTTTATCTCATACGAAGGCCGTTTCATAAATTAATACATAATTAAATAACAAAGGCAGACATGAAATAATGCAAGATGAAAAAAAGACAAAAAAAGACCTTATAAAAGAATTGACAGACCTGCGGGGCCGGGTTGCTACACTGGAACAGCTGGAAACCGATTGGAAAAACGTGCAACTTGATATTTCTGAAAGAATGGGACATTACTTCACACTGGTTGACCAATCAACCGATGCCATTTTTGTTATTTTTGACAGAAAGTTTGAATTCGTCAACCAGCGCTTTGAAGAACTATTCAATGTCAAAATGGAGGAAGTATGCAGTCCTGATTTCAGCCCTTTGACCCTTATTGCCCCCGAGAGCCGCAGTCTTGTATTAGAACATATACAGAAGGGATTCCGAGGTACATTCACGTCCCGACAATTTGAGTTTGCAGCCCTTACCAAAGAAGGCCGCAAGATAGAATGTGAAACAACTGTCCTCTTTATACCTTATAAATGGGGAATTGCAATTCATGGAGTTCTTCACAATGTAACCATGCGCAAGCGAATTGACGAAGAACTGCAGAGAGAAAGAAGTGACCTTCAGTTAGTCCTGAATTCCATACCGACCAGTACATACTATACAGATAGAAATCATCGATTTATTCAGATTAATGAAGCATTTTCTAAATCCCTCGGCCGGCCGATAGAATCAATCCTTGGAAAGACCATATCGGATCTGTTTCCCAACCTTCCCGCGCACCAGGTCAACCACTATTACCAAGACAATAATGACGTAATATCATCAGGTCATCCAAAACGAGGTATCATAGAGATGTATCCTTCTAGCCGGGGTCATTGCTGGCTACAGACGGACAAGATGCCTTACCTTGGTGATGACGGATCAATCTTAGGTGTGATCAGCTTATCTATAGACATCAGTGAGTTCAGAAAGACGGAGGAGAAGCTCTGGTACCTCAGTTTTCATGATGTGCTCACGGGCCTCTATAATCGTGCCTATTTTGAAGAGGAAATGGTC
>DATKLL010000134.1:0-68408 GCA_035542475.1 Syntrophales bacterium
AGGCCGTGTCTGAGATAAACGTAAGTCGTGTTCTTGATAATCGTATACTTGACATCCTTAATAAAGGCGCGCTCAAAATTGCAAACGCCGATAAAGTCCTCGTATATTTCCTGGACATTGAAAAGGATCGATGCCTTGTCACTGATGGAGGAAAAGTTTTTATTGAGGACAGAAAAGCTTATGATGAAAAAATAGGAAAAAGTATTATTAAACAGGCAATGGATACTGATACCATTATAGTTCGTCGTGAATCAGACGAAACCTCTCTCACCAGCTTTCCTGTTTGTGATGGTTACCCTTCAGAGATAGCCTTTCCCCTTCATATAAAGGACAAGTTTAAAGGTGCATTATATCTTGCTAAGCGATCCGGCGGCTACTCGCAGGATCAAATTAATATCCTGGATATCCTCGTTAAAAATGCCATTATTTCATATGACAACGCTATTATGCATTCCATGCTTTCCCTTGAAGCGCAATCCCTAAAGACAGAAGTCGAAAAACTGAAGGAGAGGGAAGATATCCTGTTGGGTTTTCACAATATTATCGGTAGATCAAAGAAGATGACCGGTATCTTCCATGTTATTGAAGAGGTTGCCTCACATAATACAAACATATTAATTCAAGGTGAAAGCGGCACGGGCAAGGAATTGATTGCCCGCGCTATTCACAGACAGAGCAATAGACATTCAAAACCCTTTGTTGATGTTAATTGTGCTGCTATTCCAGGGACGCTTTTAGAAAGTGAACTTTTCGGATATGAGGCGGGAGCATTTACTGACGCAAGAAAAAGAAAAATTGGTCTCCTTGAATATGCTAACGGCGGCACTTTATTACTGGATGAAGTAGGGGACATGAGTATACAATTACAAGTTAAATTTTTGAGAATGCTGGAAAATGGTTATATAAGAAGGCTTGGCGGGACGGAAAACATACCTATTGATGTCAGATTCATTTTTTCAACAAACATGGATCTTACGAAAATGGTGAGTGAAGGTTTATTCCGCGAAGACCTTTTTTACAGGATAAGAGTAGTTCCAGTTGTTATCCCGCCATTGCGGGAAAGACCGGATGATATCCTTCTATTAGCGAGATATTATATAGAGGAGTTTAATAGAAAGTTCGGTAAAAAAGTCAGAGGATTCAGTAAAGAAGCAGAGAACATTTTAAAAGTATATCCGTGGCCCGGCAATGTACGGGAGCTGAAGAACATCATTGAGCGGGTTATGATATTACAGAAATCAGGCAATACACTTACGGCTGATGATCTTCCTGCCGAAATAAAGGTAACACCTGATCAGAGGTACCTTAAGATCGAAATTGAAAAATTTCTTCCGCTTCTGTCTTCCGGAGAGATAAATTTCACATCCGTCACAGAAAAAATCATGAATGATATCAAAGAAAAAATAATTGAAAATGCATTGGAAATAAGCGGCGGTAATAAGACTATTGCAGCGAAACAGTTAAGCATTTCACGATATAAATTTATAAGGGAACAAAAAAAAATAGGTAAGCATATTAATTGATTATTAACATAATTATGTGCTGATATCACACATTAAGTGCGAATATCGCACATAACCTAAAACCCTGCCTTATATAGAAATCTTGTATTATTAGAAAAAAATAATGTGCGGATATCGCACTAATTGGTCTGCTAAAATCCAACGATTGAAAACAATCATTCACATTACATACTTGAAATAGTCCTAAGTATTATTTGTAACTTATTGGTTTATCAGTTATTTTTTTTAAGCATTATTTTTATTTATATATATAATAATACAAAATATAAAGTTGGCAAAAATATTGCAGAATTTAAGTACAATTAAATAAAGAGACCTCTTGAGAACGTAAGAGACCTTTAGGAATAATAGCCGATAGAGCAATCATGAAAGGTAGATCTCAGAGGTCTCATTAATTTTTGATCAATTAATTATATGTATAAATGAAAAAGGAGGAAAAAGAATACAGAGAGAAAGTAAAAAATCAGGAAGACAGGTTGTTGAGTGCGGATTCTGGTGAATACGGTTTTGAATATGAATTTTTTATTACTGAAAATAATGTTATGGAAAAATCGTCAACCAAATTTCAACCGATAGTACAGGAAAAGAAAGAATATGCTTCAGACCAAACTGAGATATTTTTTCTCCCTGATTTTTTTTCTCACGATGATTAGTTCTCCTGACGTTGGAGAGGCTTTCTAATTTTAAAGTGGTGGATGGTTTCCTTTCCCTCCTTTGCCATCCACCGACACCATTTATAAATATCCTGAAAGGAAGGGCTTGATTGCTTATTAATTTCATTTTTCAATGGGTGGATGGTGTCCCTTTTTCCCTCCTTTTAACCATCCACCTTTTTTTATCTAGAAAAAGTCATTTTTAAATCGACTGGTTAAACATGAAATCTAAAGTATGCAATGTCGCCATCCGCTATGATGTAATCTTTCCCTTCAAATCGAATAAGACCACTTTCCCTCGCAGAAGATAAACTGCCTAACCGAGTAAAGTCATTAAAATGGATGATCTCCGCCTTGATAAATCCTTTCTCCATATCGCTGTGTATTTTGCCCGCGGCTGAAGACGCTTTTGTTCCTTTTGGGATAGTCCATGCCCGAAGTTCAGGTCCGACTGTGGTGTAAAAAGTTATTAAACCTAAAAGATCATACCCCTCTCTGATAAGCTTCTGAAGACCTGACTCCCGAAGACCAAGTTCATTTAGAAATTCTTTTTGTTCCTCTTTGGGGAGTTCTGTTATTTCCGCTTCCATATCACCGCAGATTACAATGACCTTGGCTCCCTCAAGCTTTGCTATTTCTTCAATTTTTTGGATATATGTGCTGCCGGTTTTAAGGTCAGACTCGCTAACATTAGCAACATACAGTACTTTTTTGGAAGTCAAAAGCTGTAGGTCCCTGAAGATGATCTCTTCATCTTCGTAAGGTGAAAACTTTCGCGCAGGGATACCCTTTCCCAGAGCATTCTTAGTACGATGATATATATCGTACTCTTTGCGCGCGAGCTTATCACCTGACTTTGCCAGACGTTCGACTTTTGTAATCCTCTTTTCCAGTGTCTCAATATCGGCAATAATCAATTCGGTATTTATTATCTCTATGTCACGAGCAGGATCAACTGAACCATACATATGAGCAACAGATGAATGTTCAAAGCATCTTACAATGTGTACAATAGCGTCAACTTCCCTGATATGTCCTAGAAACTTATTGCCCAAGCCTTCTCCACGACTCGCACCTTTAACAAGACCGGCAATATCAACAAATTCCATGGAGGTATATGTGACCTTGGGGGGTTTTATGATTTGAGCGATTCTCTCAAGTCTTTCATCAGGAACAGGTACAATACCGATGTTAGGATCAATGGTGCAAAATGGATAATTGGCAACCTCGGCACATGCGGCTGTCAAGGCATTAAAGATAGTTGATTTTCCAACGTTCGGCAAGCCTATGATACCGCATTTGAAGCCCACTGCATCCCCCTTTGTTAAGGATCGGTTGATACCACTACTTCTTGTAAGAAGTATAGAATCGGCAGAAATAATGTCAAGTACTATTCACGGAATAGCTTTATTTATGCAGACTCCTGGTTAGTAAGATGTGGAAGGTCATATCAGGCTTTCGCAATTTACTGTATATTCTATCAACGGAATTGTTCAGGTACTTTGTAAAGGCCGCCCGACCAGGCTACGAGATCATCCATGGATCGTGCTGCGAGAAGTGATGTGTTTGCCTCGGTTATGTTTATCCCCAGATCCTCCGGTGTCTGAACTACTTTACGTCGTCTCAAATCCTCTGTTTCTTCTGGCTTGGCTTGCTTGCCAAGGTCCGTGTCGCCGGCAACTGCCTTGATAGCGGCTTCCCTCTCCAAGAGAGTGGTGCACTTATGAAGATGGGCGATCCCTTTTTCGGAAACGATCTGCGTGACCGCATCACCGTAAATCATGACCGGCGGGACTTTAAGCCCGGCCCGCTTCATCAGCTCCCAGGCATCAAGTTTGTCCACAAAGCAATGAATCCCCTTCGGTCCCCGCGTCTCGAGAATCTGGACGACCAGTTTGCGGCCCCGGGGCATATCACCGATTAGTCCTGGCCGCATGCCGCTCTCCTCGCCCACCTTAACCCAGGCCGCACTTGAATGGCGCCTGCCGGGAGCGTCGCATCCCATGTTGGGTGCGCCACCAAATCCGGCAATCCGGTCGGCGACTGCTGTTGAGCTGTTTCCATAGCGGTCGATCTGGAGAGTGGAACCCACGAAGGCGTCCACGGCATAGTGTCCAACGGCCTGGCAGAAGGCGCGGTTCGACCGGAGGTTCCCGTCCGGCCCAACGAAGAAAACATCCGACCGTGCCGAAACATAGTCCTCTGTGCCGACTTCAGAACCGAAGGAATGGATCGATTCTACAAATCCCGATTCGATGGCGGGAATCATAGTCGGATGGGGGTTAAGGGCCCAGTGAGTGCATATTTTTCCTTTCAAGCCGAGCTTTGCCGCATATGTGGGCAGCAGGAGCTCGATTGCAGCGGTGGCATAACCGATGCCGTGGTTGAGAGAGCGAAGTCCGTAGGCTGCATAAATTCCCTTGATCACCATCATGGCCGTGAGGATATGTACGTCCCTGATTTGGGCCGGGTCCCGCGTGAAGAGAGGCTCTATATAACAGGGCTTTCCAGTAGGTATGACGAAATCAACCCAGCCGCCGGGGATGTCAATCCGGGGAAGCTTCGTCACGACCTTCTCCACCTGAGCCACCACAATACCCTGCTTGAACCGAGTAGCCTCAACGATGGCAGGAGTATCCTCCGTGTTGGGGCCGGTGTAGAGGTTGCCGTTCCTGTCCGCCAGAGCGCCCACAACCAGCGCGACCTGAGGTGTGAGATCGAGGAAATAACGTGCAAAGAGTTCCAGATATGTATGGATCTCCCCGATCTGCATCTTCCCATCGTTGACCAGTTTTGTTACCCGGACTGCCTGGGGTCCTGAGAAGGAAAAGTCAACTTTCCTCGCGATCCCCCGCTCAAATATCTCACAATGTGCGGGCAAGGCAATGACGGACTGAACCATGTGGAGTTTGTGAACCTTCGCCGGATCAACCTGGCGGAGGCACTCTGCCAGAAACTCGGCCTGCTTCTGATTATTTCCTTCCAGCGCCACTCGGTCTTCAGGCTGGATGATTGCCTCCAGAAGCGCCACGGCGTGGGCAGGGTCACAAATTTTGCCTTTGTCTCCTTTTGTCAGCCTTCTGGCGCCGGCCATCCGCACATTATATTCTTTTTCTCTGCTATCCCAGTCCTCTCTTGCATGTACGACCGCTGCTCCCATATAACCCTCCTGCGATAATATGAAAAAAGTGGCGCCCTACAGAAACGAATGCGGGACACCACTTCATTGGGAAAAAGGATTAACTCTTCTTAGTGTGGAAGACGTGATCGAGATGTTCCTCATCGGGTTTATCGCTCGCTGTCAGCTTGCAGATAATGAAGTAGGCGATGAGGGAAACGATGAATCCCGGTATAATCTCGTGAATGTCCTTCATACCAGGGAGGTAGAAACGAAGGCCGAACCGCCAGATGACCGTGGTGGCAATGCCTATAATCATAGACCAGAAGGCGCCTTTCCCGGTTCCCCAACGGAAGAAGAGGCCGCCGAACACGGCCGGAAAGAAACCTGCCGTAAACACGGCTCCCGAAAAAGCCGTCAGCTCTACAATACCGGCAGGTGGGTATAGTGTGATAATAAAGACGATGGCGCTGTAGATCCACATCAACCGCTTTGTATAACTGACCTGCTTCTTCGGCTCAAGAGGTTTTATGACCGTCCAGATATCGCCGACAATGGCCGTTCCCACGATGATCGACACCGCCGCATAGGAAGACATGCCGGCGGCGAAGAGCCCCGCCATGACGCAACCTGTCACCCACGGATTATTAAATTTCGCCAGCATGAACCCGATAACCTCATCCGTATGTTTCACGAGATACGAGGCTTCCTGGTCTGTTGCCATCCCGTGGACTAGGGCGCCCACAGCAAACACACATGCAAGAGAAACGCCTAAGAAAATCGGTGTTGCAATCATGGCGAATTTCATGCTTTTCGCGTTGTCGATAGAGTAAAATCGGATAAGACAACGGGGTTCGGAAATCTGTTTCATACCAACGGCAAGGCCGATGCTGGTGATATAGGCAAAAGAGACTAGCGTGCAGAAGGTCATGAGACCGTTTCCCATAGGCTGGCCCTTTGGTGTCAGGTGCGGCGTATGGGCGACGCTGTACATAAGGGGTTCCCAGCCGCCGACATACATGGCCGGAATCATTACCATCAGTATGGCAACAAAGAACATGATCAAACCCTGCACGGCATCTGTCCACAAGACGCTGTACATGCCACCAAGGACTGAATAGAGAGTTGTGATAAAGATTACTAGAAAGGCACCCCAGGCATATGACATGCCGAGTGTAGAGACCAATAAATGGGCGCAGCCTTTGGCAATCGCCGTCATGTACCAGAGGGTAGCAAACAGAATGATGACGGCGGAGAACATCCGGATAGCCTTGGAAAATGAGCTCTTATACCGGTAGTCAAAATAATCGGGAATTGTAACGGATTTCAATTTGGCTGTCTGCACTCGCATCCTCGGACCCAGAAGGAGCCAGGAGATCATACAAAAAACCACCCAGTAAAAACCGACCCACGCCCAGGACAGTCCCGCCTGAAATGAAAAGCCCGCCTGACCGATATATGTATTTGTACTTATGAATGTCGAGAAAAATGCAAGAGATATGGCCCAACCCGGTATTTCTCTTTTGGCAACATAGAAGGCATCAACATTTTCAGCGGCCTTCTTTTTAAACCACTGGCCGATGAGCAGGCAGAACGCCGTATACACAATCATAATCACCAATATGACCCAATATTTCGCTATATATTCCATATGACTGTTCTCCTTTACATCGATAAAAATGCAAGTATAAATCCCCGGCGAATAAGTAAGCGCCCACCTGTCAATAGAATCGCGGATCAGCCCACACTGCATGAACCTCTTTTTTCTTCTTCATCCTCTTCTTCACCGTGGAATACAATCTTCATCCGTGAAACGATGATCGCGTTGATGATCGCCAGAAGGATGATCCCCCAATAACTCATTCCTGTTAAAAAATCCATAACCGCACCCCCGTTAACAAGCTAGCGTTGATCATTTCATTCTTCAAATCTTACTTCGACTCTGTCTTAAATTTTATTCTCGAGCATATACACTCATCAATACGCCTTCTGCCAGGATGTGGCCCTGCATGGCCTGCAGAAGCTGATCCCTTGTAACCCCGGCCCTCAGATTTGTCGTCACATCGAGAGCGTAAACCCTAAAGAAGAACCGATGTTCTCCGGCAGGATAACATGGTCCACCATATCCTATCTGATCATAATCATTCTTGCCCTGCCGGGCACCGTTTTCGAGCTGTTCCTTCTTGGCCACGGCTTCATTTAGTTTGGCTGCATCGGCAGGGATGTCATAGATAACCCAGTGTACCCAATTGCCCGCAGGGGCGTCGGGTGTTTCACAGATTACAGCGAAGGTTCTCGTCCCAGCGGGGGCGTTTTTCCACTCTAGGGGAGGCGAAATGTCCGCCCCGTCACAGGTGAACTTGTCCGACATCGACTTCGCGTAACCGAAAGCCGGGCTTTTCACGTCCAGTACAGGACCCATTTTTGTCGTATCGCCAGACTTGGAGCAAGAAATGAACACCAGAAAAAAAGAAATAATAAGTGCATGGAAAAAGAATCCCTTTTCAAGATGCATTTCTAATAAATTGACTTTTTTCATAATCATGTGGATCATTCTTATAATTTACCGGTCTTCTTCTGATAACGAGCCTGTCTCCCCAAGGTGATCTATCTTTTGTGTATAGCGGGTTTTTCAATGAACAGTCGATAATCTCGGATACGGTTGATAAATAGAAAAAAGGCTTTGAATGGTATTGATTGATTTCGCAAAATTTATATCACAATTTGTCCTCGATATCAAATGGGAATAGAAAAATTTAAAAAATTAGATAACCTATGGAAAAAACTGAAGGCTAATGCGGTTGTTAAAGTGTATGGTGAAATACCTGGGCCCGTTTTACTAAATTAGGATAATTGCAGATTAAGTGTAAAGCTTCGGGTCAGGGGCTTGATAAGAGATAATAAATATCTATTGTGAAAATTTCTCAACAAGGAAGGGTATCATCTTTTTTATTTGAAAAATTGGTAATTCTTTCGTTGTAATGATTCATCGCTGCCTGAATCCCTGATGAAATGACCATTGTTACAGCATCACTTGCTGATGCTGTAATCAGGGGCAGCAGTTTCATTTCATCTTCAGTGAACGGTTCAAGGACATATTTTTCGACCATTGACCTGTCGGCTGGTTTCCCAATGCCGATTCTTACCCTTATGAATTCCATATCTCCTAAATGATCTATTATGGAAATTAGTCCCTTGTGTCCTGCATGGCCGCCGCCCATCTTCAATCTTATTGTCTCAAACGGCAGATCAATGTCATCATGAATAATGATCAGGCCTTCGAGATCAATTTTAAAATAATCAATCAGCTTTTTGACAGAGATGCCACTGATATTCATGTAGGTTTGCGGTTTGGCGAGCAAAACCGGAATACTTCCGATATTACCTCTTCCATAAAAGGCATCGAAACCTTTCATGCTGACGGAAATATTACAGTCGGAAGCTAACTTATCGATGACCAAGAATCCGATATTATGTCTGGTGGATCTGTACTTTAAACCAGGATTTCCCAGCCCGATTATAAGCCTCAAGCGGTAACCTCTGAGTGGAGTGTACTATTCTATTTATCAGTCTGTTCCGGTTCCTGCGGCTCCTCCGCCACCTGCTCCTCTACCTGTTCAACTTTAACAGTGACTTTAGGTGCCGTAACTGATGCTATAATTGTATCTTCAGGATCAAGGACAGTAACACCCTCAGGCAGTTTTATATCGAGTAACTTTATTGAATCACCGATGTTAAGACCACTTACATCGACTTCGATAAATTCGGGCAACACAGAAAAAAGGCAAGAAACCTTAATATCCCTTTTGATATGATGCAGATCACCTCCGGTTTCTACACCTACAGCTGTTCCTATAAAATGAATAGGTATGTCAAGGGTAATTGATTGATTTTTGTCGATCTCAAAAAAATCAATATGAAGGAATTTTCCACTTACGGGTTCAATCTGCAACTCCTTAATAAGAGTGAATTTTTCCATTTTTTTACCGTTGTTAACTTGCAGATTTATAAACACATTTTCTTCTTTACCCTTTAATATCTTAGTTAACTCGGCAGAGTTGACGGACAACAGAATGGTCTCTGCCTTGGAACCATAGACCACTGCGGGGACAAACCCGTCTTTTCTCAATCTTCGTGCCACTCCTTTTCCAATATCCTTACGGCGATTGGCCTTTAACTCACTTATTTCCATTTACTCCTCCTATATAAAAAGCGAATGTACTGAATCGTTATAGTAAATGCGTCTAACTGCTTCACTTATAAGCCCTGCTACAGAAAGAACTTTGATACGATTGCAGGACTTTGCCTTATCGTGCAACGGGATAGTATCCGTGACAATGATCTCTTTGATGCTTGAGCTTTCTAATCTCTCAATAGCGGGTCCTGAAAGGACTGGGTGAGTACAGCATACGGAGACTTCCAGGGCGCCTGCTTGTCTGAGGGCTTCGGCAGCCTGTGTTATCGTTCCAGCCGTGTCAATCATGTCGTCAAGTACGACCACCCTTGCGCCTTTTACGTCACCGATGATATTCATAACACTCGACTCATTGGGGCCTTCCCTTCTTTTATCCACGATGGCAATATTGACGTCCAACCGCTTACCAAACGCCCTTGCTCTTTCAACGCCGCCTGTATCGGGAGAAACGATGACTATATTGCCTTGGTAATTCTTCCTGATGTACTCCAGTAGGACCGGAGTTGCGAATAGATTATCGACGGGAATGTTAAAGAACCCCTGAATCTGACCGGCGTGGAGATCTATCGAAAGAACACGGGAAGCGCCTGCCGCGGTGATAAGGTCTGCGACCAGCTTTGCCGAAATCGGTGCCCTGGGGGCTACCTTCCTATCCTGTCTTGCATACCCATAGTAAGGGATCACGGCTGTAACGCGGTCTGCAGATGCCCTCTTCATGGCGTCGATCATTATCAGGAGTTCCATTAAGGTAATATTTACCGGCGGGCAAGTTGATTGAATGATGAAGACATCCATACCACGCACATTTTCATTAATTTCCACCCTTGTCTCGCCGTCGCTGAATTGAGACACATTAGCCTTTCCGCGAGATACCCCTAGGTTTTCGCAGATCTTTTGGGCAAGAGGTATATTTGCATTGCCGGAGAATATTCTCATTCTATCTAGCATGAAATTTCCTTTCACAATATGTAATTATAATGTATGGCTGGGGCGGGAGGATTCGAACCTCCGTATGCAAGAACCAAAATCTTGTGTCTTACCGCTTGACGACGCCCCATTATGTATTGTGTTTAACCCATGCCCCTTGAATACAAGCAGTGAGTTATGATGAAATTCTTCTTACAGAGAATAAGCCAGATATACGGACCAATCATTACCGCCGATGTGTCGTAGAGCCTGATCAGCCTTTGCCGCTTCTTTTTCCTCTGTAAAAATTCCTGCAACGGTTGGCCCACTGCCGGACATTAGTGCGCCAAGAGCGCCATTCTGTAACAAAAGATTCTTTAAATTTTGCAATATAGGGTGACGGACCAGCGTGACTTTCTCAAGATCATTATGGAGTCCTTTTATCAAGTAATCAACCGTATAAACCTTGGGATATTTATACCTTACCGACCGTTTTGTCAATCTTAAATTAAGATTTTCATAAATCATTTTTGTCGAGACTTCAAAGCCGGGATTAATCAGAACATACCACAATCGGGGAATGTGTTCGGCAATCTGAAGTCTATCACCTATGCCGAAGGCCCATGCCGTCTTCCCAAATATAAAAAAAGGCACATCTGCTCCGATTCCGGCCCCTATCTTCATTAGCTCTTCGGTAGTATAATGAAGATCCATCATGTCATTTATGGCCATCAGAGCGGTAGCCGCATTGGAGCTTCCCCCTCCCAATCCCGCCGCTACAGGAATCCTTTTTTTAATGGTAATTTGTATTCCAGGTGAGCATGAATTACGGAAAAGAAGGGCGTGTGCTGCCCTGTAAACTATGTTGTTTTCATTTTCCGGGAGCGTGCTGCCCGGACATTTCACAGTGATGCCGTGGTCGGTGGGGTGGAATGTCATCTCATCATAAAGGCTGATCATTTGCATCAATGTTGCTATATCATGGTAGCCATCCTCCCGCTTTCTCAGTACCCGGAGGTGAAGATTAACCTTTGCAGGTGATAATTTCCTGATCATCCACCGGCCTGTTCTTTCACATATCTCATCATCAGCTCGTACAGGATTCCGTCTAAAAGTTCTTTTTCATTATCATCGAGATTTCCCATGGTCTTATTTTTTAACATATTCAGCATATCAATAGTCTGTTTGGCTGCAGCAAGATTCTTCTCCATCTTTTTTGTTACTGGATCAGGAAAATCGCCGAAATGATACATGACCGTTGTACTTAGTGAAAACACGAAGCTGGAAAAAGTAACTTCCGGGAAATAGTCTTCAGGGGCTTTTTTTTCGCCGCCTTTTTCAGCAGGCTCTTCATCAGCTTTTGTATGTGTTCCCGTTTCTTCCCTTTTCAACTCTTCCTTGCGGGTTTCCCCGGATTCATCAAAAATTCGTTTATCCTTGATTACAAATCCTTTATCTGTTTTTTCTTCTTCCATATAAGCCTCCTTCCCTGCAAAAAATACAGCCATTGCGATCAGTAATCAGTCGATAGAAATCGAAAATAGGTGCGTATATGAGCCTATAACTTTGAAGTTACTGTAAGGGTGGCCTTATAAATTCTATTTACGCGGGCCTCATGCTTCTCAGCCTGGCAATGCGCTCCTCAATGGGAGGATGTGTACTGAAGAGATTCATGAGGGATTTTCCTGTCAGCGGATTGACGATAAACATATGTGCCGTTGACGGGTTTGCTTCCATCGGGATTATCTGTGATGCCTTTGACAGCTTTTCGAGAGCTCCTGCCAGTCCGTAAGGTTTTCCGGATACCTTTGCCCCGCCTGCGTCCGCCAAATATTCCCGGGACCTAGAAATCGCCGTCTGGATAATCGTGGCTGCGATAGGTGCAAGAATAGCCATCAGGATTAGACCGATGAAACCTCCGCCTTCTTCGTCACTGTCGCGGTTCGAACCTCCGAAAATAGCCGCCCATTGAGCCATATTGGCAAGCATTACGATAGCACCGGCTAATGTTGCTGCAATGGAACCTATAAGCATGTCCCTGTTTTTGATATGTGTAAGTTCATGGGCAAGCACTCCTTCAAGCTCATCCCTGTTCAGCATTCTTAGTATTCCTTGAGTAACAGCGACAACAGCATGATTTTCATTGCGTCCGGTGGCAAAGGCGTTGGGGGTATCACCGGGAACAATATAGACTTTCGGCATGGGAAGACCTGCCTTTAATGCAAGGTTCTTTACTATGCGGTAAAGATCGGGAGCCTCACTTTCCGAAACCTCTTGTGCACTGTACATCCGTAAAATCAGCTTATCCGAGAACCAGTATGCTCCAAAGTTCATCACCATGGCGAAAATGAACGCAATGACAACACCGCCTTTTCCGCCGAAGTATCCTCCGATCAGCATTAAAAGACCGGTCAGGGCGCCGAGTAATAAACCTGTTTTGATGGTGTTCATTAAAAAAACCTCCTTTTTACCTTTTCTTAAAAATCATCTCACCGTTATCTTTCGCATCAACGATAACGTGGTCTCCTTCAGCAAATGTCCCGTTCAGAATCCTTAAGGCAAGATTATCCAGGAGCAGTTTCTGAAGAGCCCTTTTCAGGGGTCTTGCACCGTAAACCGGGCTGTAGCCGGACTTAGCTATATATTTTTTTGCATTTTCTGTCAATTCAAGTGTCAACTTGCGTTCCTTCAATCGTTTCTCAATCAAACCTATCTGAATATCAATAATCCTGTCTATGTCATTAACGGTCAACGATCTGAACGTAATGATATCATCTATGCGATTCAGAAATTCCGGTCTGAAGGTTGATCTGAGGGCTTCCATCGTCCTTATCCGTTTGTCTTCGTCGCTGATGGATGGATCGTGTATCCATTGTCCTCCGATGTTGGAGGTCATAATGACAATGGTATTTTTAAAATCAACAGTCCTTCCGTGGCCGTCGGTCAATCTGCCGTCATCGAGAATTTGCAGCAGGATATTGAACACGTCCATGTGCGCCTTTTCAATTTCGTCGAAGAGCACGACTGTATAAGGCCTTCTCCGTACAGCTTCAGTCAGATAGCCACCCTCATCGTATCCCACATATCCCGGGGGTGCGCCGATCAGGCGCGCGACAGAGTGCTTTTCCATGTACTCGGACATATCGATCCTGATCATGGCCTGCTCATTGGCGAACATAAATTCGGCTAAGGCCCTTGCCAGCTCCGTCTTTCCGACACCCGTAGGTCCCAGGAAGATGAAGGAGCCTATTGGCCTGTTCGGGTCCTGAAGGCCTGACCGGGCCCTTCTCAGGGCACTGGATACGGCGGCAATACCTTCATCCTGGCCGACCACCCTTTGTTTAAGCCTTTCTTCCATATGAATCAGTTTTTGTACATCGCTTTCCATCATGCGTGATACGGGGATACCTGTCCAGTTGGCCACAACTTCAGCCACATCTTCCGAATCCACCTCTTCTTTCAACATTTTGTTGTCTTTTTGGATATCGGAAAGCCTGGTGTTTTCTTGGTCCAGCTCTTTATTCAGTTCGACAAGCTTTCCGTAACGTATCTCTGCCGCCTTTGCGAGATTTCCCTCTCTCTGGGCATTCATCTCTTCAGCTTTATATTCTTCGATCTTACTTTTGATAATCTGAATCTTGCGTATTATTTCTTTCTCCTTCCCCCAATGCCCCTTCATTTTTTCCATAGACGCTTTGAGTTCCGAGAGTTCCCTATCAATCTTGTCACGTCTTTCCTGGGTCGTTTTTTCCATGTCGTTCTTCAGGGACTGCCGCTCAATTTCCAGTTGCGTTATTTTTCTCTCAATTGTATCAATTTCGGCCGGCATGCTGTCGAGTTCGATCCGGAGTCGAGAGGCCGCCTCATCAATCAGATCAACCGCCTTGTCCGGCAGAAACCTGTCGCTGATATATCGATGGGAGAGTGTCGCGGCAGCGATAATTGCGGAATCCTTGATCCTCACCCCATGGTGAACCTCGTAGCGTTCTTTTAAACCCCGGAGGATGGCGATAGTATCCTCCACCGTTGGTTCCCTTACAATGATCGGTTGGAATCTCCTTTCAAGGGCAGGGTCTTTTTCGATGTGTTTACGATATTCATTTAATGTAGTTGCTCCGATACAGCGTAATTCTCCCCTGGCAAGGGCGGGTTTCAGCATATTGGATGCATCGATGGCCCCTTCTGCCGCTCCGGCGCCAACTACAGTGTGTATTTCATCAATAAAGAGGACGATCTCTCCTTGAGCGTCTGTTACTTCTTTAAGTACTGCTTTAAGCCTTTCTTCGAATTCTCCCCGGTACTTTGCGCCTGCAACTAGAGCGCCTATATCCAAGCCGACTATTCGTTTGTCCTTCAAGCTGTCCGGGACGTCGCCGTTTATAATACGTTGGGCAAGGCCTTCCACAATGGCCGTCTTGCCCACACCAGGTTCCCCTATAAGAACAGGATTGTTTTTTGTTCTTCTGGAAAGTACATGCATGATCCTCCTGATTTCATCGTCCCTGCCGATAACGGGATCAAAAGCTCCCTTCTTGGCAAGGTCGTTAAAATCCCGGGCATAACGCTTCAGTGCCTGATATTTCTCCTCCGGGTTGGGGTCTGTTATCCTCTGGCTTCCCCTGATTTCCACAAGAACTCTGAAAATATTGTCCTTCGTAATGCCGTTACCTCGAAGTATTTTTCCGGCTGCACCTTCCTTTTCCTCGGCAATTACTACCAGAATATGTTCGGCACTTACGTATTCATCTTTCAGGCGGGCAGCTTCGATAAGTGCATCGTCTAACACTTTATTCAACCTTGGTGTGATGTAGGTCTGGCCCGCCCCGGCACCTTCGATTTTTGGTAATTTTTCCAGTGCTTTTGTTATCTCGGATTCAATACGTCCGGCATCTGCTCCAAGTTTTTTGAATATTTCCGTGACAACCCCTTCCGGCTGTTTCAGGAATGATAGAAGCAGATGCTCAACATTCACGGCCTGATGTCCGTATTTATTTGCTAAGTTCTGGGCCTCCTGAAGGGCCTCTTGAACCTTCAGTGTAAATTTGTCAAACCTCATTGTGCCTCCGATTTATGGTATTGGCTTTAAAATGCTCACGAAGAGCTTCCCGTTTTTGAATACACTGACATTGCCGGTTGATTCGGAAAGGACAATAGCGATGGCATTAGTGACATCTGTAATTCCCGCGGCGGCGATATGCCTGCTCCCCAAACCCTGAGGAAAATCCTTGCTCTCCATGGCTGCATTTAGATGCCTGCCAGCCGTAACTATAGCACCGTTATCCTTTATGATAAATGCACCATCGATGGCTGAAAACTCCTTGATCGTTTCTATCAAATCGGGATTAAGGATATTTCTCTCCTCTTCCGTATATCCCAAAAAGGGGTTGATGACCATCTGCCTGGAAAGCTGAAGCACCTTTTCGTCATCCCCCAAAACGAAAATGCATCCGACTTTTCTCCCTTCTCTTCCTTGAGCTGCCAATTCAAGAACAATATTAAGGGACTCACTAAAGACTTCCGGGTGAACCACCTGTGTTATGTCTGTGATATTCTGTGAAGTCAAAACCTCAAATTCCTTACCGACATCGATCATGAAGATACTGTCCACGTAGCCCAACTTGGGAAGGCCACTAATGCAGACTAGTTTATCTCCCTTTTTAAAGAGGCCTGCGGCGATACCTTTGGTGATGGCTATTTTAATCTGACCCAAGCGCGAAAGATTAACGTCTGGGACATTTATAACTGTCCCTAGATTGATCAATTCTTCTGCTAATTCTTCTTCACCCCTGGTAACCAGGACGAGGTTGAAACATGGTTTTTCACCTTTGGCAACGTGCAATTCCGAGGCGGCGTCCGTATAGAGCATAAGAGCCTTTGCTTTAACCTCATCGGCTATACGGCAGGCATGATCTAGTATGATCCGATTGATATCCTTCATGTATCGTCTCCCCTGTTTAAGTTATCATATTCTTTAAAAATATCAGGTATAAATAATTATAATAATTTTTTATAAATTAACCATAAACACCATATAAGTCAATATGCCTAACAAAGAATATATTTATATAATATTACAGTGTAAAATATACTCTTGACTGTAGATTGATACTTAAATATTATATAAATCTTAATATATTTGTAACGGATGCATTAAGGAGGAATATCAAGTGGAACTTCCGTCGGTTACCAGCACCCTTGACATTTATATAGCTGAGATCAATAGATTTCCTGTCTTAAGCGCGGATGAAGAATTCAGATTGGCTGTCAGATTTAAAAAATATAACGATGTGGATGCTGCTGAGAAACTTGTCATTTCAAACTTGAGATTTGTAGTCAAGATAGCACATGAATACAGAAACTATGGAGTGAAATTAACCGACCTGATTCAAGAAGGTAACATTGGTCTTATGCACGCCGTGAAAAAATTTGATCCTTATAAAGGCTACCGGCTCATATCTTATGCCGTATGGTGGATAAGAGCGTATATCCAGAATTTCATCATAAAATCATGGAGCCTCGTAAAAATCGGTACAACCCAGGCGCAGAGGAAGCTTTTTTTTAAGTTAAGTCAGGCTAAGAAAAAACTGGAAAACCTTTCGAAAAAAAACCCTGAATTTGGGGAAATTGCAGAATCTCTGGGTGTTAAAGAACATGAGATCGAAGAAATGAATCTCAGGCTTTCTCACCGTGATCTGTCGCTTGATTCATATATTAATGACGAGGGCGAGACATCTCATATGGATTATCTGACATATGGCGGGGAGGACCAGGAAATGGCTCTTATAAAAAAAGAAGAAATGCACCTGGTTAAAAGGAATATTGCCGGTGCTCTGGCCAATCTCAATGAAAGAGAAAGCTTTATTATTAAACATCGCATAATGACGGACAGTCCAATAACCCTTCAGGAAATCGGAAATAAGTTCAATATTACGAGGGAACGGGCCAGACAAATTGAGAAACAGGCCCTTAAGAAGCTGAGACTCCTCATTCCATATCTGGGCAAAGAACAAGCGTTGCTGGAGGCCTAAGTAAAGGTATGTCGAAGTTATGAATCCATATCAATTCCTCTGGCCAGCGTTTCGAAACGAGTGAATTGTTCACGAAATAATAATTTTACCATACCTGTAGGCCCATTTCTCTGCTTCCCGATAATGATCTCGGCTAAACCTTTCTCAGGATTTTCCTCAGATTTGTTGTAGACCTCATCTCTATAAATAAAAGCAATCAAATCCGCATCCTGTTCAATGGCCCCCGAATCTCTGAGGTCAGCCATCTGCGGTCTTTTGTCACTTCTGTCTTCTACCTTCCGGTTCAACTGGGAAAGGGCTACAACAGGAACATTCAGTTCCTTTGCCAGTGCCTTCAAGGAACGGCTGATTTCCGATATTTCCTGTTCTCTTGATTCTTTATAGCCGCCGCTTCTCATGAGCTGCAAGTAGTCAAGAATGATCAAACCAAGATCAACCTCTGCCTTTAAACGCCGCGCTTTTGCCTTCATTTCTAAGGCGGTAATAGCCGGTGAATCATCAATAAATATTTGGGCCTCGGAAAGCCTTCCCGCAGCGGCGATCAACTTTGGCCAATCAGCTTCTCCCAGGAACCCCTTTCTGATTCTTTGTGAATCTACCTGTGCCTCCGAAGAAAGCATGCGAAGGGCAAGTTGTTCCTTAGACATTTCCAGAGAAAATATGGCAACCGGGATGTTCGCATCGAGAGCTGCATGCTGGGCAATATTCAGGGCAAAAGCGGTCTTCCCCATGCTCGGTCGGCCCGCTATGATAATTAAATCGGATTTCTGTAATCCTGAAGTTTTGTCGTCGATCTTCTCAAATCCGGTGGGAACACCTGTGACAAGTTCTTTTCTCTCATAGAGTTTTTCAATGGTTTTGACGCTTTCCTTGATTATGTCTTTGAAAGGACTGAACGCGGGTCTTATTTTATTTTCAGATATCTCAAATATGGCGTGTTCTGCCTCGTCAAGGACAGTATCAATGTCCACTCCCGAATTATAACTCTTATTTAAAATTTCTGTTGCTGTGCCTATCAGTCTGCGAAGCGTCGCCTTTTCTCTTACGATCTTTGAATAATGGGATATATTGGCTGCCGACGGCACATTGTCCGCAAGAGAGGAAAGATAAGAAACTCCACCCGCCTGATCAAGCTGATTCTTGCTTTTCAAGATGTTGCTTAGAGTGATCAGATCACTCGGTTCGTTTTTATCATACAGTTCAACAATTGCAGCAAATATCTTGCGGTGGGCTTCGCTGTAGAAATCATCAACCTCAAGTATTTCAAGAACGCTGTTCAGCGACTGGTTATCGAGCAGTATTCCTCCAATCACAGACTGCTCCGCTTCAAGATTCTGCGGAGGTAATTTATGCAAAGAGGTGTCGATGTCTTTCATGGTAAGTTTTTCTTAAGCCTCACCAACAACCGTAATCTTTATTTCGGCTGTAACGCCGGGTTGAAGTTTGATCTTAACGGGGAATTCACCGAGAGACCTTACAGGCTCTTCAAGGATTATCATTTTCCTGTCGATCTCTATTCCCTGCTCGACGAGGGATTTTTCTATGTCCTTTGTAGTGACAGATCCGAATAACTTGTCTTGTTCCCCGGCTCGCCGGTACAGTGTACAGGTTACACCCCTGAGTTTTTCAACCATCAATTCGGCTTTTTTCCTTTCACTTTCAATTTTCTTCATTATACGCTTCTTCTCATGCTCTAAAGCCTTAATAGACCAGCTGCTCGCTTCTATTGCCAATCCTTTGGGAATCAGATAGTTCCTTGCATAGCCGTCCGCAACCTTTACTGCGTCCCCTGCCTTTCCAAGGGATTCAACATTTTCTTTTAATATGACCTTCATAAAACTCTCCTTGTAAAACTGATTTTCTCACAATAATTATGTTATGAAAAGCATGTTTATGTGGTGGCATCTGTTAATGGATTAATAAATTTTCTAAAATCAATCCATAAATCAATTATGCCTACAGCAATTACGATTAGGATGATATATTGCTGAGCAAATATAAGAACGTAACAAGGGATCCTGAAAAGTCTATGAACGTTTTTGGCTTTGAACAAAAAGCCAATGACTGACATGCCCTGAAGGAAATAAACAAACAAACAGATAAGCAGCAGATTAAGCCCAAGAATTTGTACCCATTCAACGGGGATCAGAAGCATTACTCCGTTAGCTATGAGAATCCATATCAGGCTTTCCGGAGCCTTCCATCGTGATAGATCACCAAAGTCAGGATACCAAATCCTGTTTTTCTGAAATAGCTCCCTTGCTGCCATTATATTTATCCATACTGTAAAGGATGCGCTTACGAGCAAGATAGCAGGAAAAATGTTTGTAAAAAAATGGGTGATCTGTTTAATATTATTCTTGGCCAGGTCTATCTGTTCCACTGGAATATCCAACTGAGCATAGAGCTGAATAATTTCTTGGATGTCCCTTTCAATGTAATCTTCAATCAGAAGCCATGGTTGTTTTCCCAAAGAGAGACTTTGAAAAAAAATAAACGTAAACCACAATATAGTAAGAACCAAGACCGGAAGAATGATTGTTGTTTCGATGGAGTAATTTTTACGAAAAATCTCCGAAAGGATAACTCCCAAACTCCCTAATAAAAATAATAAGGGTATATTTGCCGATGAATCGAAAATTGTCAGGATTATGGCGACTAAAGAAAGAGATATGGCAAAAATTGTCGATCCCTGCACCCTGCCTGTTTTTGAATAATAATAAAAAATCGGCAGGGGTGATATAATAAAAAAGAAGGGACCTATTATGGGAATGAGCAATGCAGCAAGAAATGCCAGGGAGGATATGGCTATGCCTATGAAAAAGTTACTACTGAAAAATTCACCCCTTTCTTTTCTCAAAGTCCAAATCCATTAATATTAGTCTAAATAGAATAAATTTTATATTACCATTCAGATACAACAAAGGGCAGCAGTGCAATAGTCCTCGCTCTTTTTATAGCTACAGTCACTTCTCTTTGATGTTTTGCACAGTTTCCAGTAATCCTTCTCGGTATGATCTTTCCCCTGTCAGTAATGTAATCTTTTAAAATAAGGGGTTCCTTATATTCAATTTTTATTTCCGAATCCGTACAAAATCTGCAAAATTTCCTTTTGTGGTAGAATTTTTTTTGCGGCTTTGAGTCGGTTTTTGATGTCCTTGTGTCTCTTGACGGTGCTGGCATTTTTTGTATTATTCTCCCTTCAGACCCTATTTTTTAGTTTAAGTTGGTTAGGATGATGTGGAATGTTTATCCTCATCGACTTCAGTCTTATCTGCAGGACTTTGGCTTTCTGTCGCAGGAGCATTGTGCGGCGCTTCAATGCGTAATTCATCCTGTTTTTCTTTTTCGATCTTTACCAGGTCAGGTTTATCGTCCTTCATTATTGTCATGAATTTCAAAATCTTGTCATCGATTTTGAAATTTCGCTCCAGTTCTTCAATGACAGCTCTTTTGCCTACAAAATCGATCATGACATAGAACCCGTTTGTCTGTTTTTTTATTTCGTAGGCTAATTTTCTTTTGCCCCATTTTTCGATTTTGACAATAACGCCTTTAAAGGATGTGACGATGGTTTCATATCGTTCAATGAGGCTATTAAGTTCGTCGTCGGGAAGGTCAACTTGGACAATAAACAGGGTTTCGTATCTTTTCAATTTTCTACCTCCTCATGGCTATAAAGTCCGAACATTTTGTTCGAACAAGGGGTACTGCATGTTATGATTTTAAGTGGAACTGTCATTTATAATATCCTTTATAAGAAATCAAGATTTTTATGTAAAAAATGCATCATACCGGTTCATAAGATATTTTATTCTTAATTATGCAATTTGTGATTTATTGGCGGGCGATGCGGGACTTGAACCCACGGCCTCTGGTTCCGGAGACCAGCGCTCTATCCTACTGAGCTAATCGCCCGTTATTTTCGGTGCAATGACTTTCGTTCTTTACGGAAGACATCGGTGTGCATCAGGATGTGCGTCATACACTATATTGCGTAATAACTCAATATATTTTCACAAGTTAAGGTTATATTATGATCTAGTGATAGACAGATCCGTTAGAATTTTCCTAACAGGCTGACTTCTATTCATGCAGTACAAGTGGAGACCGTCAATATCGCTATTAAGAAGGTTTTCTATCTGAATGATCGCATATTCTATACCGTATTTTTCTACTTCTTCCGGCTTGTCCTTATTTTTTTCTATCTTGCTCTCGAGCCTGGAAGTTATTTTGACGCCGGAGAGAGATGAAATACGTTTAACCTGATTATAGTTCAGAATAGGAAAGATTCCAGGTATGATCGGAACATTGATCTTTAACTCCATTGCCAGATCGCGGAAACTGTAAAAGGAGTCATTATTAAAGAACAGTTGTGTTATGATGAAATCAGCACCGGCATCTACCTTGCGTTTCAGATTTATCATATCTATCTGAAGACTTGGGGCCTCGATATGACCTTCTGGGTAACCGGCTACGCCTATTGAAAAATCATTACGCATCCTAATAAATTCAACAAGCTCATTAGCATAACCAAACCCACCCTCTGTCTTCTGGAATTTGTCCATACCGTCAGGAGGATCGCCTCTTAGGGCAAGAATATTTTCAACATTTTCCTTTTTGAGAGCTTGTATAATATCGGCTATGTCTTCTTTTGTGGACTGAACGCAAGTTAAATGTGCCAGAACCTCCATCTTAAATTCATTCTTAACCCTTGAGGATATTTCTAAGGTTTTCCCCCTTGTGCTTCCTCCGGCTCCATAGGTTACGGAAATGAAATCCGGCTTTAATTCTCCCAGCTCTCTGATAGTTGAATATAAATTTTCTATACTGCCTTCTCTCTTTGGAGGAAAAACCTCAAAAGAGAGGGTAAATTTCTTCTGGTCAAGCAAGTTCTTAATTTTCATTATGTGAATCCTGAATATTTTTGCCTCAAGAAATGTCACTAAGAACTTTAATTGTCAATATATTTTCTATATCTGACATCCTTAGTAATAAATACACAGGAGTGAATTCATATATTGAAGGCAAGTGCTTCTGTGGTATTACGCTACATCACTTCCGATATCAAGTATGGTACGAGCCTTGCAAAATGAATCTACACATCTCATTTGCTTAGTTTTGAATTCGGCAGCAGGTGCAAATACTCACATGCGACGGAGGGCTTCATTTGTTTTTAACTTTTGCTTTATTACAGTTTTTTAGAAATGTCTTAATAGGAATGTAAACATATCTATATTGAAATCATGTATTAAATCTGATACATTGGCGAAAATATTTGAGATTAGATGAAATGACGCATATAAATAAAATTATTCTTTCCGCCATCCTTATAATGTTATTCCTTTGCACATCACAGGTTAATGCCCAAAACCAAATCCTTAATATACGGCACTGGTCGGCACCTGATCATACAAGAGTTGTAATAGATGTGACTGATGATATCGCTTATACAATCGAAAAAGCCGATAAAAGATTAATGATCGATTTTAAGGAAACTGACATATCTGAAGACTTTCCTGACGAAATCATTTTAAAGAAACCAGGGATTGACAAGGTAATTGTAACCCCCCTTCCGGAAGGTTCTGTAAGAGTTGAATTGTCAATAGCTGAAAACGTTGAGACAAGGGTATTTAAAATAAACAAAATTCAGGACAAACCGGATCGTGTTGTGATTGATATAGAATTCCCTGAGGTGGAGAAAAAGGAAAGCAAAGAAAGAGAAGAGGTAAAGGTTTTAAGAAAGAACAAGATAATCATTATTGATCCCGGTCATGGAGGTGAAGATCCTGGGGCAGTGGGAAGACTGAAAACACAGGAGAAGAAAGTCGTTCTAGAGATTAGCAGGAAATTAAGGGATATTTTGAACAAGAAAGAAGGTTACCGTGCTTTTCTTACGAGAAATGGGGATTATTACGTACCATTCAAGAAAAGAGTGAAAATTGCTCGAGAATATGGCGCCGATCTATTTGTGAGTATCCATGCAGATTCTTTCAAGAAAAGAGGTGCCAGAGGGAGTTCAGTTTATTGCCTTTCACTGAGAGGGGCAAGCAGTGAAGCGGCAAAGCTCTTGGCAAGGAATGAAAATCTGGCCGACATTATAGGAGGTTCACCCAACGGTGATAATAGTGATGAGACTGATCCGATTATCTTGAATATGTTCCAGACAAATACTATCAACTCCTCAAAAGTCTTTGGCAGCATGGTTATCAATTGCCTTGATGGGGTGAATCGTGTAAAAAATTACACAGTGCAAGAAGCACCCTTCATAGTGCTGAAACTCCCTGAGATCCCATCAGTGCTCATAGAAACAGCGTATATTTCCAATCCCGAAGAAGAAAAACTATTGCGGAGTGGTAGATTTCAAAAGGATGTTGCGAGGGCGATAGCGGCTGCTATAACAGAATTTCTTCCTGTTCAGCCTGTGAAGCCGTCAAAGACCCCAAAGATTGTGTTAACAAAAAATGAGGATAAGCCAGAGACCCTCGCTACAGCAAATAATTCGGACAAACCGAAGATGCCTAACGCTGCCTATACCGTCAGAAGAGGCGATACACTTGAGTGGATCGCTAAGAAGCACAACACAACAATAAGTACTCTGCTGAAATTGAACAATATGGAAATTGATGATACGTTGTACTTTGGAAAGGTGTTGAAAGTGCCTGCACCGGACAAGAATGTTGCAGAAGTCAAGCGAGATGAAGATATTAATGCTTCACTTGCCAGTGTAAAATCTTCTGCTCCTTTGCATGCACCCGCCGTGACAGGGTATAAAGAAAGAAAGGATGAAGAGGTTAAAGTCTCAAATGCTGGTGAAGGCTCACAGTCCCCTAAGCCTGAACCTGCTTTAACTGTTTATAAAGTCAAGAGAGGTGACACTCTTGATAAGATAGCAAGAAGACACAACACAACGATCAGCGTGCTTCTTAAACAAAACAACATGAAGATGAAAGAGCCTTTGTATATCGGGAGGAAGCTCAAGATATCAGTACCGGAGAAAGTTGTATCAGAAGAAAAAAAGGGTGGGGAAGTTACGGCCTCAACTGGTGGTGTTAAATCTGTATCTCCCAAATCAGAAGAAGTGGTAAGTGTGTACATGGTCAAAAGAGGCGATACGCTCGATAAGATAGCAAGAAGGCACAATACGACTATCAGTGTGCTGCTTAAATTGAACAAGATGAAGATGAAAGACGCACTGTTTGTTGGGCGGAAATTAAAAATGCCGGATGCGGAAGTTGACGAAAGAGAAGTGAAGAAATCTGCCGCCGAAAAATCCAAAACATTTACTTATAGCGTCAAAAAAGGTGATACTCTGGACAAAATTGCCAGAAAGTGTAATACAAGTATAAGTGAATTGCGCAAACTGAATCAGATTAAACGAGCCGATGTACTCTATGTTAATCAGAAACTGAAACTTCCCTCAAACCCGTCATTATAAGCAAGAGGGCTGTGTAAGGAATGTAAATTAAACACCGGGGAAGGGTGTGAAACATCGAATTTGATCAAGTTTCCATCCCGATCTTTTTTTGAAAGATTTACCTCTTTCCGCCACAGCTAGATTTTTGCCCCTACCATAGTGATGCCTGCTGTCTCCTTTATAAAAAATGCCCCGACCCTGAAGGGACGGGGCATTTGCGAATTTTTTCAATGAATCCTGATTAATGAAAATCAGCTAATTTCCGCATCACAACGCAGACAGCGGCTTGCCTCGAGGACAGCTATCATCTTCTTGTAGCCAAGCTCGACCTCTTTGAAGTTTCGTTTCCTGTCCGGAATATGCATCTCGGGCATTCTTGCTTGAGGAGCCTCTTCAGACTCTTCATCGATAACGAAAGGTACCTCAATATACTCATCCGGTGGTTCCACGTAAGCAGGTTCGTTGTTGACCTTTCTAATATAGGCATCTATATCACGTGCGGCCTGGTGTCCTCCGGCAATAGCACCGATGACTGTATCCGGCCCTGTCAGTGCATCACCACCCGTGAAAAACTTTGGATTGGTCGTCTGGGACTTGCTTCCTGACCCCAAGTCAAACGTGGACCACTTATTAACATTCACGCCACTATCTTTGGGGACAAAAGTCATATCAGGAACCTGGCCGATCGATGCGATAACAGTATCCACGCTCAGAGTGAATTGTGATCCCGCAATTGCGACAGGTTTCTTCCTTCCGCTCTTGTCGAAATCACCTAGTTTCATTCGTTCACAGGTAATACCTGTTACCTTGCCGTCCTTGCCTTCAATCTTGAGCGGCGCAACGAGAAGATCGATCTTGATTCCTTCCTCTTCAGCGGCATGAATTTCTTCTTCCGCAGCGGGCATGTCCTTCTTCTCACGGCGGTAAAGGATTGTTACATTCGCGCCGAGACGCAATGCCACGCGGGCTGCGTCGATAGCTGAATTACCGCCACCGATAACAGCCACTCTTGAACCAATAGATTTCTTGCCGCTTGTCCAAGCCGCCTCGTCGGCATTAAAATCTCTCAGGAATTCGACGCCACCATAAACGCCCTTAAGGTCTTCACCGGGAACTCCCATCGGCTGGCTCTTGTGTGCACCAGTAGCCAAGAAAATATAATCGAAATCTTTATTAACCTGATCAAAGGAAATGTCCTTACCCACACGGGTGTTGCACTTTATTTCTACACCAAGAGATTTAACATTGTCATTAATTTCATTGGCCAGGGTGTTCCTCGGGAGTCTGTAGGCCGGAATGGCCCAGCGCAGCATTCCACCTGGTTCAGATAGTTCTTCAAAGACGGTTACCTTATATCCTCTGAGAGCTAAGTCTCGTGCTGCTGTTAGACCGGCCGGACCCGCGCCTATAACGGCGATCTTTTGTTTTCTTGTCACCGGTACTGCAACTGTTTCCGGTCTTGGTGCATTGTCTGTAATGAACCTCTTCAGGAATTTGATGGCAAGCGGTTCATCAAGATTGCCCCTTCGGCACTTCGCCTGGCATTTATGGTCGCAAACCCTCCCGCACACGGAAGGGAAGGGGTTTGTCTTTAACATTACTTTGTAGGCATCGCTCAATCGTTCTGCACGGATGAGGGCGATGTAAGCAGGCACGTCCATTCCGGCGGGACAAGTATGCTGGCACGGCGATTTGAAAAGTGCTGAACATACAACAGCCCGGCATTTCTTATCTCTTATATGTTCCTCGTATTCATCCTTGAAATAGCGTATGGTACTGAGGACCGGGTTCGGGGCTGTCTGCCCAAGACCGCAAAGAGAGGCATTTTTGATAATGCCGGCCATATCCTGGAGGATTTCAATATCGCCTTCCTTGCCCTTACCCTGGGTAATGTTTGTCAGCATTTCCAGCATTCTCTTTGTACCTTCCCTGCAGGGTGTACATTTTCCGCAGGATTCATCCTGGACGAAATCCATGAAGAATCGGGCCATGTCAACAGCGCATTTGTCCTCGTTCAAAACGATCATACCGCCGGAACCCATGATGGCTCCCAACTCCGTAACTCGCTCAAAATCTACCGGTGCATTGAGGTGCTCAATAGGGATACATCCGCCGGAAGGTCCACCTAACTGTGCGGCCTTAAACTTTTTCCCACCTGGACAGCCACCACCAATGTCGTAAACGATCTGGCCAAGGGTAGTTCCCATAGGAACTTCCACAAGACCGACGTTGTTTACATCGCCTGTAAGGGCGAATACCTTTGTGCCCTTGCTTTTTTCTGTTCCAATAGCGTTGTACCAGGATGCCCCGTTCATTATGATCTGGCCAATATTGGCGAATGTCTCCACGTTGTTCAGAACGGAGGGTTTGGCCCAAAGCCCTGCAATGGCAGGGAAGGGCGGCCTTGGCCGCGGCATGCCGCGTTTTCCTTCGATGGATGTCATCAAGGCTGTCTCTTCGCCGCATACAAAGGCGCCAGCGCCTTGATAAATTTCAATGTCAACATCGAATCCGGTACCGAGGATGTTCTTTCCCAAAAGACCGTATTCTTTTGCCTGCTTAATTGCAATACCCAAGCGATGAAGGGCAAGAGGGTATTCTGCACGGCAGTATATATAGCCTTGATGTGCGCCGATGGCCTTCGCAGCAATGACCATGCCTTCTAGGACGGCATGGGGATCAGCCTCAAGAACGCT
Source organism: Syntrophales bacterium (assembly GCA_035542475.1). Lineage (GTDB taxonomy): Bacteria > Desulfobacterota > Syntrophia > Syntrophales > UBA2185 > DATKLL01. Next base: position 27,537 of record DATKLL010000134.1, read on the forward strand.
TCTATCCATAAAGGCACCGGGATCGCCTTCATCTGCATTGCAGAGGATGTATTTTACGTCACCCGGCTGTGAAGCACAGAATCTCCATTTTAGGCCTGTAGGGAAACCAGCGCCGCCTCTCCCGCGTAATCCTGAGTCGAGGACTTCTTTGACAATCTGTTCCGGCGTCATTTCCGTCAGGGCCTTTGCCATTCCTGCATAACCGTCTCTGGCAATAGCCTCATCAATATTTTCCGGATCAATCCTGCCCCTGTTTTTCAATACTATGAGCTTCTGGTGGGCAAAAAATGGTATCTCATACATCTGGGGGATTGTTTCTTGTGTGAGAGGCTCTTTGTAAAGAAGCCGCTCCAAGATTCTCCCTTTCACGAGATGCTCTTCAACCAGTTCAGGCATATCCTCCGGTCTCATTGACATATAGATAACGCCTTCTGGATATACCACCATTATGGGGCCTAAGGCGCAAAACCCGTTACAACCGGTTTCAACAACTCTTACCTGATCTGAAAATCCCCGCTTATCAATCTCTGCCTGCAACGCTTGTTTTACTTTAAGAGTTCCGGAAGCATGACATCCGGTTCCTCCGCAGATTAAAAAATGCGAACGAAACGCTTTCATGTGGATACTATCCTCCTTCATGTAATTATATCAATCTTTGTAGTAAGGGAGCACTCATCGCGACCTTACCAATAACTCCCATGGCTTTAGCCTCGGGCAATAGCAAACATGGTCTGAACTTCACCCTGCTGGACGTGCCTTTTGAACACCTGACGCATTTTATTTGCATCCATCTGTCCGTAAATGATCGGTTGCTGCCCGATTAGTTCTACGGTGACCATGGGTTCCTTGCTGCACATCCCTGCACAACCGGATGTAGTTACTATGACATCTGTAACACCTGCTTCGGCAATCTCACTCATCAATGAATCCATGACTGTTCTCGCACCAGCGGCGACACCGCACGTACCCATGTGTACAGTAATCTTCGCTCTCTGGCCGCCTTCTCTCAATGCGGTTTCTGAGTGAACCTTATCCTTGATTTTTTTCAAATCCGCTATCGTTAATTTTGCCATAACTGCTCCCCTTATCCTTATTAATTATACTGAACTATAACTTCTTTAACTTTTGCCGGTTTCAATCTGCCGTGAACGTTATCGCCAACGAAAATCACCGGTCCTAACCCACAAGCGCCTACGCAACGGACTGTTTCCAGTGTGAAGAGCCTGTCGGCGGTAGTCCCTCCCTCTTCCACATTAAGTTCTTTCTTAACGTTTTCATAGATGCTCTTGCCGCCACGGACATAACAGGCAGTACCCAGGCACACGCGCATAGTGTGCTTGCCGCGAGGGGTCATTGTAAAGAAAGAGTAAAACGTTGTCACGCCATAGACGCGACTCAGAGGCAAATTAAGCCCGCTGGCGATGATTTTCAGGATGGGCATCGGCAGAAACTCAAGTACACCCTGCGCCTCCTCCAAAACAGGAATCAATGATCCGGGTTTGTCTTTATACTTGGCAATGATTTCGTCCAACTTTTTTAGTTGTTCTTTTGAGAATTCCTTTGATATGTCAATATCAACATTCGCCGCTTTTGCTTTCATGTACTAAATCCTCCTTGCTAATACATAATTCATGCTTCCGTCCCTATTTCTTTCAAGCCCTCCTGAATATGGTCCCTGATGAAATTTAAAACTTCCACATGATTGATTGGTACATCATCAATTTCTTTCTTGACGTCTCTTGTATCTAAAATATATTTCCGATCATTACGTTGATGGCGGTAAATGAAATCAACATCCGTATTGCCCGCTATCAGTGTGACCAGGGTGCTTGCGATATCGCCAAGGGGTTGTCGGTCAATATGATTAAGCTTAAATTCAGCTACAACCCTAGTTCCTTCACCTCCCTTCGATTCTATAATAAATTTACCGTTTGTCCTTTCTGTGGCCTGAGCAAGCATCGGAAGCCCTAAACCGATGTTGCGAACCTTTTTTGTCGTAAAAAATGGATCCATGGCCTTCTTGAGAACGTCCTCGCTCATGCCGGATCCATTATCCTTGATTTCCAAGGTCAGGGTGTCCCCTGTCGTATCTTCGATAATGGTTATATAAACTGTTTTAGCGCCGGCACGGGTGGAATTTTCCACGATATCCAGGATATGAAGGGAAAGCTCAAGCAATCATCACTCCTGAATATATCTTCCTTCCCGATGCTCAAAGGCCATTTTCAACTCAGAAATCGTTCCTCTCTCAAGAAACATGGTCGTTGTCCCTTGTCCGATATCCTTGATAAAATGCGCGTCCGATGATTCGATAAAGGGAAAGCGTGCAAGCTCCGGATATCTTATCCGTGCTCCTTGTATTCCTGTCTGATGCGTTACCTCAAGGGCATCGAGAGGGATTTCCGGGTCAATAAAACCTAACTGGCTTATGACACTGAAACTTTCACGATCAATATGAGAAGCGATTGCAAGCCCGCCGACATTGTGTATAAGATGAATAATATCAAGTAACGGTAACTTGGTCGCTCCGAGGAGGAATCTATCGTTAAAACCTTCCACTTCGTCCAGATCATTGACGATGGCCTGGCAACCGAAAATTTCCTCTCTATTTGTACCGGAAAGATGATCATAAATAATATCCTGGATCTTCTTCAGGTCATCCAATGTATCAAAAAGAGCCAGCAGATGAACTTCTTCACTGCTCGTTATTTCTATTCCTGGGAGGATAGTAAGGGCCTTTCCCTCAGCTAACCTCAACACAAACTGCATATTCTCCGAGGCATTGTGGTCGCAGATCGCGACGATGTCCAGTTGTTTGGCGATGGATTTCTCAACCACAGCCCTTGGATACATTTCCAAATCTGCACAGGGTGAAAGACATGTATGCATATGGAGATCGCAGCGAAAAGCCCTGAGCATAAGGATTTAATATCCACAAGAAGAAGGGACCGTCATCATGGTCGTATCTTCTTTTTGCCCCCGTATTAATCAGTTTTTTTAATTAAGTTGTATATCCTGCCTGTGAGCTCGAACCCGGATAGATCTGACACCATTATAGGGATACCTTCCTTTATTGCCTTCTCGAGGGTATCCTTAGCCGGCTCGCTACCCTGAACGAGGATGATCCCGGCGTGTTCTTTAAGACTGGCAACGGCAACAATGTTCTGATGAACCTGGCGTGTGATCCAGATGTCACCTTCTTTACTATTTGCCATCACATCGCTTAATAAATCTCCGATATATCCCCCCCGTATCTCTCTTTTCAGCTTGTCTTTGCCTGATTTGACCTGTAAATTTAAGGCCTTGACGATAGATTCAAAATCCACGTCATCGAGCTCCTTTTCTCAACTATTGTAAAGAGGCACTATTTGTTTGAATAATCATCTTCAAGTGAGTTCCTTTGCCGACTTCTGATGAGATATGGAATATATCTGAAAAACTCTTTATATTGCACAATCCCATTCCGGCACCGAATCCCATTTCCCTGATCTTTTGGCTTGCCGTTGAATAACCCGGTTGCATGGCTAGTTCTATATCTGGAATTCCCTGACCTTCGTCTATAGCCTCTATCAAAATACAATCAGGAACGACACGAAGACGAATCATCCCCTTTTTTGCATAAGAAACAATATTTATTTCAGATTCATAAGCCACAAGGGCAGCTTTCCTGACCAGGTCGCTGGAAATACCTATGCGCTTCAGAATGGCTTTAATATTTCCGGATACCTCTCCGGCAGTGTCAAAATCCCCGCCAACAACAGTAAAACTTCCTTCATATAAGGGTTTTTTTTCATCCACGATGACGTCTATTTACTCCCCACTTTTTCAATACAACCCTTAATACCTTTTGAATATAACCGTCCTGCAACCTCAAAAAGTATGTATTTCGTCGTAAGAATGGGGATATTCAACTCCTCCCCCAATTGGAAGGTTTCCTGAGAAGGTCTTTTTCCTCTGCCCATAATAATTGCGGCAATATCAAGTACGTCTGCTGTTCTCACAACCTGCGGATTGGTTAATCCCGTAATTAAAAGGCTTCCTGCTGTCGCGAAGGCTAGGACGTCGCTCATCAGGTCGGCTACGAAAGCGGTTTTTACTTCCATATCCAACTGATTTTCACCGATGAGAACTTCCGCATCGAGAAGCTCTTTTATCTCACGGAGGGTCAATTTATTCTCCTAAGGTAAAGAGATATAAATATAATTCGTCTCTTATAAGTAATGACAAACACTTTTCGTGAATTAATGAAGACACCTATAAAGTACGGAAGAGCGCTTATCATACGCAACGGGCTATGTCAACACAATTTTTGACAACTTTGAAAAAAGTCCGAAGCTTAGATTGATATATTCAATGTGCTTTCGGCAATCATTTAAATATATCTTCTCTGAATATGTAAGAAGCGAAGCTCACCGCTACTACAGGTACGGTACTTCATTTTACAATTTATTTGAAATTCCTTTTTGCTTTTTAATGTTGTCATACTGATATTTTTAAGGCTTTTCTAGATTATTTTTATTGTCATGTGACATGAGTATAATCTTGAATTATCTGACCGTGATCATAAATGAATATTCATCAGAGATATTATTGTAAACTAACATCGCTAAATATTTCTTCAATACAACGGCCTTTTATGATAGAAAATTCACCTGACGAAAGTGACTATAAAGAGATTTTGAAGGTAATGCATACCATTTGAAATTATTATGAATCAGTGAATTTTAATTAGGATACTGTTCTTATAAATGAATTAAAAATCGAAGGCAAAAAAATGAACATATATAATGGGTTAAATTTCTAATTATAAACTTGTCAGAAGAGATTTTGATAGGAGTAATAAATTTAGACATGCTCGAGACTGTTTTATTCATTTCGGTTATACTGCAAGTAATAGCCGCCATTTTAGCTTTAAGGCTTATCAGAATTACGGAGGTCCGCGCCGCATGGATATTAATTGCCGCCGGGCTTGTTCTTATGGCCGCAGCGCGCATTATCGATATATTGCCCTTCTTCTCTATCGAAATAACACCTGGAATGAAGCTTCTAAATGATTGGCTGGATATTTATATATCTATTGTCATGATAACGGGAGTATCATTGATTGCTCCTCTTTTTTATGCCATCAGGCAATCGGAAAAGGCCCTGCGGGAGAGCGAAGAAAGATACCGGACGTTAGTAGAAAACTTAAATGTAGGTGTGTACAGAAGCACCGGTGACTATAAGGGGCGATACCTGCAGGTTAACCCGGCTATGATAAAGATATTCGGCTATGAATCGATTGAAGAATTTATGCATATCCCTATCATTAATGTCTACAGGCAGCCGCAGGACAGAAAGAAATTCCTCAGCAAGATCAAAGAGCACGGATATGTGCGAAATGAGGAATTAGATCTCCGTAAAAGGGACGGCATTCCAATCAAGGCTTCCGTAACCGCGACAGCCCAATTTGATGGAAAAGGTGATATCAAGTGGATTGATGGTGTCACGGAGGATATTACCGAACGGAAACAGGCCGAGGATGCGTTAAGAGAAAGTGAAGAGAAATATCGCTCGCTGGCTACCACAGCAGATTCCATGTATATGGTTGATAGAGATTGTCGATATATCTTGATGAACGAAAAGCATCTATCAAGATTTGGACTTTCCTTGGATGAGGTGAAAGGCAGAAGTTACAGTGAGTTTCATTCTGAGCCGGCCAATAAAGAGTTCGTAGGAACGGTGGAACATGTATTTGAGTCCGGTAAGCCTGTCCAGCACGAATATAGAAGTGAAAGAGATGGGCATCATTTTCTCCGAACGTTTAGTCCTGTAAAAAGTCCTGACGGAAAAACGACAATAGCTGTAACGGTTGTTTCAAAAGACATTACAGACCGTAAACAGGTAGAGGAAAAACTTAAAGAAAGCGAGCAGCGATTATACAATGTGATTCAGGGATCCCCGATCCCTGCATTTGTAATCGGGAATGACCACAAAGTTTTGTACTGGAATACTGCGCTTGAGGAACTAACACGCATCAAGGCAGAGGAAGTAATCAGTACAATGGGGCAGTGGAGGGCATTCTACAGCATTCAGAGACCATGTTTGGCGGATCTCTTGGTGGACCAGAGCCTGGATGCAATTTCACAGTGGTATTCTGGAAAGTATATCAAGTCACAGTTGATAGAGGCGGCGTATGAGGCAACGGACTTTTTCCCGGAGCTGGGAGATACTGGGAAGTGGCTGCGTTTTACAGCAGCAGCCATCAGGAATTCACGCGGGGAGCTAGTAGGTGCCATAGAGACACTCGAAGATGTTACGCAACGCATGCGTGCGGAAGAGGCGCTCCGAAATAGTGAATTAAGGCTGCAAAGCGTCATTCAGAGTTCCCCCATTCCTACCTTTGTCATCGGCAAGGACCACAAGGTGATATACTGGAACAAGGCCATGGAGGAACTCAGTGGCATCACGGCTGAAGAGGTTATTGGCACAACCCATTACTGGCGGGCGTTCTACAGTAAAGAGAGACCTGTTATGGCTGATCTGATAGTGGACCAGGCTCTGGAAGCTATTCCTCAATGGTATTTTGAAAAGTATGTGAAGTCCAGGCTTTTAGATGAAGCATATGAAGCAACGGACTTTTTTCCGGAATTGGGGGATGATGGGAAATGGCTGCGGTTTACAGCAGCAGTGATCAGAGATTTTAAAGGAAACCTTGTTGGTGCTATAGAGACCCTTGAGGATATAACAGAGCGTAAAAAGGCAGAAGCAGAGTTAATCAGAGTTGAGAAACTTGAATCATTAGGAATCTTTGCCGGTGGAATAGCTCATGATTTTAATAACCTATTATCTGTAATGCTGCGCAATATATTTGCTGTAAAATTATCATTCACCGATGGACAGCAAGAAGTTTTTGAAGAGGAGATTGATATAGCTGAGAAGGCCGGTCTTCAGGCAAAGGAACTGGCCCACCGTCTGCTTACCTTTGCGAAAGGAGGGGAACCCGTCAGGAAAATTGGCTCCATCTCACAATTACTTATGAATTCTGTTGATCTGTCCCTTAGCGGTTCCAATATCAGGTGTGAATTTTCCCTACCAAGTGATCTCTGGCCTGTGGAAATGGATGATGTGCAGATCCGGCAGGTAGTCAATAACCTGGTTGTTAATGCCCGTGAAGCCATGCCGGAAGGAGGCAACATTATAATCCGTGCGGAAAATATTGACGTCGCAGCAGGTAGCGGTCTGCCTCTGAAGGAAGGTAAATACGTTAGATGGTCTGTTAAAGATTACGGTATCGGAATTCCTAAAGAGGATTTGCAGAAGATATATGACCCGTATTTCACAACCAAGCCCACGGGGACAGCAAGGGGAATGGGTTTGGGACTTGCAATCTGTTATTCAATTATCAAAAAACACGATGGGTTTATCGCCGTTGAATCCGAACCTGGTGTTGGGTCGACTTTTTTTGTATATTTACCCGCATCACCTCAAGAGGGTATTCTAAAAAAGGATACAACTGATATAAGCCTTACAAAGGGTGGGAAGATACTTGTAATGGATGATGAGGAGACAGTGCGGAGTGCAACAGGTGTTGTGCTTAATTATCTCGGGTATGAAGTCGAGTACGCAAAAAATGGAAATGAAGCCATTACCCTTTATAGGACGGCAAGAGAAATGGAGCAGCCTTATTCTGCAGTAATACTGGATTTAAATGTTGCAGACGGGATGGGGGGCAAGGAGGCCATGAAGGAAATATTAGCAATAGATCCTTATGTCAGAGCCGTCATCACGTGCGGCTACTCAGATGATCCGGTCATTTCAGAATTTAGGAAGCAAGGAGTCTGCCGGCTTGTTGATGTTCCATATGATATTGAAAAGATGAAAGAAATACTAGACGAACTATTGAAGTAACATATTACTCTGATGCCTTTACTTTTTCATCTCGACACACTTCCTTTTTCATCAATTACAATACAGAAAAAAATATCTTTGCGTCATAAGTTTAATTAAGCTAAAAAAAAATGAATGAACTGATCGATTATTATTTAAATTTTCTTGCAGTTGAAAAAGGTGCTTCCCGACTCACCCTGGAAGCTTATAGTCGAGATTTAAATAGATACATTGGCTTTATTCAAAATCATCGTATTCAAACACTTGCAGATGTCACTCCCGATGATGTCATCTCATACTTGGCACAAGTTAACAAGGACGGACTTAACGCAAGATCTGTGAACAGAGGCCTCGCGGCTATAAGGGGGTTCTACAAGTTTCTCCTCCGTGAGAAAAAAATTTACGCCAGCCCCGTGGCAAATATAGAACTGGCAAAGGTATGGACACGGCTTCCAGATACGTTAAGCCAGGATGAAATGAACCTCCTCCTGGCACAACCTGGTATGAAGACCCCTGCTGCCGTCAGGGACACGGCTATGATGGAACTCATGTATGCAACGGGAATTCGCGTCTCGGAATTGATTTCTTTGACCATTGATAATATTAAGTGGCAGGTAAGAATTTTGGTTGTTATGGGAAAGGGCAGCAAGGAACGTATTGTCCCCATAGGAAGATCGGCGTATGATTGCCTGCAGGAATATGTAAATCAGGCGAGGTCACATTTTGTAAAGGCAAAGAGAACGAACATCATCTTTCTTAATAGGTTGGGTGAAGGGTTGACACGGCAGGGTTTCTGGAAAATTGTCAAAAGGTATGCGGCCAAAGCCGGATTTCAAAAAAAGGTCCATCCGCATACTTTCAGGCACTGTTTCGCATCTCATTTGCTTGAAGGGGGAGCTGATCTTCGCTCTGTTCAGATTATGCTCGGACATGCGGATATATCAACGACGCAAATATATACGCACATTACTCGTGACAGATTGAAATATATTCATAAGCAGTACCATCCAAGAGGTTGATAACGGATATAAAGGTAGACAATGGAAAGTAACTTGCCGGATAGAAAAGTGAAAAGATATGAAAGACCAATCAAACGCTTCATTATTGCGGGAAGTATGGCCACTGTTGCTGCAGTTATTCTGCTTTCCTGGATTGGAGTCAATTATTTTTTCCCCGAGAGAGTCCGTGAGTCCCCCGTTAGCCTTGTGAGATTAAAAAATATGTTTTCGTTTGTCGTCCTCGGGAAAAAGCCGGTGTTATATTATCTCGATATAGAAAAAAGCGGAAAAGACTATAGATTGAGAAGGGGCGACATTTTTGATGTTTCTTATCGTGATGAATTTGTCATCAAGGATATTTCTACAGATGCTTTTTTCGGTCGAGGAATATCAGTAAATGTTGAAGGGTACGGAGCACAGGATCATTTCAGGGTAATGCTTCGAGGTCTTGATATTGTTGATAAAGTACTCATGGCCCGCGGGAAAAGCATGGATAAAGATGCGATTGATGCCGGCAGCATTATAGTGAAATATCAGGATAAGGTCATAGCATCCATTCCCATGAGGATCATTGTTACTCCTCAGGATTGGCTTAGATATGCAAAAAGTTCGGAGAACCAAATCGCGCAGATTGAGTATCTAAAAAAGGCAATTGCCATGAATAAGAATGACATCGGCGTTCGCAAGATGCTTGCTGCACTCTATTATCAAACGGGTAATTTAGATAAAGCGATTTCTCAGTACAACAGTATTATTGCATTGAAGCCGAATGATGCTTCTGCTTTGATGGAACTTATGAAGTGTTATATAAACGCCAAAGACAATAGTAAAGCGATTAAGACAGGGACTAAGCTGATTAGGATAGATCCGAAAAATGCATCTGCTTTTGCCAATATTGCATACGCATACAGCAATACCGGCGCTTGGGAAAAGGCAATTGTCAACTATAAAGAGTCGCTAAGGTTAAATCCTGATGATACTGAGGTAAGGGTTAAACTCGGGGAGGCGTATGAAAAGGCCAAAGATTTTAAAAGTGCGATTGAGCAGTATAAGCATGTCTCGTCAAAGGCACGAGAATCTGACCGTGTGATGATTGCATTAGCTGGAGCCTACCTCAAATCAGGAAACTATGATGATTCTATAAGATTGTATAGGGAAATTATTGCAAAGCAGCCACGAAATGCCTCGGCTTATTCAAACCTGGGCCTAGCCTATGGTGGAAAAGGTCAGTGGAAAGATGAAGTGGAAAATTATAAAAAGGCGATTTCGCTGAATTCAAAAGATCCCATTGTTCATTTTAATCTTGCAGCCGCCTATGAAAAGAAAAACCAGGATCAGGAGGCGTATCGTGAGTACCAAAATATATTGAGGATAACCCCAGGTGATCTTGAAGCCCTCACAAGATTGGCGGACATTGACTTTAAGAACAAACGTTACGGTGAAGCAATAAAGACATATGAGAAACTTGTAAAATCTTCACCAAAAAAGGCATCGATTTATGCTAATCTCGGATTTGCGTACGGGGAACTTAAAAAATATAAACAGTCTTCCGAAAATTATGAGAAGTCAATCAAGTATGGGACAAAAGATCCTCAGGTCCATTATAACCTTGCTTCTACGTACAGCAAACTTGGCAGAACAAAAGAAGCAGTTCGAGAATATGAGAGGGTTGCTTTGTCTCATCCCACTATGGAAGTTTTAGACATACTGGCGGATTATTATTTGAAGGAAAAACAGTATGAAAGTGCGATTAAAACATATAAAAAAATGATGATCCTCAATCCTAAAAGAGCGTCTACTTACTCAAGTATCGGATATGTATATGGTCTTAAGAACGACATCGATAAGGAGATTAAATATTATAGAATGTCATTGCAGTACGATGCGGAAAATGATGATGTTTATTTAAATCTGGGAGCGGCATATGAAAAAAAGGGGATGTATCAGGATGCCCTCAAAGCATATACATCTGCCTTTGAGTTGAATCCTGATTCAAGCAGCGCAGCTAAAAAAATTCCTGCATTAAAAATCAAGATATTGCAACAAAAGCATAAGGAATCATAACTGGCAAAAAGAAGCGGAAGGGACGGGCAGATAAAGAACTATATACTATAAAGAAGAACGGGTGAGGAATAATGAGGCAGATTATCCTTGATGATATTGTAATTGGAGGGGGGGCTCCATTTATTCTGGTTGCGGGTCCATGTGTCATCGAAGATGAAGAGATGACGAGGGGGATAGCACAGTTTCTCAAAGACATTACCGGTCAATTGAAAATACCTTTTATATTCAAGGCATCGTATGACAAAGCAAACAGGACGTCTGTGGATTCCTTTAGGGGGCCGGGTATTAAAAAGGGGCTTCAGATTCTGGCTGATATAAAAAAGGATTTGGGTATACACATCATATCAGATGTGCATCGGTTTGAAGAAATAATACCAGCGGCAGAAGTTATTGATGTTTTGCAGATACCTGCATTTCTGTGCCGGCAGACCGATTTTGTCATCGAAGTAGCCAGGAATGCGAGGATCGTAAATATCAAAAAGGGTCAGTTTCTTGCGCCATGGGATGTAAAAAATATACTTATTAAGGCATCGTCGACGGGGAATGAAAATATAATGATTACGGAAAGAGGAGCGACCTTTGGGTACAATAATCTCGTTGCCGATTATCGCTCGCTCCCCATATTAAGAGAAATGGGTTATCCAGTGATATTCGATGCCACACACAGTGTTCAATTACCAGGAGGGATGGGCACCGCATCCGGGGGCCAGAATGATATGGTTCCCTATCTTTCACGGGCGGCCGTTGCTGTTGGTGTTGATGGACTCTTTCTTGAAGTACACCCAAATCCTGAATGTGCCAAATGCGATGGTCCAAATTCAGTGCGACTTGATTTGCTTTCCGACCTACTTCATACACTCATGGAGATTGATGGGATAATTAAAGGCAATAGAGCTGTTAAAAAATTATAGAGGGCAGACATGGTATATAAAATCGTGGATAAGGTTCTAAATGAGAAGATAAAAGCGATCAGTCTTTTAGTATTAGATGTTGACGGTGTCATGACAGACGGGAAGATAATAATTGATGACATGGGACGGGAAATTAAAAATTTTGATGTGAAGGACGGACACGGACTGAAGATATTGATGAGATATGGTATTGATGTCGTCCTGCTTACAGGAAGGCGGTCAGCTGTAGTTGAGCATCGTGCTCGAGATCTTGGTATTAGAGAGGTCCATCAGGGTATTCTAAATAAACTGGAAATCTTTGAGGAGATTCTCCGGAAAAGGTCCCTGGGTTACGGAAATATAGCGTTTATCGGAGATGACATAGTGGATATCCCTTTATTAAAAAGAGTAGGTTTCTCTGTTGCAGTGGCTGATGCATCTAAAGATGTTAAAAAATGTGTTGACTATGTAACGAAAAAAACAGGCGGGGATGGCGCTGTTAGAGAAGTATGTGAGCTTATCTTGCAGGCCCAGGAAAAATGGGTTGATGTGGCAAAAAGGTATGAGTTTTTTTAGAATATAAATTGAGTATTGATGTCACAAAAAGTTAGGCGCTGAATAGCGAAGGATCTTGTCAGCATGATATTGGGGGATGTGTTTGAACTTTACTTATGGGGAAACGGGTGATATAAAAAAAAGAGAGATTTTGAAAAAATTTTCCCGTAGTTCATATTAATGAAAATACACATATGACATTACTAAAGAGGATTGGTCTTAACAAAAGGGCAGTGATAATAATTGCCGTAATTGTCATGGTTATCTCAGTTGCAACTGCCGTAATGGTTATGGAGAATAAGGAGTCATCCCAAGGCCCGCCTCTTAGGATTATGTCGGACAATGTGGATCTTCAGGTTAAGGATATTAATTACACAGACGTGGGAGACTCTGGATTAAAATGGGAGATAAAAGCGGACAGCGCCAAATATGTTAAAAGTGAAAACCTTGCCATGTTCGATAAGGTAAGAGTCAAACTTGTGATGGAAGATGGTAGGGCCATTATCATGACAGGCGACAAAGCTAAACTGCACACGGACACGAAAGATATGGAGATTTCTGGGAATGTTATAATCATATCCGAGAAAGGTGATCGTTTGACTACGGATATTCTGAAATATTCAGGTTCAGAACAAAGAATTTATACTGAAGCAATAATAAAAATGGAAAATCCCCGTATGCAAGTCATGGGAAGAGGGATGTCACTGTCTTTAAAAGATAAAAATGTATCCTTATTATCCAGAGTGAAAGCCAATATAAAATAGTGCAAACGGGAGCCATTTACAAGTCCTACTGAGGGGATTTGCTGCCATAATTGGACCACAATATGGAAAACAGAATATTAATTCCCTTAATACTGATTTTTATTTCTTTCTCATATTTTGGGGCTAAAGAAGTTGATACGGGGAAAAAGCTAAAATTCGACAAAGATCAGCCAATACAGATTGTTTCTGACCGTCTGGATGCATATAATGATAAAAAACTGGTAATATTTTCGGGAAATGCAATCGCCACAAAAGGTGATATAATTATAAAATCGGATAGTCTCCTGTTAAATTATAAAAAAGATCCACGAATGCCTGAGAAGAATGGTGCTCATGGTATCAGCAATACGGGGGATTTGGAGAAGATTGAGGCAAAAGGTCATGTTACGATAAAACAGGGTGAACGGATTGTAACCGGCGATGACGCCGTTTTTTATCAGGATACCCAGAAAATTATTATGACAGGTAATGCCGTTATGCGAGAAGGAAGAAACATTATCCATGGCGACAGGATAGTGGTATATCTTAATGAAGACAGGGGTGTTGTTGAAGGCCTTGAAAAAAACAGGGTTAATGCTACAATATATCCTGAGGATAGGAAGGACAAAAAAAAATAAAGTACATGATGGAGAAATTATCCAGCTTAATAATATTTATGCAATCAATCATAAGCGTATAAAGGATGCCGATTTTGTGAAAGTCACCATGATTTCGAAGGGTCAGGTATCTGCTCTGTTGTGCAGCATATCTCATCATTGTAAAAGTAGTCCTTTAACTCCGCATTCCCGGATATTTACGCACCCTATCTCTAGAGCATTTACAGTACAACAATTTACAGGTGTGTTTAATTAATGGAACAATTATCAGCGAAGGGATTGGTGAAAACTTATGGCAGCAGGGTAGTAGTTAATAGAGTTGATTTGGAAATAAATCCCGGAGAAGTTGTGGGTCTTTTGGGTCCTAACGGTGCTGGTAAAACTACTACATTTTATATAATTGTCGGTTTAATATGGCCCGATGACGGAAGGATTTTTTTAAACGGAGATGATGTAAGTCGATGTCCGATGTACATACGGGCTAGGAAAGGATTAAATTACCTTCCACAAGAACCTTCAATATTCAGAAAACTGAGCGTGGAAGAAAACATCATGGCGATTCTCGAGACGCTAGATATAGATGAAGGAGAAAGAAAACAGCGTCTGGAAGAGCTGCTTGGAGAGCTTGATATTTCCCATTTGGCAAAAGCACGTGCATATTCCTTATCCGGCGGAGAAAGGAGGCGGGTAGAAATCACCAGAGCTCTCGTCACATCTCCCATGTATATCCTCCTTGATGAGCCTTTTGCAGGAATCGATCCTCTGGCGGTGGCAGACATCCAGCGAATCATATTTAAACTGAAATCTAAAGGGATCGGCGTTGTTATATCCGATCATAACGTGAGAGAAACACTTTCTGTCTGTGACAGGGCCTATATAGTAAATGAGGGCACTATCATGGTAGAAGGTGATCCGGAAACTATAGCCAATTGCGAAATTGCGCGGAAGATTTACTTGGGAGAGGATTTTTACCTCTGAAAAGCGGCTAACTTAAAAGGAAAAAGGACAAACCGCCGCTGCAGTTAGGTATTAAAAGAAATGGCGTTTGAACTCAAACAGAACCTAAAGCTGACTCAACAATTGGTCATGACGCCTCAGTTGCAACAGGCAATAAAGCTACTGCAATTGTCGAGGCTGGAAATGACCGATCTGATCAATCAAGAAATGGAAGAAAATCCATTGCTCGAAGAGGTAGTATCAGAAGAATACCCGGAAAATGAAGCCATGCCGGAAGGAGACAGTGTTGAAATAGCCGACCGGGAAGAAACGAAAGCAATCGAACGCACGGAAGAGATTACAGGAGAGGGGGACGGAAAGGAGGAATTTGACTGGAATAGCTATCTTGAGGATTATGGTCCCACGGGAGTGAGGTATGACCGCAAGGACGACGAAGCGCCTTCGTGGGATAATATGCTGATGGTAAAACCGTCTTTGACCGATCACCTTATGTGGCAACTCAAATTATCCAGGTTTGCGGATACTGAGATGAATGTAGGTGAACAGATTATCGGAAACCTGGATAGTAATGGATATCTGGTGGCGTCTACCGAGGAAATTGCTGCCCAAGAGGGTGTTGATGAAGGGTTTGTAGAAGGGGTATTAAAAAAAATTCAGGAGTTCGATCCCCCAGGTATTGCTGCGAGGGATATTAAGGAATGTCTTTTAATTCAAGCCAAAATTCTCGGCGTATTAACACCCCTAGTTGAGATGCTTATAAAAGAGCATCTGAAAGACCTTGAAACGAAGAACTATACAAACATATCAAAGAAGTTAAAAGTTCCACTAACCGAAGTTCTGCAGGCTGTTGTAGTAATAAGCAGCATGGATCCCAAACCTGGGAGTGTATACAGTGAGGAAAGAGTAGAGACCATTACACCGGATGTATATGTTTTTAAGGCTGGGGATGAATATAAAATTATTCTGAATGACGATGGGTTGCCGAAGCTGAGAATCAGCAATTTTTACAAGGAGATCATGGGTGACATCGGCATGTACCCTGATGCAGAAAACAGCAAAAAATATATCAGGGAGAGGATGCAGTCAGCAACATGGCTTATAAAGAGCATTCAGCAAAGGCAAAGAACGATATACAAAGTAACAGAAAGTATCGTTAAATTACAAAGAGACTTTTTTGATAAAGGAATAAATTACTTAAGACCACTGGTACTCAGAGATATTGCAGACGATGTAGAAATGCATGAATCAACCATAAGCAGGGTAGTGACAAACAAGTATATGCATACACCGAGGGGAATATACGAACTGAAATATTTCTTCAGCAGCAGAATACAAAAAACAAGCGGTGATGCGGTTGCATCTAAGAGTGTTAAAGAAGAAATTAAAAAGATCGTAAGCACTGAGGACCCAAAGAAACCTTACAGTGACAGTGACATTGTTGATCTTTTAAAAAGATCGGGGATATCTATTGCTAGAAGAACCGTTGCAAAATACAGAGAAATGATGGGCGTTCTACCATCTTCCAGAAGGAAAAAGTATTTTTAACGGTCTTTTTATGGAAGATGCCTGTTTTACTGGGCAGACTTTGGTTAATCGGGACAACATATGCCCTGTAACTTATGTTGTTTATTATACTGTCTTTTTTTGCTCTATTTTAGAATTTTGTCGAGGCCATCATTTTATTAAGCTGTGAAGAAACAGGTTGACCGCGGGTAATTTTGGGATTAGGATGCCTGCCCTCATAACGAAAGGGTAAAATAAACTAAGCAAAACGAAACGATATTGAGGAGGGAGTAGTTATGAAGATTTCTGTAACTTTCAGAAATAAAGAGGGGGAAAATTGGCATAAGGAATATATAGATCAGAAGCTAAAAAAATTGGATAAATATTTAGATACCCCGGTTGAGGCGCGTGTGGTTCTTTCTGTTGAGAAATTCAGAAATGTCGCTGAAGTAAATTTGATGACGAATGGGCAGAATATAAATGCCAAAGAAGAAGCCAAAGATATGTATCTTGCTATCGATAATGCAATTGAAAAGATCGAACGTCAGCTCAAGAAACGCAAAGAAAGAATAAGAGGTCATAAAACCAATACTGCCCGGGGGGAAGAAATAACTGCTCCAGAACAATATTCAGATGAAGATGAAGTGCAGGCAAAAATAGTAGAAGTGAAGAAGGTTACATTGAAACCAATGTCTCTCGATGATGCCATTATGGAGATAGATTCATCAAGAAATCGTTTTGTTGTTTACAGAGATTCCTCAACAGAAAACGTCAGCATTATATATGTTCGTGATGATGGTAAGTACTCTCTAATAGAGACGAGTAGCTGATAACTAAGGATACATCATGAAAGTCACGGATATTATAAGGAAGGAATACATAGTCGAAGGACTGAAGTCAAAGAGCAAAAGGGACGTCCTGGCTGAATTGTCAGGAGTATTCCTTCAAGGTGGTGTTAAATATAGCCACGAGGAAATGGTCAAGACTTTGCTCGAAAGAGAAAAATTAGGCAGCACCGGAATAGGTGATGGTATTGCCATACCTCACGGCAAGTTAGCCAATCTGGAAGAGTTGATCGTCTCATTCGGTAGAAGCAAGGAAGGGGTAGAGTTTGATGCTATGGACGGAAAGCCGGCTCACATCTTTTTTTTATTGATGGCTCCGGAAGATACGACCGGCAAACATTTAAAGGCACTTGCTAAGATATCGAAAATGCTTAAGGACTCTACATTCAGGAAAAAGCTTTTGGAAGCGAAATCAAAGGATGAGTTATATGGGATAATTACGGAAAAGGACGATTCATGCTGAGACTTTTTTAGGTCTTTGTAATTTGAATATGTGAAATAAAGAATATCCATCGGCTAATCTCTCGGGTCTGCTCATTAAGCGGGAGGCTTTTTCAAACGCCTCAGGTTATTTTAATTTCATGACTCCACTTACGCTAAAAGATATACTAGAAGGTTCTGAGGATAAATTAGGTCTTGAACAAATTACCGGCAAAGCCGGTCTGATGAGGGGAATAGATCAAATTGGTATACAGCGGTTTGACGGGAAGAAAAACTTCTGGGAACGATTGATTCCCGAGGTTATTCTTATAATCACGCCGTCATGTCTTCATGAACTCGCAACAGCCACATCGGAGATGCGAGACAAGATTTTTCAAACAGTCATTTCAAACCGTGTTGCCGGCATAGCAATTTCAAAGACAGTCTTACCAACATATTTCATACTCTCTTTTTCGGAGGAGAATAATATATCTTTATTTACTTCGGCGTACGATGAGTTTCTTTTAGAAAGTCGTCTGCTGGGTCTCCTGCGTGAAAAGATTAATAATGTGACTTCGATTCACGGCGCGCTTGTAAATGTTTTCGGAATTGGAGTTATGATTACAGGAGACAGCAGTACAGGGAAGACCGAATGTGCACGCGAACTGGTGGAAAGAGGGCATGCATGGATAGCAGACGATGTTATAGAAATCGAGAAAAGAGAAAATATATTGTACGGTCGCAGCCATGATCTCGTTAAAAATCTTTTACATATCAAGTATAGGGGAATTGTTGATGCAAAGAAATTTTTCGTTGATTCGATCGTGTGTGATGAGACAGTCATAGACCTCCTGGTCGAATTGGCGGCAGCCAACTATGCTCTGGGTCGAGAAGGTGTTTATTTGGAGAAAGAGTCGCAAGATATTATGAGTATAAAACTGCCGTGCATGCAACTGCCCTGTTTCCCGTACATCAAGGATATATACCGGCATGTTGAACATGCAGTTCAAAGATTGTTAAACGAAAGAAGTGTTGCATGAAAAATCTGCACGTCGTGATCATTACGGGACTTTCTGGATCGGGCAAGAGTACCGCACTCCGGGCCTTGGAAGACATAGGATTTTTTTGTGTCGATAACTTGCCTGTTGTTCTTCTTCCCAGATTTCTCAAGATTCAATCCGATGATTCTAAGGGAATTACAAAAGTCGCAATGGTTATGGATTTGAGGGAAAAAAGTTTCCTTGAAAAATATACGCGGATCTTTCCCAAGTTAAAAAACATGGGGTACAGGATAGAGATATTATTCCTTGATTCAAGTGACGATGCACTCTTACACCGATTCAGTGAAACAAGAAGAGTGCATCCCATATCGGTCAAAGGTTCAGTCATGGAAGGCATCAATCTGGAAAGGGAAAAATTAGCCCCTTTGAAACAAATGGCGGACAGAGTCATTGACACCACTTCATATAACGTACATCAGTTAAAGGATGTGGTTCAAAGGCATTTCATTTCTTCTTATGTCAGTCAAAGGATGATCATTCATGTGTCATCATTCGGATATCGTTATGGCATACCCGCTGATGCTGACATTGTTCTTGACGTCAGGTTTCTTCCCAATCCGTATTTTGTTGAGGAACTGAAGCATTATGACGGACATCATCCGGGGGTCCGTGAATATGTGCTTGAATCTGAAGAAAGCAGAGTATTCATGCAAAAACTGTTTCAATTGATGGAATTTCTCATCCCCCTGTATGAAAAGGAGGGAAAGGCGAGACTCAATATAGCACTCGGATGCACAGGCGGCAGGCACCGATCAGTCGTCTTGGCAAATCAACTGGGTTCTTATTTTTCAGATAAAAATTATATAGTGACGATAAATCACAGGGACATAAATAAAAGCTAAAAAGAGAGTGTCATTTTCTTGTTCACATTATCGGCAATCCAGTGTGGATCCCACCATTCCTGGGGATTTACAAACTGACCGCCGACAAGTATTCCAAAATGGAGGTGATCGCCACCTGCAAGGCCTGACGTTCCCGTATGGCCTATCACATCACCTTTTTTCACTTCCTGGCCATTCTTTACATCGATTGAGTTTAGATGGCCATAAAGGGTAAATAATCCGAGACCGTGATCCAAGATGATAATGTTACCATATATGCCGAGATATCCGGTATAAGCAACAATACCATTATTGGCGGCTTCAACCTGGGCATTTGCAGTCGAGGCAAGGTCTACGCCCATATGGGTGCTTTTGCCCACTGTTTTGCCATTATATTGATAGGTTCTGTTATCGCCGAACAGGGCCATGGGAGCGGTATTTTTCATCCGCAGGAATGTGCCCTCCCATAATTGCCGGGGCTGAGACTTCCGACAAATATCCAGAATGGCATTATCATTATCCTCCCTTAACTTTCCATTGACATATATAAATGTGTCAAGAACAGATTTGGCCTGAAGAGACGGATTCTGACTTTGAAATTCAGGCATTTTCTGCTGCAAAAAGCTTTCACTCAAAACCATCTTATCACTGCGAAACTTTTTGGTTCTGATTAGGCAGGGAAGTGCAACAGATGTTTCATTTCCTGCCTGATCTCGGGCAGAGACTTTAATATGAATCCCGCTCCGTTTTGCGTTCATGGGCAGGGCGAAGTAACTTATAAAACAGGGTTTGCCTGAAATGACCAATGGGTATCCTTGAGAAAAGTGATTTTCAACCGTCACGCCGCTTATTGTAACCGGCTTCGACGTATTATAAACAATCACACATGCACCTCCTGGATTTATATTATTGGTTTTCGTAAGTAAGAATATGCTCGGGGGTATCATGTCAATGTTGATCTGTCTGGTTAAGGTTACCTGGTTCTTCCAAATGGAATTATCAGTTGCCGTTATGTTCAGGACAGCTGGCCCGTCGTGAAGTTTCATGCTTATGGGGTCAATGGTCAAAGCAATCGTGTCTTCTTTTTTTATCGAGTCGGCATAACTGACAGACGAAAGGACTTGCGTCTTATCATCCTGGGTTATTGTTATGCTTGAATTACGGAGACCGCTTTTCGCGTCAGTGAAACTAATATTTATCGCTTTATATCGTCCTATCATACTTATGTCCTGATTGATTTCGACAGTAGGTTTTTCAAAATCGCCGTAAGAATTAAAAAACCAGAAACCAAGACAAACAATTAATATAACGAACGCAGCTATTATAAACGGTTTGTATGTTTTCATAAAAAACCCCTTATAGTTTAAAAATAACACCGGCTGGACTTATAATGATTTTTGGAACACTTTGCAAGTTTAAATACAAATAAATATGCGGAAACGGACTGTATTACTTCTTGAACTTGTCTTTGAGAATTGCTATAAATATAAAAGTATTGAAAAAGTGATTTACGTGAGATTAAGGGTTTACATAAGGAATTAACAATGTTGAAAGATAAAAAAATCGTTCTTGGTATAACCGGTGGTATAGCTGCTTATAAAGCTGCTGAACTGACAAGAGAGTTTGTAAAAAGAGAGGCCCTTGTCAGGGTAATTATGACAAAAAACGCAACCGAATTTATAACACCTCTGACTCTCCAATCGCTGTCTGGATATACGGTATTTACTCATATGTTTGCCCCTGTAAAAGAATTCGATATGGCGCATATCTCTCTTGCTGAGTATGCGGATGTCGTAGTGATTGCGCCGGCAACGGCAAATATCATCGGGAAGATTTCATCAGGTGTGGCAGACGATCTTTTAACGACGATGGTTATGGTTACAAGGGCTCCTGTGCTCATCTGTCCAGCTATGAATGTAAATATGTACAATAATACGATAGTGAGAGAAAATATCAGCAGGCTGTCTGCAAGGGGTTATCTGTTCATGGAACCCGGGTATGGTGAGCTTGCCTGTAAAGCCGAGGGCTATGGAAGACTCCCGGAGATAACTGATATCGTTGAAGAGGTAGAATCTATTCTGACCCCCAAGGATCTGGAGGGAGAGAAGATTCTCGTCACTGCCGGCCCCACCCGGGAACCTTTAGACCCGGTAAGATACATCAGCAACTATTCCTCAGGTAAAATGGGATATGCGTTGGCAATCGCCGCACGGAGAAGGGGTGCCAGCGTTACTCTTATAAGTGGTCCATCCGCATTACCGGCCCCTCGCGGTATAAACTTCGTCCCTGTGTCAAGCGCTGTAGAAATGAGGGATGCCGTCATGGAAAATTTAAGTTCATCAACCATTATCATTAAGGCCGCAGCTGTTGCCGACTACCGGCCGTCAGTGCGTTCTAATTCAAAGATCAAAAAGCAGGATGATAAACTTGTTATCAGCCTTGAAAGGAATCCGGATGTTATCGCAGAGATAGGAAAGAAGAAGGGAAGCCGTATTCTCGTAGGTTTTGCTGTGGAAACGGAAAACCTTCTTGAAAATGCTAGAGCCAAGCTGACTGGGAAAAATATGGACGTTATTATAGCCAATGATGTGACAGAAGAAGGTGCGGGGTTTGGCTGTGATACAAATATCATTAAAATACTGAGTGATGATGGCGAGGTTGAAGCTCTACCCCTGATGAGTAAAATGGAGGCAGCTGACAGGATTCTGGATAGGGTAAAGAAAATAATTGTTAAGAAGAGATAACTTCTGTTCCTGAAAGTATGATCCATTAAAATAAGACTATGGAAAGTTTAAAAGAAGATATAAGGGCTGAACTTCTTGCATTGACTCAGTCTTTGAAATTGCAAATCAAATCGGATACTGGTTCGGGGAGGCAACCCTCGTATTTATTCGTAGAGGGAAAGGTTCCCATGAATAATGGTCCGGCTGTTCATCGGTCATTCGTAGATAATCGGACACAACCTCGAAAATCATTATCTCTAGAAGACGTGAGAAAAGAGCTCGGTGATTGTCACAGGTGTCCTCTGGGCCAGATTAGAACAAACCTCGTTTTTGGTGAGGGGAATCCCAAGGCAGAGATTGTATTTGTAGGAGAAGCGCCGGGAAGAGATGAAGATATCCAGGGGAGACCATTTGTCGGACGCGCCGGTCAGCTTTTAACCAGGATCATTATAGCGATGGGATTAAAGAGGGAGGACGTCTATATCTGCAATATCCTGAAGTGTCGCCCTCCCGGAAATCGTAACCCCAGACCTGAGGAGATTATGACGTGTGAGCCTTTTTTGATAAAGCAGCTTCAGACGATTAATCCGAAGGTAATATGCGCCTTGGGTACGTTTGCAGCCCATACGCTGCTCAAAACGGATGTTCCCATAACTGTACTGCGGGGCAAGTTTCATACATATCATGGGATACAGTTGATGCCGACATACCATCCGGCCTTCCTTCTGCGGAATCCGGCATCAAAGAAGCAAGTGTGGGAAGATGTACAGAAGATAATGAAAATATTGTTACCGCCAGCGTCACATTGATTTTTTTAACATATTAAGGGGCAAAAGCATGATAAAAAATAAAATCAATATATCGATCATGATTATCGTACTGATTCCATTCATGCTGCTGTTAGGTCAAACATTTGCTGAGGAAAAAAAGCCCGTCTTTGATGAAATTACTGTAAGTGCTACCATTACGCCACCGATTGCTGAATATATTCTGCAAAACATCGACGCTTCGTCAAAAGCCGGTTCCGACGGTTTGATTATCCTCCTAGACACGCCGGGAGGGTTGGATCTGGCCATGAGAGATATCGCCAAGGGTATCCTGAATTCATCTATTCCTGTTGTGGTGTATGTGTATCCTTCCGGAGCACGGGCTGCTTCAGCAGGAGTTATAATAACGATCTCTGCTCATATAGCCGCTATGGCCCCCGGTACAAATATTGGCGCAGCTCATCCGGTAGGGCTTGGCATCGGCAGTGTGGACAAAACCATGATGAAGAAGGTGGAAAATGATGCCGTTGCCTATGTTCGCGGTATTGCCTTAAAGAGGGGTCGCAATGCCGATTGGGTAGAAAAATCTGTCAGACAGAGCGAGTCTATTACAGCCGAAGAAGCCCTCAAACTTAAAGTTATTGATTTCCTTGCTCCAAACCTTAATAGTTTATTGGAACAGATGGACGGAAGGGAGGTATCTCTATTATCCGGGAAGAGAATAGTTAAAACAAAGGGAGCCATCATCAATGATAAAAAAATGGGGACACGGCAGCGAATACTTGCGGCCATCAGCGATCCGAATATTGCATATATTTTGTTCCTTGTCGGGCTTGCCGGTCTCTATTTTGAACTTGCCCATCCCGGCGTCATTCTACCCGGGATTATCGGCGGCATTTCGTTGATCCTTGCCTTCTTTGCTCTGCAGACCTTGCCGGTAAATTATGCGGGGGTCCTTCTCATCCTTTTTGGTGTTATTCTTTTTATTGCAGAAATAAAAGTCATGAGTCATGGGTTATTAACAGTGGGAGGCATCGTCTCACTTGTATTGGGTTCATTGTTGCTCTTTGAGTCTCCTGATCCGGCCCTCAGGGTATCGTGGAGTGTCATGATCCCCACATTGACTGTCATTTGCCTTTTTTTCGCGGGCGTCATTGCCCTCGTCCTGAAGGCGCAGATGAGAAAACGGCGTATGGGGAAGGAAGGCATGGTGGGTGAGGTAGGAAAGGCAGTTACGGATGTTTATGAAACCGGCAAGGTATTCATAAAGGGAGAATATTGGAATGCGTCAAGTGACAAACCGGTGGAAAAGGGCAGGAGGGTGAGGATCGTACAAGTCGAAGGACTAATAATTAAAGTCGAAGAAATTGAAGATAAAAAGGGAGGGTGAATATGTTTTCTATTCCATTGATCGTAACAATAGTCCTGGTAATTATGTTTCTGGCGGCGGCCATCAGAATACTCAAGGAGTATGAAAAGGGTGTGATCTTTCGCCTGGGTAGAGTAATTAATGCGAAGGGCCCGGGGCTAATCATCCTGATACCGATTGTGGACCAAATGGTCAAGGTGGATATGCGCACCATTGCGATGAATGTCCCCCCACAGGACGTTATAACGCGTGACAATGTATCAATTAAGGTTAATGCCGTTCTTTATTTCCGGGTCATGGATGCCAATTCGGCTATAATTGAGGTGGAGAATTATCTATATGCGACTTCCCAGCTTGCGCAGACCACGCTCCGGAGTGTTTGTGGCCAGGTTGAGCTGGATGAAATTCTGGGGCAAAGGGAAAAGATTAATGTTAAGTTACAGGAAATTGTGGATCGAAGCACTGAGCCGTGGGGGATAAAAGTAACACTGGTGGAAGTAAAAGATATCGACTTGCCGGAAGAGATGAAACGTGCCATGGCAAAGCAAGCAGAGGCGGAAAGAGAACGACGCGCCAAGGTCATTAATGCCGAGGGTGAATTCCAGGCCGCTCAGAAATTGATTGAAGCAGCCGCTCTTATGGAATCGCAGCCGATGTCCCTGCAGCTCAGATATCTGCAAACATTGCATGCGATTGCTGCCGAGAATAATTCAACGACCCTTTTCCCGATCCCTATTGATATGATAAAACCATTTTTAGCGCTTGCAGAAAAGACAAAATAATTTTCATGGAAAGGTTCAGTATATATGGAAGCGAGAGAGAAAAGGCATATTTTAACAGGCGGTATGATTCTCATAACGCTCGGTGTTCTTATTATCCTAAGCACTACAAACATCTACGGGTTTGACAGGAGTTGGCCCATACTGCTGATTGTAATATCCGTCGGCACACTGATGCAGCGCGTCAAAGATATCGGAGGGTGGTTTATCGGTGTGGCCGGGGTTATTTTCCTTTTAGTAAATAATTGGGGTTACAATCTCCACGTAATTGCCAGATATCTTCTCCCCCTCCTCCTTATCCTGATCGGTATTAATGCTATTATGAAACATTATAAGAAAAGAAAACAGTCGTCATGAAGGCAGTTGCAAAAAGTTCCGGGATTCTGGTTCTGTGTGACTTTGACGGGACTGTGAGTACCGTAGACATGGGTAATGAAGTTCTGAACCGCTTTACCGGTGAGGGGTGGGAGGAGATCGACCGTGCCTATTGCGCTGGTGTAATCGGTTCCAGGGTTGCATACATGCAAGTGGCTCCCATTTTTAAGGGGACACAGTCCCAGATGCTGGAATTTGTCAGCAACAGTGGAGCAATTGACCCTCATTTCCCGGCATTTTATAAATTTTGCAAAGATAAGCAAGTCGATCTCAAGATCGTATCAGATGGCCTTGACTTTTATATCAGTGCGATCTTGAAAAAACACAATCTTCAGGACATTGAATTCTTTTCCAATGTTGTAGTATTCCAAAATAGTGATATTATTTCCATAAAATTTCCCCGAATGAACGATCAATGCAAGAAGTGCGGTACATGTAAAAATATTGTGCTTAAGCAGCTTCGGTCAGACTACAGCCGTGTCATTTATGTAGGTAATGGCTATTCGGATGTATGCCCCGCGGGAGACGCAGATCTCGTCTTCGCAAAAGATGTCCTGTATGAGAAGTGTCGGCAGAACGGCACTCCTTGTATGCATTACGATAATTTCAATGATATTCTGGTTTCTTTACGGCAAACGATCATATGAAATTCTGAAAGAAACCGCTACAAGATTATTATTACGTATAACAGCAGACATTTGCTGTAATGTCAAAATATCTTTGTCAGAAACGGTCAGGTGCGGCAGATAAATAAAGATGCATTTATTTTTTTCGCCTCACAAGCCGCTTTCGCACCACCTTTACCCGTTTGGGGCTGAGGCCCTGACGGTGCTGACATGTCGCACGAGGACACTTCAGAATTGCCTGTCCAGACTTATCCGTTGCTTCCACTAAAAACGGGTTTTTACAGCGCTTGCACTCGATGAGGTGGGGCTTACCCCAGCTTATAAAGTTACAGTCATTAGAGGGACAGGAATAATATATTTTACCGGCTGCCGTTGGTTGCTCCTTCAGCACATTTTCCCTGCATATAGGGCAAGTAAGCGCCAAGTCTTTCTCGAATGCTGCGATCTTTTTTGCGATATCATCATCCTGCACACCTTCTTCTTCACCTGTTTCATCAATAAACCCCTGCTCTTCTTCATCTATGGCGGCAGGTGCTTCCTCACCTTGATCTCCCCCAGCAACCTGAGATACTACCTCTGACAATTGTTTTGTTAATGATGTTGATCCATCGGCCTCATCAACATCATGTCCTTCTGTGATAATCTTCGCCTGAATCTCGCAGTGAACTTCTTGGGCGTTTACATCCTGCATGGAAGAATGTTCAATTACACTTTGGGACTCGACCGGGGACTTTTCATTTTCAACGTCCATATCGTGGGTAGTTTCGGGAGGCATCTCTTCCTCAGGAAGGATTTCACCAATCTTACCAGTTTTCAGGACAGTGCCTCCTGCAAGGATCTTTTGAGTTTCCCGGAAAGAGGACGAAACAGATGGTTCCTCCCGATTCCTGGAACGACTGTACAATTCCGCCAATATCTGTTCACGGCTTAACGGACTTTTTTGCTGATCGTCGGAAGAGACCTGCGAAATTTTGACGCTCTTTGCAGGAGATACCTGTGGGGATTTCTGTCTCGAAACCGGAACCCCGTGATGATTCAAAGTCTGGTCGAATCGAGAAATTGCCGCTCCTATATCGGTGCGACCAGATACAGCCTCTTCAATTGTCTGTCCAATGTAAGCAAGAAAATTGATTCCCGGCATTTTGGGAAAGATACGGTCTAACAGGCGGGCCATTATAACGGAGGATTGCTGCGTAAAAAATCTGCCCTCTGAGTCAATTTCAGCGTATCCTCGCTGAATCATATCGTCCAGCCAGGTTTTTAAGTAATCATCTGGTTGAATGCCGATATCGGCAGCTTCCTGGAGAAATGTGTCGCGGGTATATCGTTCGATGTCATCTGAATGAGAATTCTCGATCTCAATTTCACGTCCACCAAGGAGTACAAAACATCCTATGGTTGCGATATTCAATGGAAGTCCTCCAATTCCCTTTTTTGTTCCTATCAGGCGTTCGAAATGCCCGCCAAGGATTTCGTCAAACTGAGACCTTAACGAGTCTTTCATATGATACCTCATTATCAGTCGTTAAACATATGTATTATAAGAGCTTTATAATACTCGTTGTTTATATCGACAACTTTAAAGAAAAACAAAAATATTTTTATAATTTTTACGACTCAGGCCGATTTTCCATTTCATTAGTACTGCTTTGGATTAAAGAAAATGCTGTAGTGATCGATATATATTTAATCAAGTATAGCATTTCATGTCCATGTGCAGAGCACTGATATTTCGTGCAGCAAAAAATATAAATATCTTCGTGTTGGATGGAATGACAGCGCACCATTATAACATGATGCAACAGGGGAACAGGAGATTTCTGTGGCTGCAATAATAAAACTCATAGACATTGATGAAGCCATAACTAACCTTCGCTATAAGAACAAGGATACCCTCAAGTACAAGCTTATCCACACAATAAGGCAGTATTATACAGATGAAGACTCGGCTGCGTCTCTTCAGCGCATCGACACGGAAGAGTTGGTCAAGGCACTTTGGTGCATAGGCGATGATCCGGAGTTAGTCAGGAGTAAGAAAAAAAACCTGAGCAGTGTCAAGTCAGGTATAAATGCCGACTTGAAGAGTCTTTATCAGGAAGGCAAAAATCCTCAGGGGGTAATTATCGGGCAGAATAATGTCTTTGATATGTCCGACGAGGCCAAAGACAAGGCACTTGGAACAATAGCCGATGTTCTTCGAGAAAAAGGAACTGATACGATAGCTAAAATAGCTGAGGTATTGAAGGCAGTAAACGACATATTGTCTGATTCGGGTTCTTCTTTGAATATACAGGGCGGTTCGGAAACAATCAACCGCATGAAGGACCTTATTCTTGACCTATCACGTAAGATCGGATTTTCAATACCGGATGATTCCGGTCCGGAAGATATTTCCAAAGTTGCTGCTGAAAGGACACCGGAACAGCAATTATTAGAAGAGATTGATGCAATCGGCGAAATAGATATCGCGGACGAGATCGTAGACGAAGTAGTCACTGATGTATCCGAAGAGATGACAGATGAGATCATTGACGAGAAGGAGGCTGATCTCTCCCGAGAGATGATAGAAGAGACTGTTGATGAGGCAACGGCTGAGATTTCCGTAAAGGTGATTGATGAGATTGCGGAGGAGGCATTAATAGAGGAGATTGATCAGGGCATTGAAGACAAGATTATAGAGGAGATAGTTGACCATGTTGAGAAAGACAGTGCGGAGAAAGCAATAGAGGCAGCAGCAGAAGATGGATTAATAGAGGAAACCGGCCAACGTGCGGAAGAAACAGAAGGAGAAAGTGTACTTGGAGACTCAGGGGAAGACACAGTTGAGGAAATTCAGGACTATGAGCAGGAAAGTGAAACAACAGGTGAAGCGGACTCTTTAGAAATACTCGATGAAGGAGATGCCATCGATGAAGCTATAGAGGCAGTATCGGATGAAGTACCTGTGGAGGAAACTCTTGTTGAAGATGATTTGGATGAGATACAGGCTGATTCCGATGTTGAAGAAGTTGAAGGTGAGGAGGCACTTGAAGAAGAGGGTGAGCTTGTAAGTGAAGTTATAGAAGAAGACCTTCGGGAGAAGGCTGAAATTTTGGCTAAACTTGCAGAAGCTGCAAAAATTCTTGAGAAGCTGGGACCGGATCTCAGCGAAAGTATCTATTCCGAAGAAGAGATCAAAGAAAAGGCAAAGCTCTTATCTGAAGAATTTGACCGTGATCTCAGTGTTAGGGAAAGGTTTTATAACCAGCATATTTTGATAAAAGGTGGAGACTATACTATAGGGAGCAAAACTACAGTAAAAAATGAGCTTCCCGAGCGAAAAGTTCGTTTTCAGGATTTTTATATAGGGAAATTCCCTGTCACGAATGCCCTGTTTGAGGTCTTTGTGGACAGGACCGGCTACAGGACAACGGCGGAGAGACAAGGATACGGCTTCGTATATACACCCCGCGCACAGAGAAGAAAAAATATAATAACAGGAGCCGAAGAGTTTATCTGGAACAAGCATCTGCAATATAAAAAGGTGCAGGGGGCATTCTGGTATCAGCCAAACGGTCCGAACAGCTCGCTTTATAATAAACGCAGACATCCGGTAGTACAGATCAGCCTGGAGGATGCTCGCGCCTTTGCGGCCTGGACCGGCAAGAGAATTCCAACGGAAAAAGAATGGGAAGCAGCTGCACGAAACTTTCGCGGGTATGTGTATCCATGGGGTAATCAATGGAAGGATAATGCATGCAACATTGAGAAAAGTTATTTTGGGGACACAACCCCTGTAGACAAATATCTCGAATTCACCGGAGAATCCGGAGTGGCCGACACCCTCGGCAATGTGCTGGAATGGACGCTCGATATCTGGGAAAGTCCTGAATCAGGAGAAAAGAATACGGACATATATGTTGTTAAAGGCGGCAGTTGGATTTCAAACAACCTTGTATGCCTGTCGAGTCGCTATCCAATGGACAGAAACACCTCATCAAACGTCCTCGGCTTCAGATGCGTCGCGATTTGATTTTAATGTACATACCCCTGCCTTTAATCTGAGTCAGTCTTCAGCACGGCCAGGAAAGCGCTTTGCGGGATGCTGACCGATCCGATCATCTTCATCCTCTTCTTCCCCTTTTTCTGTTTTTCCAAGAGTTTCCGTTTCCTTGTAATATCACCGCCGTAACATTTCGCCGTTACATCCTTGCGAAAGGCTGAAACCGTTGTCCTTGCTATAATTTCTGCGCCTATTACCGCCTGGATGGCGATTCTGAACATTTGTCTGGGAATTTCCTCCCGCAGTCTCTCGCAAGCCTGAAGGCCTCTGGCGCGGGCACGATCACGGTGGACGATCTGCGAGAGGGCATCGACCTTCTCTCCGTTGACTAGGATATCCAGCAATACGAGATTGCCTTCCCTGTAGTCGATAACGTCATAGTCGAAAGAACCGTATCCCTGCGTGATGGACTTGAAACGGTCATAAAAATCGTAAATGACCTCGGCAAGCGGCATCTCGTAGATCAGCTCTATCCTGCCGGGGCTCGAGTAGTTCATATTTGAGTTTACACCCCGCTTTTCCTTGCAGAGTTTCATCACTGCGCCGAAGTACCTTTCCGGCATAAACATGTTGGCGCGGATGTAGGGCTCTTCAGAGCTCGCAACGGAAGCTGGAGCAGGGTAGTTGGAAGGATTATCCACGTAAAGCATTGTACCATCTTTCAAAATAAACCTGTAGCGGACGCTGGGGACCGATAGAATAATGGACAAGCCGTATTCACGCTCAAGCCTTTCCTGGACGATTTCAAGGTGCAGAAGTCCCAGAAAGCCGCACCTAAAGCCTTGTCCAAGAGCTACGGACGAATCTTTTTGGTATATAAAGGAAGCATCGTTGAGCTTGTATTTATCGAGGGATGCGACCAGATCTTCATAATCGTCGGATGTGACGGGATAGATAGATGCAAAAACGACGGGCTTGACATCCTTGAAACCGGGAAGCTGTTTTTCGCATGGCCTGTCATTCAGTGTGATTGTATCTCCGATATGGACGTCCGACACGGTCTTCACCCCGGCGATGATGTAGCCGACCTCACCGGATGAGAGCTTGTCGCGCTTCTCACGGGAAAGGAGAAAGCGTCCGACCTCTTCAACTTTGTAATGGGCATTATTGTACATAAAGCGGATGATATCGCCGTTTTTGACTGTTCCATCGAAGATGCGACAGTGTATGACTGTGCCGCGAAAGAGATCATACTTGGCGTCAAAAATCAGCGCGGAAAGCGGCGCCTGTGGATCGCCGGCAGGAGGAGGAATCTTCTCCACTATAGCTTCTAGAATATCCTCGACTCCCGTCCCTTCTTTGGCGGAGCATTTCAAATGGGTTTCAGGATCAAGCCCCAACTCTTTATCAATCTGTTCCAAAACCTGGTCTATGTTTGCAGAGGGTAGGTCTATTTTATTGATAATGGGGATAATAGAGAGGTCATGTTCCATAGCAAGGTAGAGGTTGGCAACAGTCTGGGCCTGCACACCCTGGGCAGCGTCAATGAGAAGAAGAACACCCTCGCAGGAGGCCAGGGAACGGGAGACTTCATAAGAAAAGTCAACATGACCCGGCGTATCTATGAGATTAAGGCTGTATACTCTTCCGTCTCTCGCCCGGTAAGGCAGGGAAATGGCCTGGCTCTTTATTGTTATTCCCCGCTCTCTTTCAATATCCATCGTATCCAGTATCTGGTTTTTGAAGGTACGTTCATCAGACACACCGGTATACTGGATAAGCCGGTCGGCAAGGGTCGATTTGCCGTGGTCAATATGGGCGATAATGCTGAAATTACGAATGCGGTTCATAAAATTAAAGTCAAAAAGCCTTCCGGGTGCATATATGGAAGGCTTCTTGAGTTTTTAACGTTAGTCTCTGTCTATGTCAGCAATGCGAGGAGATTCTTGGAGACTTCTTTCACGCCGGGGCGAGAATCCACCTGAATTACTTTCACTCTCTCTTTGAAGTAATTAATCGCGGCCTGTGTACCTTTTCCTGTATCAAAGTAGATGCTGTGTCTCTTATCAATGGCCGATTCATCCTGGTCATCAGCGCGGGTTAACAAGCCCTCGCGTCCACAAACACGGCAAAACAGCTTACCGTCCTTTTCGACCGGCAGATTTTCTTTGACGTAAATATTATTCGGGTGGTTATTGTCATTGGGACACAACCGCCTTCCCATGATGCGCTTCTTGGCGGTATCCCTATCAATTTCTAGCTCAATAACATAATCCAGATTGATCTTTTCCTTCTGCAGGGCACTCCAGAAAGCCTCTGCCTGCGTAATATTCCGGGGGAAACCGTCCAAAAGCCACCCTTTCTTACAGTCATCATCCTTTAGACGTTTAAGGATCATCGGGATAGTGATATCATCGGGAACCAATTCACCCCGGTCGATAAAGGACTTTGCCTTTTTCCCCAGCTCTGTTCCTTTCGCAATGTTTTCCCTGAAAATCACGCCCGTTTCCACCTGAGGTATCATGAATTTTTCGCTTACAATCGCCCCAAAAGTCCCTTTGCCGCTGCCGTTCGGTCCAAACATAATGATATTCATGGTATTCGACTCTCTCTCAAAAAAGTATTTTTAGCATGGCCTTCTATAATAGATTGGATGGTTTTTTACAATGAAAAATATTAATGATTATTTTATTAGAAGTACTAACCTGTGATACGCGATCAATGAGATCCGCATGAGCCGCAGGATGTCGCTTTACAGGATGAACATCCTCCCGATGAAGTATTGCCGATTTTTCCGCCGAATATCGACATCAGCTTCTCTGTCTTTTTTGATTTGCATTTAGGACAGGTGACTGCCGGGCTATCGCTGCTCGATCTGAATAGAATCTCAAAAATGTTGCTGCATTTTTTGCATTTAAATTCGTATATAGGCATAATTCTCTCTTTTGTTGGTCTTATATAGTGATTGGTCGTCCAATTGTCAAGGGTATTAAGGCAGCTCCTAGGTTGCCATATTGACGCAGCCGATACGCTGTGTTAATGACCGATAAAATGACCTGCCTGAATCAGCTTGTTAGGAGGAGTTCCCTATGGCCATCTCTAATAAAGTTCGCGGATTTATTTCCCAGTCTTCCTGGATCAGGAAAATGTTTGAGGAAGGCAGCCTCTTGAAGAAGCAGTACGGGGCAGATAATGTCTTCGATTTTAGCATCGGTAATCCAAGTGTCGCACCACCGCCTGAGTTTAGGGAAGTGCTGCGTCAGGTTGCAGGTGAGGATAGTTCCGGCGTCCATGGATATATGTCGAATGCCGGATATCCTGAGACAAGAGCAGCTGTTGCAGCTTTTCTCAGTCAGGAGCATAGAGTGCCGCTCAGCGCGGATCACGTGATTATGACCTGCGGGGCGGCGGGGGCGCTGAATATCATATGTAAAGTGCTTCTTGAGCCTGGCGATGAGGTTCTCATCCCCACGCCCTGTTTCATGGAATATCGGTTTTATGTCGATAACGCAAGCGGTGTTGCTGTATTCGTAAAGTCAAATACGGATTTTTCTCTTGATCTTGAAGCGATGCGCGATGCTATTACGGAAAGGACAAAGATAATCCTTATCAATTCACCTAATAATCCAACAGGTAAAGTGTACGACAGGGCATTGATACGAGGGCTGGCCGAACTCCTGGAGGATAAGGAGAGGACATACGGAAGGGATATTTACCTCGTCTCGGATGAACCGTACAGGGAAATCGTCTATGACGGTGTTAGGGTTCCAAGCATCCTCGCGGCTTACAGAAACAGCATAATTGCCTCTTCCTATTCAAAGAGCCTTTCGCTCGCAGGTGAACGGATCGGCTATCTGGCTGTTAGTCCAGCAGTGTCCGATATTGAAGAGGTTATGAGCGGGCTTATTCTCTACAACAGAACCCTTGGTTTCGTCAATGCCCCCGCCTTGATGCAGCGGGTTATTGCAAAAATACAGGGCACGACGGTTGATGTGAGGGAATATAGAAGAAAGAGAGAACTTCTATGTGACGGTCTTTTATCCATCGGATACGAATTTCTAAAGCCCGATGGGACCTTCTACCTCTTTCCCAGGACTCCGATAGATAATGATATCGAATTTGTTAAGGCCCTGACGAAGAGAAGAATCCTGACCGTGCCGGGCAGCGGATTCGGATGGCCGGGCAATTTCCGGATCGCATTTTGTGTGGATGATGCGACAATTGTTAATTCGATGAAAGGTTTTGAAGAGGCATTCAAGGAATATCGTCAGTAGGTGATGCGGAAATCCCGGAATTCGCCGGTATGGGGTTCTTCGGAAACATCAACTTTAGTGACAATCGCATGCGGCGGGCCTTTCTTGCACCATTCCAGCATCGTCTTGACATTCTTATCTTCACCTTCAAAGACGGCTTCAACACTGCCATCGTGGAGATTCCTGACCCAGCCGTTCAGCTTCAGAGCCAGGGCGGTCTCCCTGGTATACGCCCGGAAAAAAACACCCTGAACCCTGCCGGTAATGATAACGTGCATCCGCTTCATCTTTTCACTTTCTGCCGATAAGTTTCAAAAATTCTTCTTCATTGATAATTTTAATACCCGAGGTCCTTGCCTTCTCCAGCTTTGAGCCGGGCGATTCACCGGCGACTACGTAATCGGTCGTCTTTGTGACCGACTCCGTGGCGGAAGCACCGAGGGATTCAATAATCCCTTTCGCTTCGCTTCTTGTCAGTCTGCTGAGCGTTCCCGTAAAAACAAAGGATTTCGCGGCCAGAGGCGCATCTTTAGGACGAGCTTTTTCTACAGGCTTGATACCGGCCCTCTTGAATTTTTCAATCACTTTTATATTGGATTGTTCACTGAAAAATCTGCTGATGCTGCCGGCTACCTCCGGACCAATATCTTTAATGGCCAGAAGGTCATCTTCCGTAGACTCCATGAGCCTGTCCAGTGTCATGAAGAACTTGGCAAGGACCATCGCCATATGCTCTCCCACATGCCTGATTCCCAGAGCATAGAGGAACTTCTCCAGAGGCGGAGACTTTGACAGTGCTATGGCGGCCAGAAGGTTATTCGCCGATTTGTCTGCCATCCTCTCAAGAGTGAGCAGCTTATCCTTTGTAAGGAAATAGAGATCAGCCGGGTCTTTTATCATATTTGTATCCACCAACTGAGAGACCAGCTTATCGCCGAGCCCCTCGATGTCCAAACCGCCGCGGGATGCAAAGTGTGTTATATGACCCTTAATTTGTGCAGGGCATGCTATATTGATGCAACGGTGGGCGGCCTCACCTTCCAAGCGGACAATCTCTGATTTACATTCAGGGCAAACGGCGGGCATTTTAAATTTATTTTTTCTGCCGGTCATCTTTGGCTCAACAACCTTTATCACCTCCGGGATTACATCCCCGGCTCTCTGTATCAAGACCTTATCTCCTTCGCGGATGTCCTTCTTTTTAATCTCATCCTGGTTATGGAGCGTTGCCCTTCTAACAGTGACACCACCCACGTTGACAGGTTTTAAAATGGCAACCGGCGTCAATACACCGGTTCGACCGACCTGAACATCAATTCTTTCGATTACAGTAGTTGCTTGAGTGGCAGCAAATTTACATGCAATGGCCCACCGCGGGCTTCTTGAAACGAATCCCAAACGCCCTTGTATCGCAAGATCGTCTACTTTGATCACGACACCATCGATTTCGTAGGGAAGATCCTTTCTCAAGTCATTAATGTGATGGTAGTACTCTATGCATTCATGAATGTCTTTAGCCTGTTTAATATAGGGATTAACTCTGAATCCCCATTGGGAAAGGGTCTGCAGGACATCCCAGTGACTATTAAAGGTATGTCCGGTGACTAAGCCGATGCCATAGCAGAAGATGTCCAGAGGTCTCTTGGAGGTGATTTTTGAATCGAGTTGTCGTAGCGACCCTGCGGCTGCGTTGCGGGGGTTGGCAAAGGACGGTTCGCCTTCCTTTAACCTGTGGCTGTTCAGTTTCTTAAATGCATTGATCTCAATGTATACTTCTCCCCTGATTTCAATCCTCTCAGGGACGGGGAGAACTTTGTTCTTCATCATCTGCAATGGAATAGTAAAAATGGTTTTGAGATTATTGGTAATGTCCTCACCGACTGTCCCATCGCCTCGCGTTGCTCCGACAGTAAAGACCCCATTTTCGTAGATAAGATTAACTGCCGTGCCGTCCATTTTAGGTTCAGCTACAAAGGTAATATTTTCGTGCGTACCGAGAAAACGTTTAATGCGCTCACCAAAGTCTTGAATATCATGTTCCGTAAAGGCATTCGCGAGGCTGAGCATAGGGGTGAGGTGCGAGACAGTGCTGAATTTTTCCAGTGGCGCAGCCCCGACGCGCTGCGTGGGAGAATCGGAGACATCAATTTCCGGAAATTGCGCCTCCAGATCGATCAATTCCTTCATGAGGCGGTCATACTCAATGTCGGATATCTCAGGGTCATCAAGTTGGTAGTAGCGCTGGTTGTGGTAATTGATTAACCCTCTGAGTTCTTCAATCCTCTTAATAGCGGTTCTGGTGTCCATCTGAATTTTATTTGACCAGCTTTAGGTTTGGCTTAACTTTGGACGGTTTTACAGGTTTATCCTGTTTTTTCTGAAGATTAAGGATATTTTCATTGAATATGTGATTCTTTACTCTCACAGAATTGATGATGAAAAAAATAATAACTGATTTTTCCCATTCCTTCGTTGTATCGAAATTCTCCATTTTTTCCTTATATTTATCCCATAAGTCGGCAAGGGATGCCTCATCAAGATTAAGGATGGTTTCTGCCAACTTGTCCAGAGCGGATTCAAGCACTGTAATCGGCTCCTTTCTGTCGATTTTAATCAAATAGTATAAAAAATGAATGGATAAAGTCAAATTAAAAGCGCCCTTTTTTCCTTTGATACACCGCAAACAAGATCAGAATTTAAAAAGCAACTATTAAAATTATTAATATACTAGTTTTCCCCTAGTATAAATACAAAGATAAACTAGTATTGTGTGTCTTTTAAAAATAGAATTAGAATACAAAAAGTTTAACATATTTCAAATTTATCATTGATTGATGGTTTTAATAGAGGATTTCATAATGTAAACCTCATTCATATCATGTCAGAAATGGGCTTTTGATTTTTTAGTATTTGCTAAGTTCTGGACAGTCGAACAATAATGTAGAATTAAAGAAATATTATCTTCTTAAATATATGCACCGCAACGACGAGAGAGTAACAAGAAGAAGGTAAAGAGGGAAAGGGTATACTGTTTAATTATTAGGTAAATTCATGCATAACAAAATTATGCTCCTTGTCGAAGACGATTTCGGTTGTGTTGAACTAACAAGACATGCCTTAGAAAAAAACCACATTATCAAAAATCTTGTGATTGCTCAGGACGGACAGAATTTTGGCACGCGGTCGGATGCCAATAGTGA
The DNA here is from genome assembly GCA_035542475.1 of Syntrophales bacterium. GTDB lineage: Bacteria > Desulfobacterota > Syntrophia > Syntrophales > UBA2185 > DATKLL01. The sequence continues at coordinate 64,954 of DATKLL010000134.1, forward strand.
TATCCCTAATTTGTCGGCTGTCGTTCTGCTAGATTTACAGCTGCCGGGGGCAGATGGCCTAGAGATTTTGAGACGCATACGTACGGATGATATGACGAAGATGCTGCCCGTCATGATCTTTACTTCTTCAACAGACAAACGGGACATGGCAAAATGTTACGACCTGGGTGCCAACAGTTACATTTGAAAGCCTTACGATCCTAAACAATTTGCTGATGCTGTTGGACAGCTCGGCTTTTATTGGTTCATGCTGAACGAGTTTCCTATGGTGGGATGAAAAAGGTATGGCTGCTCCGCTACGTGTTTTGATCATTGAAGACTCTGAGAGTGACGCGGGTCTGATTATTCATGATCTGGAACGTGCCGGTTATGCGCCCATTCATGAAAGGGTAGCAACCGACGTAGAAACGAAAGAAGCGCTGCAAAAGCAAAGCTGGGATATTGTTATTGCAGATTACAATATGCCACAGTTCAATGCCCTTGCAGCTTTAAGAATCGTGCAGGAAAGTGGTCGTGATATTCCGTTCATTGTGCTTTCGGGTACTATGGGAGAAGAAACTGCCGTGGCAATGATGAAGGCAGGTGCGCATGATTATGTAATGAAGGACAATCGAGCGCGTCTGATTCCCGCTGTGCAGCGTGAGTTAAGTGAGGTGGGTATACGCCGGATGTGCAGATATGCAGAGGAGGCGCTTCGTCACAGCGAAGAACGTTACCGGGCTTTGTATAATGATAATCCTTCCATGTATTTTACTATTGATGGAGAAGGCAAGGTGCTGTCCGTCAATAAGTGTGGCGCTGAACAGCTCGGGTATAGCGCTGAAGAATTGGTGGGACTGCCGGTTCTGATTGTTTTCCACCCCGATGACAGAGAGGCTGTCGAGAAACAATTTGCGATGTGCATGCAAAATCCGATGAAAGTGGCAACCTGGGAGTTTCGCAAAGTGCGCAAGGACGGGAATATAATGTGGGTAAAGGAGGCGGCACGAGCCGTGCAAGATCAACACGGCAATTCCATGGTCCTCATCGTTTGTGAAGATATCACTGAGCGTAAGCAAGCGGAGGAGGCTTTAAGGGAATCTGAAGAAAGATACAGAAGCGTCGTCGATCATATAGGAATTGGCATATCTCTGTTAAACCCGGAAATGGAGATATTGACTCTGAACAAGCAGATGGAAAAATGGTTTCCGCTTGCCGATATTTCAAAGAAGCTCAAGTGTTATGAAATTCCTGCCTGCAAAAATCCGCCGCCAGGAGCTATTTGTCCACATTGCCCTGTGTACAAGACCTTTCAATACGGGCTTGTCCACGAGAATGTTATAGAAACGACTGTAGGAAAGGACATCAGGAATTACAGGATCATCTCATCTCCTGTTAAGGACAAACAGGGCAATGTTATTGCGGCAATAAAGATGGTCGATGACATTACAGAGAACAAAAAGGTACTGGAGGCGCTGGAGGTCAAGTCACGTCATCTTGAAGATCTCAATACCACCCTGAGAGTTTTGCTGAATGACAGAAACAAGGACAAGGCAGAACTGGGCACATGGATACTTGCAAACGTAGAAAACCTCGTCATACCCTACGTAGAAAAGTTGAAGAATATTGGTTTAGACGCAAAAGCTGTGTCCCTTGTAACCATACTCGAGAAAAATCTGAAAGAAATTACATCTTCATTTTCGCAGAGATTATCCTCTAAATACCTGAGCCTTACTTCGAGGCAAATTCAAATAGCTAATCTTGTCAAGGAGGGGAAGACCAGTAAAGAGATATCGGACATGCTTAATATCTCCGAAAAGACAGTTGATTTTCACAGGAAGAATATTAGAAGTAAATTGGGTATTCAGGATAAAACAAAAAATCTTATGACCTATCTTTTAGAGTTGGATTAATACGAAGTTTATCATCACCTACCTAAAAGTATGTCGTTTGGTTTTATAAATAGGTGGAAAATGAACGTAATGGTAAATCGTAATGATCACTGAGAGTGAAAAAAAAATATTGGTCGTAGATAACGAAGTTTGCATACTGGAGATGTTAACAGATGTCTTTAGCTCGGCAGGCTATACAGTACGAACTGCTAAGAATGCCAAAGAAGCATTCGACATCCTTAAAGCAGAAAATATAAAGGTGGTGTTTATTGACCTCGACCTTCCCGGCACAAATGGCATAGATGTATGCAAGACCATAAGGAAAGACAATCAAATGAGTATAATTAACGCATTTACCGGATTTGCCACTGCCTATGGTCTTATGGAGTGTCGTGCGGCTGGATTCGATGACTTTTTTGTAAAGCCGTCCGGGGTTAGATTGCTCTTAAAGGCAGCGGAAGATGCATTCGCGAAAATCAAAAGATGGGAATTTGCCGGTAAGGAGAATACAAAATAAAAAAATAAAATAATCAAAATTTGTTTCCCTCCCCCACGGTGGAGGAGGGAATGGGGACTGACATTCACATTCCGTGGCCTTCCTTAGAACATGAATAGTTATAAACTAATTAATCTTTAATGAACTTACAATCATAGTTGATATGGTGAAATATACTGGCTATTTACTAGTATTATAAGTTTATAAGACTCGATCTCAGATTTGCTTTTCTATTCTGAAGCCCGAGCTTATTTCTGATATTTTTTCTGTGAAAATCAATCGTCCTCTCCGAGACGTTCAGTAACTCTCCGATATCTTTACTGGTCTTACCTTCTTTGACAAGATTTGCTATCTGGATCTCTTTTGAAGTAAGGTTTAAATATTTCGAGGATAATCTCTGCGAAAATGAAGATGTAATTTCTTTCAGGTTTGTCTCGAGGATGCTGAGATGAGTTGCTGATCTAGCTTTCAAATTGATTTTCTTCAATTTTTCAACATGCGGCATAATGAGATTCTTGACGTTTGCCAATATCCACTCTTCGAGTTCAATTTTATCCTTCTCCCTCTGTTTCAGTAAAACTTTCAAAGCGGTATTAAATTCTTCAAGATTTTTGGACTTGATCTCAAGCGCCTCCTCAGCACGTCTGCGCTCTCCGATCTCGTCTGTGAGTTGTCGGTTTTTTAATACGAGCTCGTCAGTCCGTTCTTCTACCAGTCGTTCCAGGTTATCATGAGCCTGTTTTAGCGCTTCCTCCGCTTGCTTACGTTCCTCCAATGTGGCTGTCAGTTTGGTGATCAGCTGCTTTTCATTGTCTATTTTCTTTTTCAGTTCAATGTGTGTACGGACTCTAGCAAGTAATTCCGCAGAATTAAATGGCTTTGTTACATAATCCACGGCGCCTGCTTCATATCCCTTTAAAATGTCTTCAGTCTCATCTTTTACAGTCAGAAATATAACAGGAATATCCTTAGTGCTGGATCTCTTTAATGTGTTGCAGACTTCAAATCCGTCCATTTCGGGCATCATTATGTCTAAAAGTACAAGATCGGGGTAAATCTTTTCAACTGTATCCAGCGCTTGTTTACCG
>DATKLL010000135.1:0-16032 GCA_035542475.1 Syntrophales bacterium
CCCGAAAATATTGTTGTTGTTGACACGACAGAAACAGGGTCACATGAGGTCATTGCCGAGGTTGACTGGGACAGCGCCTTCACTACAGTCCACGACGACGCAATTTACATGGTTGAATCCCAGCAGTACCACGTGGATAAACTTGATCTGGAGCGCAAGACAGCCTATGTGCATAAGGTCGACGCGGATTATTATACTGATGCCATGACTTACACGAACGTACGAGTAATCGACAGCTTTGCCAAAAAACAAAAAAAAATAATTATAGAACATGGCGACGTGCAGGTGGTGCGGAAAGTAGTAGGATACAAGAAAATAAAGTTTTATACGTCAGAGAATCTTGGTTACGGTGATGTAACCCTACCGGAGAAAGACATGCATACAACCAGCTACTGGTTCACCATTCCCCGGGATCTACTCTATCAACTGCCGCACACGCAGGAGGAACTTATCGACGGTTTGTCAGGCCTGGCATACAGCCTGCACCATCTTGCCGCAATGTTGCTGATGGCCGACGTTCGTGATATAGATCGTTGTATCGGTGATAAGAGCGGTGAATGGTTCGTACGTTATGGTGCCGGTAAGCGATCCATTACATCTTCTTCAAAAGAAGATACGAAGCCGGTTCTAGTCATGGTCGATGCCTTCGATCCCACGGTATTCATCTTCGATACATATCCGGGCGGAATCGGCTTCTCGGATCTGTTGTATGAAGAACACGACCGCCTCTTAGCCGCGGCCCGTAAACTGATTCAGAGTTGCCCTTGCAACCTGGGATGTCCTAGCTGCGTGGGACCTACCCTTGAAGTCGGTCCTGCCGCAAAGAAGACCGCTTTGGATATAATAGATATAATTACCGATAACACATGAGCACAATTAACCGTCTGCAACGTCTAACCGGCGAACATTCCTCCAAACAAAAGTCATCACCTCGCGCTGACGAAATCAGCAAACTGCGGACACGCATTGAATCCATCATGTCCAAGCGTCAGACATCCACCATCACGCAACCCTCAACATTTTACGGCAGCCCGCTAACATTGAAGGATGTAGTTGAAGGCGAGGAAGTTGAGAATGCTCATGGAAAATTTTTTATCGCTCACGGATTCCATCCCGGTTCATCAAAGCATGGCCGCCGCCGTATTGAAGAAATTTCCAGCCTGGATATGAATGCCGCGGCACTGCTTGCCAATATCCCGGAACTGGCCTCATTTAATTGTACTGATGCTTTATTTTTAGATACGGAAACCACCGGTTTAGCCGGCGGTACCGGCACGCTTGCCTTCCTTATCGGTCTGGGTTGGTTTGAAAATGAGACATTCGTTACTAGACAAATATTTGCACGTGACTTCTCGGAGGAACGTGCCTCTTTGAGTTCTTTGCTGGAATCAGCGAGGGATAAAGCCTTTATCGTAACCTTTAACGGTAAGGCATTTGATGTCAACCTGCTGTCGACGCGTTTTGTCCTTAACCGTCTTACTGATCGTCTGGCCGGTATGCCTCATCTGGATCTACTCCACCCATCACGCCGTCTTCTGGGCCATCGCTTGGATAACAGCCGCTTAACGACTCTTGAGAAGGAGATTCTTGGAATCCATCGCGACAGCGATATCCCGGGAAGCGAAATTCCCCAGCGTTATTTCGACTGGTTAAGACACCGCGATGCCCGCTTTATGGCAGATGTCTTTGAACACAACCGCCTTGACGTAATCTCTATGTCTATCCTTACACTTCACCTTGCAGAAATGTTGAAATTTGATTATGATATTTCAACTGCTGATCATTTTGACCTTTTAGCAGCGTCTCGTCTCTTTCTTGACCGTGGAGATTCATCAGGGGCCGGAAAAATTTTAGAGCCTTTGATTAACTCACGGAACTCAGGTGTAGCCTTTGAGTCCAGGAGAACACTTTCCTTGATTTACAAGCGTTACGGCCGCTGGAGTGATGCCGTCCGAATATGGGAGTTGATGCTCATTGATGATACAGGCAATTTTTTCGCTACAGAAGAACTTGCCAAGTGGTTTGAACATAAATGCCATAATTTTAAAAAGGCTATCGATATAGTCAGCGGAACGTTAGATCTCCCATCCTTCAATAATAAGGCAGAAAAGGAAGCCTTGGTTTATCGCCTTGAACGACTGAAAAGTCGTGAAGCTCACATTCATAATAAATAACTCAATAAGCTCAGGAAATTCCGAGGATTATTTAATCATAGTTTATTGACAAATAAAAAAAAATGCTTATGATATTTGCGATAAATTTATGATGTGAGTATTTTGATTACCCGTTTTGTTGTTGCAGCAAGCTTAAACTTCAATAACTTGTGAAAAGAGGTAGCGTGAATTGATTAACACTTACAAATGTAAAAAAAAGGGGCATTTGATATCAGAAGCTTGCCTGGATACCACCTGCGAATGGCGTCTTAAAAATGAAACATTTTTAAATTGCACATGGGTGGCCTGTAATTATGGACCGTTTACTCTTGAAGAAGTTGGTGAAATGATGGGTGTAACTCGAGAAAGAATAAGACAAATCGAAGCTAAAGCACTAAAAAAGTTGCAACATAAGAAAAGGAGGGAACAGTTAAAGGATTTTGCATCACCAGATAATGAATGGGACATTAGCTGAACTTAATATTTTACTTCCGCCCATTGATCATGTCTTGAAGTTCTTTACCAACCTTAAAAAAAGGTATTTTTCTACCCGGAACATGAACAAGATTAGATGTCTTTGGATTTCTTCCTAATATAGGTCTTCGGCTCCTTACCGTAAAATTTCCAAAGCCTCTTATCTCTATCCGCTCATTTCTTTTCAAGGCTCCAATCATTGCATCAAATACCAGGTGAACTGCGTATGATATGTCTTTGTCCGGATATACCTCTATTTCCTCCTGAACCTTTTTAATTAATTCCTTTTTCGTCATAATTATAAAATATTATAGTAAATTGCTGCCGGTGAAAGATATAAAATGCCCTGTAGTTGCTCTACCTTACCCCGCATTTGCTCGTCAAGGGCAACAAACATCTCACGAAATACATAATCCCAGAATTTTGAGCCTTTCTTTTTGGGATATACAATTTCCGGTTTACCTTTGATTCCAGACATTTCACCTGCAAGTGTCGAAGCATATCCCATATCACCTAAATAATCGACTAAACCCAGTTTTTGAGCTTGCCTTCCGGTGAAAACCCTTCCATCAGCTATCTTTCTCAATTTTTCTTTCGGAATATTCCTATCCCGGGCAACCATATCAAGAAACTGGTCATATATGTCATCCACCAACTCCTGAATCAGCGCTTTTTCTTCAGCCGTCATTTCCCTAACAGGTGATCCTATGTCTTTAAATTTTCCGCTTTTAACGACCGATGTCTTTAAACCCAACTTTTTCAAAAGTTCTTCCGCATTGGCAAAGTGCATAACAGCCGATATACTTCCTGTAATAGTGCCGGGATTGGCAACAATTTTGTCCGCGGCGCACGCAACCATGTACCCGCCTGATGCCGCAACAGACCCCATAGAGGCCACAACCTTCTTTTTCTTTTTAAGGTCAATTACAGCTTCATATATCTCTTGTGAAGAGGCAACACCTCCTCCGGGAGAATCAATCCTCAAAATGACCGCTTTGATGCCATCGTCTTTACCGAATTGATTCAACTGATCGACGACATCACGTGTATCACCGATGAACCCCTCGACTTTTACAACACCTACTTTATTGTTCAGCGCAAACGAATGCTTGTCTTCCGTCGTTGAACCCAATACATACACAAGAAAAAAAAACACCATACCAATAAGAAATAAAAGGAATATCCCGAGTGCCACTGGGTGTTTTCTCATGGTCTGATATTACCCTTTCTCAGTATCCACTATTTTTACGTCAGCCATGACCTTCCCTAGATTTGAACCGACATTTTCTTTGTTGTTTATGTATTGTGTAACTGAATATCCCTCGGAAGCGGCCTCATAGTCCTTAATGCTCAGCCTGATTCTCCTGTTCTGTAAATCCACACTTTTAACTATTGCAGTTACAATGTCACCAACGGCGTAAAGTTCTGAAGCAGATTTTACCCTTTTTTGACTCAATTCCGAAATATGAACCAATCCTTCCACACCTTCCTCTAATTCCACAAAAACACCAAAATCAGTAACATTCGTAACCTTGCCTTTAATAACTGACCCTGTCGTGTATTTAAAATTCTTTTCATCCCAGGGATTCTTATCTACCTGCTTGATCCCCAGAGAAAACTTTTCATTTTCCACATCAATATTTAAAACCATTGCCTCTACTTCCTGGCCCTTTTTATATAATTCTGAGGGATGCTTTATATTTTGTTTCCAGGAAATATCAGATACGTGAACCAGACCATCTATTCCTTCTTCAATACCGACAAAGAAACCAAAATTCGTAATATTCCTGATCACGCCTTTAACAATGCTCCCCTCCGGATATTTCTGCTTCAGGGCCTCCCACGGGTTCTCCGTTGTCTGTTTTAGCCCGAGAGAAATACGTTTTGCTTCGGGATTTATATCTAAAACCATGACTTTTACAATATCGCCTATAGATAAAATCTTTGACGGATGCTTTATCTCTCTTGTCCAGAACATTTCTGTTATGTGAACCAGACCTTCGACACCAGGTTCAAGCTCAACAAACACACCATAGTCCGTCAGGTTTACAACTTTGCCCTCAACAACAGAGCCGACAGGATATTTGCCTGTTATATTCTCCCACGGATTATCCGTCAGTTGCTTCAGACCAAGCGATACTCGCTCCTTGTCCCTATCAAATGAAAGCACTTTTACCTTTATCTTGTCACCTTTGGAAAAGTTATCTGATGGACGGGTGATTCTCCCCCACGATATATCCGTCACATGAAGCAGACCGTCAATTCCGCCCAAATCAATAAAGAGTCCGTAATCGGTAATATTTTTTATTATCCCATCTACAATCTTTCCTTCTTCAATCCCTTGTAGGGTCTCTCTCTTAGCCGCTATTCTTTCATGCTCTAATATTGACCTTCTTGACAGCACGACATTATTTCTTTTTCTGTCATACTTTAGAACATTGAACATCAATGTCTGTCCCACATACTTATCAAGATCCCTCACAGGACGTACATCAACTTGCGAACCGGGCAAAAACGCTAAAATTCCGATATCAACGGATAGGCCGCCTTTAACCCTTTCTACAACCGTACCTTTAAGAGGAGTATTATGCTCGCAGGCATTTCTAACATCGTCCCAAACTTTAATTTTTAAAGCCTTGTCTCTCGATAAGACCAGGTTGCCGTCCGAATCTCTTCTATCGACCAGGACTTCCACTTCATCTCCAACTGAAATATGGATGTTCCCTTCTTCATCTTTTAGCTCTCTGGCAGGAATATAACCTTCTGTCTTCCAGCCTACATCAACCATTACGACATCACTGTTTATCTGAACAACTTTACCGGTTACAATCTCGCCAAGCTGCACACTTTGCAGGCTCTGTTCATATAATTCCTTGAAGCCGATGTCTTCTTCCTTGCCCGAAGTCTTTTGAGGAACTACTTTTTCCACTGTTTTATTTTTATTTACCTTTTCATCCTCAAAATGTTCTTCCGAAATTAAGTTGTCACTGTTAACCATTAAACCATTACCCCCCCTTATTTTATAAAAAACATCTTCAACCGAAATTTCGTAACATACTGATTATGAAATATCAAGCTAATTCAAAGGAAACCATAATATCGAACGAGAACCAATTGATTACGCTCATTCACATGAGTTAAAGTAAATTAATAGAAATATTCATATATTCATATATATTGCTTTCAGGTCGCCTACTTGGTTGAACTAAACCCTTGATAGCTTCTTATTATCTGTAACATTTTCTCGACAACGTCAGATATACTTACACTTGTAGAATCAATGATAACAGCATCATGTGAGACCTTTAAGGGAGCTATTTCTCTTCCCTGGTCTTGCTTGTCCCTAAAAATAAGGTCACTCTTAATTTTTTGATAATCTGGCGCATTACCCCGCGTGATCAATTCTTTGTAGCGTCTTTTTACTCTTTCTTTCATGCCTGCATCCAAATAAAACTTGCAATCAGCCTCCGGGAAGACCACTGTTCCCATATCTCTTCCTTCGGCAACTATGCCTCCCTTAGCTCCTGCTTCCCGCTGAATTGACAGCAGTGCATCCCGGACTATAGGCATTGCAGAAACCGTTGATGCAAGAAGACCTACTTCTTCAGTCCTAATCTTGTCTGTTATGTTTTCACCATCGATAAAAACATTCAAGCTGCCGCCGATGTTTTTGAGATGAATATTCATTCGATCACAGAGGCCTGAAAGAAGTTTTTCATTATCCGGTGAAATTCCCTCGTCCAGTATCTTATAGGCTATTGCCCTGTATAGGGCTCCGGTATCCAAATAAACATAGGATAATTTTCGCGCGAGGGCCTTACTGACTGTACTTTTACCTGCGCCGGCAGGACCATCGATTGTAATAATCAGTCCCCTTTTCATTGTCAGCCTACGGTAATCATTTTTATATTTTTTCTTGCAAGTGTTCAAAACTTAGAAAATATTTTCTGGATAAAGCCCTATAGCATATCAGTCAACCCTTAACAATATTAAAGAAAAGCGGTATTTGGATGCAGTCTAATCTAGATATTGATATAGAATGATATATGCGGTATCTTAATTGTGACCTTTAAAAAAGATAATATAAAAATGGACAATTTTTCCGGGATAAATAAATCAACAAGTAAAGACCGCTTGTTTAAAAGAAGGAGTTATTTGAATCAATTAGATATCATTAAGAAGAAGATATGGGTTATTCCTGTCATTAGCCTCTTTATATTTTTTCAAGCTGCAGGCTTAGCATATGCTTCTTTCACCATTGAAGATGAAAAAAAACTCGGAAAAGAATTCTACGAAAAACTTGAAAAGAGTAATGTGCTGATCCATGACAAGAAGGTCAGCACATATGTCACTCAAGTTGGAAACAAAGTTCTTGCCCAAAGCAATAAAGCTCCCTTCGACTTTCACTTTTCCATCATCGACAGTTCCGCCATCAATGCTTTTGCAACACCGGGAGGTTATGTTTATGTCAACAGGGGTTTGATTAATATGGTTGAAACGGAAAGTGAGCTTGCCTCTGTTATCGGACATGAAATAGCACACGTAAATGCAAGGCATATCGCCAGCATTATTGAAAAGTCTCAAAAGATCAGTGTTGCGACACTTGCCGCAATCCTTGCCGGCGCATTCCTTGGCGGTGGGGGGGATCTTAGCGCCGCCGCTGTGACTTTTTCTTTAGCGACAGCCACGACCCTGAATCTTAAATACAGCCGTGAAAATGAAGAAGAGGCCGATAGACTCGGCATGAATTATCTAGTTAGTGCAGGCTATAATGGAAGCGCAATGTTAGACTTCATGAAAAAAATGAAAAGGTACGAATTCTACTCAAGTAATATTCCTTCTTATTTTCTCACCCACCCGGGCACCGATGAAAGAATCACCTATATCGATGCTTTATTGCAGACTACATACACTCATACAGGCGCGAAAAGTATCATCGGCAATTTAAAGAGGATGCAAACCTTCCTTATTTTGAGGGAGAAAGACCTTGATTCTGGTCTTAAGCATTTTCAGAGTAATTTGCAAAAGAACCAAAACGATGTCGACGCACTTTATGGAATTGCCGTGATACAGGATAGGCTAGGGCGAACAAATGATTCCCTTACCAACTTTCATAAGGCCTTAAGCCTTGCTCCTGATGATGAAGATATCTCAAGAGATCTTGGAATTGCCTACTTCAAGTTGGGTCGTACATCCGAAGCGATTAACATCCTCCGTAGGGCATTGACCCTTAATGAAGATGATATGGATACAATACTTTACCTTGGAAGATCCTACGAATTGCAGGGTGATTATGCAACAGCCCTGAACATTTACAAAAAAATAGAAAAGAAAAATATAGATGATATAAACATATACTATAGCATTGCCATAGCATACGGAAAAACAAACGATCCCGGTGATTCACATTACAATTTCGGTATATATTTTAAGAAAAAAAATAAAATGGACAGTGCCCTTTTTCACTTCAAAGAAGCATTGAAATATTTTCCAAATTATAGTGAAAAATACCAGGAAATAGAACAGGAGATCAAATCTATTTCAAGCCGTGAGAAACCTCCTGATGCAACGCAAAGAGAAAGGAAGAAAAGATTTTAATATATACAATCTCTTGTTTTTACCTTACCCCCGTTCGTCCCAATACCGCGATCGGTAGATTTAATATCGCTGACTATTATTGACCTCAAAAGCAGCTTAATTTAAAATTCGTCCCACCCGCATTAAACGATATCAATCTGGTGAATTGTCAATTCTTTCTTTGCATAGTTGAGATGAATCCGTTCCTTAATAAATAACTCAAACAGATCAGCATCGATATGATTTTCCTTTACCATATATCTCATTATTTTAATGGCATCTGACAGAGTCCTTTCTTTTTTATATGGCCTGTCCTTCGCCGTTAACGCATCGAAAATATCCGCCAGTGCTATAATTCTGGCCTGCAGAGGAATCTGCTCGCCTTTTAGTCCAAATGGATAACCATTTCCGTCAATCTTCTCATGATGAGCAGAAGCATAATACGTTACATTCCTCAACTTTTTGGGAAAAGGAAGTTGAGAGAGTATTTTGTGTGTGACATTTACGTGATTCTTGATGATGTCTTTCTCTTCTTTCGTAAGTGTGCCCTGAGAAATACTCAAATTGTAAACCTCTTCGTCATTTAGTAAATTGCGCGACTTTCCGTCTAAGTTCCACTTTCTCACAGCTATAACCTTCAGTCGGTTTAACATCCTTTCGTCCATTAATTTTAACCCCGTGTTAATATCCGACAGAAATTCAAAATCCGCTTTTAAATCCTTGGTAAATTTCTTGCAGCCCTCAAATACTCTTTTCCGGCTTTTCCCCTTTTTTTGTGGATCTATTTTTTTCAATTCTTCTATCAAACAGTCCCGCTTAAGAACCTCAAAACGTGCCTTTAAGGCTTCTACTCTATCATAAATAGTCTCAAGCTTTTTCCCTTTATCGATTATGAATTCTGGTGTAGTTATCTTCCCCACATCATGAAGCCACGCTGATATGCGAAGCTCTTTCAATTTCTCTTCATCAAAGTGGATACCTGCATATGGCCCTTCTGTAGATTCATTTATTTTTTCTGCAATTGCCATTGTCAATTCTGAAACGCGGCGTACATGACCGCCTGTATAGGGAGATTTCTCGTCAATTGCCATAGCAATAGTTTTGATGAAAGACTCCAACAACTCCTCGAGATCATGGATAAGACGATTATTCGTAATAGCGACTGCTGCCTGAGATGCCAAAGACTCCGTCATACTCTGATTCTCAAATGAAAATGGAATAACCTCTCGCGTTGCCTCTGTTTGAGCATTCAATAATTGCAGAACACCTATGATGTCATTTTCATGATTCCTCATGGGAACGACAAGCATAGACATAGAACGGTATCCTGTTTCAGCATCGAATTTTCTTGTTCCTTCAAAATTAAAGCCCTCTGCATTATACACATCAGATATATTAATGACCTTGCCTGTTATAGCTGCATATGCTGAAACATTAGCATGGTTTGGACTTCCGTCCGAATTTTGTAATTTTACAGGAGGCCATGTAATTGCTCCGCCGGTTCCACCCATTTGTACATTTAAAGAGGTGTTCTGTACTATCGCAAATTGAAGTTCCTTTTCATTATCAGACATAATATAAAGAGTGCCTCCGTCCGCATTTGTAAATCCCCTCGCCTCATCAACGATCATTTCTAACAGCCTGTTCAAATTCCTTTCAGCGGACAGAGCTGATCCTATCTGATTTAAGCGTCTGATTTGATCTAACTGTTTTTCCGTAAATCCTTTAACTTCGGATAACAGCTTGCTGAGTAGAATGTAAATGTGATTGTTTTCGGTAAACTGAGGAGGGCTTAACTCTTTGTCCTTATCCATAGGATATTTTCCTGTTCTCGATTAACTTCTAATTGCAAATTATCTTATTAAGACAACAGGAATATCTTTAATAAGTTTTCCCTTGAAACGTTCCATTTCCTCCTGGGAATATGCTTCGTAATTCAGGAATTCTTTATCCAGCGTTCTTGTTGGGATAAAATACTGGAGCAAGTAAAGACGGGCATTTTTTATTAACTTTCCGATTTCCAAAATATCACTTTCTTCAAGCAGGTTTTTCAGGACAGTTGTGCGAAATTCATATGGCATCCCGGATTTCATGATCATTTCAATAGACTGTTTGATTTCTTCCTCATGAATCTGAGAACGAGTAATCATCCTATATTTCTTCAATGGCCCTTTTACATCCATTGCGATATAATCAATCAATTTCCCGCCTATGAGCTTTTCCACTATCTCAGGACGGGAACCGTTTGTATCTATCTTAATTAAATATCCTATCTTCCTTACACGCTTGATAAATTCAAGCAAGTCAGGCTGAAGTGTCGGTTCACCCCCCGAGATCGTGACTGCATCAAGCTTCCCCTTTCGTTTGGCTAAAAAGGAGAGTATCTCATCTTGAGTCAGACATTCTTTATAAAGTTCTGGATCTACTAATTCCGGGTTATAACAATAGGGGCATCGGAAGTTACAGCCTTGTGAAAATATAATTGCACATATTTTTCCAGGATATTCAATCAGAGATACCTTCTGCAACCCGCCAATCTTCATCTTTTAAAAACTGAAAACCCTCCTCCCTTTAAACTCCTCCTGTTTCCCCAGATTCCATTGTTTAACAGGACGCAGATAGCCGACAACACGTGAATACACTTCACAAGGCTCCGTGCAGATAGGGCAGGTCGCCTTCTCTCCACTTAAATATCCGTGAGAAGGACAAACACTGAAGGTTGGTGTAAATGTAATGTAAGGTAGATGATAACTGGTACATATTTTTTGTATAAATGTCTTAATGGACGATGGGTCTTGAATTCTTTCACCTGCATATGTATGAAAAACCGTCCCCCCTGTGTATTTTGCCTGGATTTCATCCTGCAGATCTAGTGCTTCAAATATATCGTCCGTAAAATTCACGGGCAGTTGTGTGGAATTTGTGTAATAAGGTTCACTTTTACTATTAACATATTTATCTTGATTGGCGCACATTATATCCGGATATTTTGTCTTATCAATTTTTGCAAGTCGGTATGAGGTGCCTTCTGCAGGAGTTGATTCAAGATTATAATTATTTCCTGTCAATTTTTGAAATTCTATTAGCTTTTTTCTCATGAAATCTAGCATCTTTAGGGTAAATTCACGTCCTTCCGCAGTAGCTATGTTCTTACCCAAAAAGTTATGGCAGGCTTCATTCATTCCAACAAGTCCTATCGTTGAAAAGTGATTCTTCCAATATTCGTTAAAACGCTTCTTTACATCCCGTAGGTAATATTTTGTGTAAGGATAGAGGTTTCCGTCTGTGAATTTTTCTAGGACCTTTCTCTTTGTTTCTAAACTTTCCTTAGCGATGATCATCAGTTTTTCCAGACGTTCCATAAATTCATCTTCCGTCTTCGACAGATAACCAATCCTCGGCATGTTAATTGTGATCACACCTATTGATCCGGTTAACGGATTTGAACCGAAAAGCCCTCCTCCCCTTTTCTCTAATTCCCTGTTATCAATGCGAAGTCTACAGCACATACTCCTTGCATCTTCCGGATTCATATCCGAATTTATAAAATTAGAAAAATAGGGCACCCCATACTTTGCCGTCATTTCCCACAGGTCATCGAGATTGCGATCTTCCCAGTTGAATTCTTTAGTAATGTTATATGTAGGTATCGGAAAGGTAAATACCCTGCCCTTTGCATCTCCATCTGCCATCACCCTGAGAAATGCTTTATTGAAAAGATTCATCTCCTCCTGAAAATCCTTGTATTTCTCCTTCTGAGGCTTTCCCCCAATAATGACATTTTGATCTGCATAGTACTTCGGCACCGTCATATCTAAGGTGACATTTGTAAAGGGTGTCTGAAATCCTACCCTCGTAGGGACGTTGATATTAAAAATAAATTCCTGCAAAGCTTGCCGTATTTCATTATAACTCAACTTATCGTATCTTATGAAAGGCGCCAAGAGGGTGTCAAAATTTGAGAAGGCTTGAGCCCCGGCTGCTTCCCCTTGAAGGGTATAAAAGAAATTTACGACCTGTCCGAGCGCACTGCGAAGATGCCTTGCCGGCTTGCTTTCCACTTTTCCGGACACGCCCCTGAATCCTTCCAACAGAAGATCATACAGATCCCAGCCGACGCAATAAACGGAAAGAAGGCTCAAGTCATGGATGTGGAAATCACCATTATTATGCGCTTTTCTAATTTCCGGTGAATAAATCTCATTTAACCAGTAAACCTTACTGACTTCGGAAGATATATAGTTGTTCAAACCCTGCAACGAATAATCCATATTGCTGTTTTCATTGATCTTCCAATCTTTTTTCTTCAGATACTGATCGACTAAATCAACCTCCATCTTATTGGTAATTTCTCTTAACCTGGCATGCTGATCTCTGTATATGATATAAGCCTTAGCGGTTCTGCGATAAGGTGAGGATAATAGTACCTCTTCAACAATGTCCTGAATTTCTTCTACCGTCATTACTTTATTTTCGAAGAGCTTATCTGCTAAATTAAGGACTTTTATAGTTAATTTCCTCGCTATCGTTCCATCGCCGTCAAACTCACCCGTTGCTGCCCCGGCTTTTGCAATGGCATTAGTAATCTTTTCCGCATTGAATTTTACTAAACGGCCATCCCTCTTTCTTATCTCCTTATGCATGAGCATCTCCCTCTTCGATTTTGCAGTGAAATAATTCACCAAAGGCAATTAGTCTACCCTAGATATTGGGGTAGGGAGTAATGATACTACTATATATTGATATAATCAAGATAAAAATTTGATACTTTTTATAAAAAAATCCTTTTCCTGTCCTTCCAATCATTTTAATTCTACAGCAATATATGTATGGTTGACCAACATGTAACAATGATTAAGGGTTATTAGCATAAACCATGATGATTATAGAGGATTTAAAATGTTTTCTTAAAGAGATTTCCCTTTATGATTAGGAAGGAGAATTTCACTCTATGCTCTGGCTGGATACGAGAGTCTTAATTTCATAGACTTCCGTATTATCACTAAAGAGGATCCATTTTGACTTTCAGCTTCATGTGCCAGGTCTTTTGCAGAATTTACTTAACCCCGGACGCTTTCTTAAACAATGCTTCCGAATTGCGAAACATAATTTCCATTTCTTCTTCCGTCATGCCAGTACCCAGGGCGATCTTTCTGGCCATTTCTTTATTAACCAGGTCATGGGGAGCATGACTGTCCGTGTTTAAAATGAGAGATGCTTTCGACCGGCGGGCCATCTTTAATACATGTCCATTTGTCAGAGAATGCCCCTTCCTAGTTGTTATCTCCAGGTATATTGAATTCTTTGCTGCCATCACCGCTTCTTCTTCTGTAATGAGACCCGGATGTGCAAGAATGTCAATCGGAGAATTAAGGGCTGCCATGTTAGTTCTGGCAATAACAGGCTCAACAATCGTTTCACCATGGACGACAACAATTTTAGCTCCATGCTGTCTGGCTTCGACAGCGAGATCGTAAATGTATTCAGGGGGAACGTGCGTCAACTCTATACCCGGAATCGCCTGTATAGACCCTGCCTCCTGCAATTTCTGACAAACTTTTACAAGACGTGGAATAATAAAATCGAGATTGGACTGATCGCCATGATCGGTTATTGCAATGACACGATAACCGGCAACCTTGGCCCTCCTCGCCAGTTCCGAAGGAATCAGTTCTCCATCGCTTAATATAGAATGGGTATGCAGATCGATCACAGTATATCACTCCATCCGGACATTGGGAAACAATGTCCATTCACGTCTACGTTGAGATGTCAAACCAATTAGCAAATTTGTTAAGCAAGGTCAATAAAAGACATGGATAACTCAATATAAGAGATAAATGATACGGATTCGCAATCAACCTGGGCTTGTAATTTTATCTTTTCCTTGACAAAACTCTTTAAAAACGTGTTAGCTTACCATCCAAATAATCACAACAACCCGGAAATATATGTTCAAGATTATCAATCGTTACATTTTGCGGGAAATTTTTTATCCGTTTTTCATAATAATTTTTGTTTTGACCTTTGTCCTTCTTATGGGAAAGATTCTCCAGTTGATGGACTTGATGGTCAATAAAGGTGTCAGTTTTGTCGATATTTCAAAACTGTTTTTCTTATTAACACCATCATTCCTGGTACTAACCATTCCCATATCGCTTCTGATATCGATACTAATCGGGTTGGGCAGACTATCCGGTGACAATGAAATCAATATTTTGAAGGCATCAGGTATCAGTTTATACAAACTCATATTCCCGGTAGCCGTTGCCTCGTTAATAGCCTTCATTATGACGGCTGTTACAAGCCTTTTTTTAGTTCCCCACAGTAAATATGCGACTAAAAATTTGATTTATTCAATTGCCAAGAAAAAGGCCAGTATTGGCATAAAAGAAAAAGTATTTAATGATGACTTCAAGGGCCTTCTTCTGTACGCAGACAACGTGCCTGTCAATGGTGATTACATGAAAGGGGTCATCATCTCGGATACAAGGATCAGTAAGGAACCAAGCACCATAATTGCCGAAAAGGCTTATCTTGTGTCTGATCCTAAACTGATGACTTTAACCCTAAGACTCGAAAACGGCAGCACACACATAGTAGATACCAAACTTAAAAATTATCGCAAAATGGATTTCAGTCTGTACGATGTAAATCTTGATATTGAGTCATCGATCGCTGAAGAAAAAAAAGTTAAGACAAAGGACAGCACTGAGATGACCATATGGGAACTCTCTAAGAAGCTTAAGACCTCAGGATTAGAAGGGGCTGTTTTCAGAGAAATGGCCATTGAATTTTATAAGACGATCACGACACCTCTTTCATGTATTGTTTTTGGTATTATAGGAATCCCCCTGGGAATCAGATCCCATAGAAGTGCAAAATCCAGGGGCTTCACCGTGGGTCTGTTTACCGCATTTATTTATTACATAATTCGCCTTGGCGGCGAGGCATTCGTAGAGACAGGCAGGCTTTCTCCTTTTATCGGGACGTGGGCTCCCAACATTATTTTCTGTATCGTTGGCATCTACCTTTTAGTTAGGGCGGCAAATGACAGGCCTCTCAACATAGAGATCCCTGTTGGAAGCTACCTGAAGAAGCTTGTAGATAAATGCATAAAAAGGTGCTGATTCATGACCATTCTGGATCGCTATATAACAAAAGAGTTCTTAAGGCTATTTGTTTTCATCCTTGCGATATTTACGTCACTTTTTCTGATCGTTGAATTTTTTGAACGAATCAGAATGTTCCTGAGTAATAATGCCTTACTGTACCAGATCATTTCATACTTCTTTTTCATGATTCCGATGATGATTTCCCAAACTATTCCCGCATCGGTGTTGCTCGCGTCCCTCTTAACATTCAGCTCCCTGTCTAGAAACTCTGAGATAACGGCCATGAAATCGAACGGGATCAGTCTTTACAGAATTTCGATGCCGGTGTTAATTGCGTCCGCATTAATTTGTATCGTTGCCTTCCTTAACAGTGAACTGGTAACGCCTTACAGCAACCAGAGAGCAGACCATATTGTATATGTAGAAGTTCAAAAGCGCGAACCTCTGGGAACTTTCAAGCAAAATCAGCTCTGGTTCAAAGGAATAAACGGAATATACAATTTCAGAATGTTTGATCTTAAGACAAATATACTTCAAGGGATTACAATTAACTATTTGGATAAAAACTTCAAATTGACTATGCGGATCGACGCCGATAAAGCCGAATGGAAAAATGATCAGTGGGTCTTTTACAATTTATTGATAACCCGTTTTACCGGAGAAGAATTTCCTTCTCTCGAGTGGGTTTCATCAAAAATTATAGATCTTCCTGA
>DATKLL010000136.1:0-7190 GCA_035542475.1 Syntrophales bacterium
TCGGGTGGGAAGATAACATACCAGCGTTTCAGTGAGTCCATATCCATGCTGGGCTACGCCGCTGCCAGTGACGTATTTGGCGCTTCCCTTTATGAGCCGTGCGGGCAGATCGACCAGATAGGGAACATCTATGGAGCGACGACGACGAATCGGGACACGGGCGGCTACCATGACAAGATTACGGAGTTGAGATTGAAGGCTGACGGCGCTCCTTACGATGAGGGGAACGGGTTTCTTTTCCAGAATTATGACCCCGGCGGGTTGTGGTATGGATTATACAGGAGCGTACAGTTTCACAGGAGATCACCGGAGGTAAGAGAGCGTCAGATCAGGAGGATCATGCGAGAGGCAAGAAGGAAGTATGATTTGGATACGATGGTTGATGAGTATCTGAGAGTGTATGAAAGACTAAACGGTGACAATCCTCTGGCATAAAAAAATTATAATCCATTCATTCCAACATTTTGATTTAAGTTGTTTCTAATTCATGGCGAAATACATACCTTGGCGAAGCGACTGACGTTCTTATCTTCACCGAGAGCTATAAGCTTGTCCCCTTTTGAAATTACATAATTTGCTTGAGGATTGAATATCATTTGAGCGGTATCTTTCTTAACCGCTACTATGATTAATCCATAAAGTTGTCTGATTTCTGATTCCTCCAAAGATTTGCCGATAACCGGTGAGCCATCACATATATCAAGTTCCTCCATTCTCAATTCAAGACTCTGTCTCCTTGTTGTTATTTCAATAAAATCCAGCATAGCGGGTCTCGAAATCGCCATAGCCATTCTCATTCCTCCGAGGGTATATGGGGATATAACGCGGTCGGCGCCCGCTCTCAGTAACCTGCGTTCAGATTCTATTTCTTCCGAGCGCGAGAGGATATAGATATTCGGGTTGAGCTCTTTAGCTGTAAGGATAACGTAGAGATTTAAGGCGTCGGTAGAAAGTGCACAGACGATACCCTTTGCCCTTTTTATGCCGGCTGTAATCAGCGTCTTGTCCTGCGTAGCATCTCCCTTTAAATGAATGAACCCCTCTTCTTCGATTTTCTGAATTGTTTCCGGATCGTTGTCGATCACAGCAAAATCGATTTTTTCCACCGATAGTTCCTTGCAGATCAAGTATCCGATGCGGCCGCATCCGCAAATAATGTAGTGATTGTTCAATTTTTTAATCATTTTTTCTAATCTACCTCTCCCTAAGATTGATCTGAAACGGGCCTCTATCATAGTTTCCGTAAAGAGAACCACTGTATAGAGCATGGTTCCAACGCCAAAAATAACCAGAATAATTGTAAATATTCTACCTTCTAATGTGATAGGGTAGAAATCACCATACCCGACGGTAGAAAGGGTTATTACCGTTGCATAAAGCGAATCAATGAAACTCCAGCCCTCAATAACATGAAAACCGATAGTGCCGATTATAAAAAGCGAAAATAGTCCTATCAATGCTATTTTAAGGTTCTTGGTCGGTATCAAATTAACTTCCAAAAAGGTTTTAATATATTTTGAATGCCCTGAACTGCATCAATCGGGACGAGAAGAGATGATACAACCATTTCTAATACATTTATAAGACGTTAATTCAATCCGGAAAAAATTTCAAATCAAATTCTTGATATTCTATTCTGCTGAAAAAATTTGCTTTCGACTTATTATATACAGGTTAGAACGTACAATCAGTGAATTAAGCGCAATACTTTATGAATGAGTATAACGGAGACAAAATCAAATATCACTTGAATATAAAAAAATATTGTATATTATAGCTAATCTTTACGGAAACATAATTCACTGAAGAGCAGAAAAGAGGCATGGTGTTTTAAAGTGTCATTTAACTGAAGGAGGGTAAGGAATGAATTCGGTATATATTTTAATATTAGGTTTTATTGTAGCTGTCCTTGGTTATCGTGTCTATGCAAAGTATATTGATGCGAAGGTTATGAAGGCTGACTCTAAAAGAGCTACTCCGGCCACAATGTATATGGATGGAGTAGAGTTCATGCCGACAAACAAAAACATTCTATTCGGCTATCAATTCAAGTCAATTGCGGGTGCAGCACCTATTATAGGACCGATTATTGCTATTCAGTGGGGATGGCTGCCTGCGCTGATATGGATTCTCGGTGGAACTTTTTTCATAGGCTGGGTGCAGGACTACTCAAGCGCCATGATTGCTATGAGACAAGACGGGGCGTCTTTTGGCGGTTTAAGCCACAAATTAATATCACCTAAGGCCAGGATAATCCTCCTATCGTTTATATACTTTTACCTGCTTCTAATCGCGGGAGCATTTGGCAACGTCGTTGTCAGCACAGCCATTGGACTGAAGGCTTCTCCCATGGCATGGCTGTTACTGACGATAGGCGGCATATTAGCAGGGCAGATGATCTATCGCTGGAAGAAAGATATTATATTGACTACTGTTGTTACCGTACTTATAGCTCTATCCGGCATATGGCTGGGAACAGTTGCACCCTCTAATACGATAGTAGGGGATGCACTATCGAATAGTCGTCCCCTATGGGCGGTGGTTGCATTCGTCTTTTGCTACTTTGCAGCCGTTTTACCCATTTGGAGATTTGCACTGCCCATCAATTATGTCGCATCATACATTGTTTTCTTGGGTCTTCTGTTCGGTATTGTGGGTATATTTGTACTACATCCTGATTTTACTCTCCCGGCTTACACGGACTTTTCGATCAAAATCGGCCCCCTCTGGCCAATCATGTTCGTGACCATAGCCTGTGGGGCGATATCCGGATGGCACAGCATCGTGTCCAGCTCGGGTACGGCCAGGCAACTGGAAAATGAGCTCGATGCGCGACCCGTCGGAGGCGGCGTTATGTTTGTAGAAATGATGCTCGCCTTATTCGCGTTGATCATAGCAGGAACTCTGTATGCATCCCCCACGGAATACGGAGCTGCCATAACTAAGGGCCCCGGGGCGGTATTCGCAGCGGGTACATCAAAATTTTTAGGGGCGTTGGGCATGCCGGCAGATATAGGACGATCTTACGGTAGCGTGATGATGATCGTTTTAGCCATCACAATCATGCAGCTGGTTATCAGGTTTATGAGGATATCTACCTCAGAGTTGTTGGGCGATATCAGTCCTGTCTTTAAAAATGCCCACGTAGGGACAATTGTTGCCAGCATACTCGGCATCACCGTGGTCTTGACCGGATGGTGGCAGTACCTGTGGGTGCTCTTTGGTGGAGCAAATCAGTTGATGGCATCGCTTGCCCTGATGCTGATAACGGCTTACCTGATGTCTGAAGGGAAACCATATGCATGGGCCTTTTACCCCATGATCTTCATGTTTGTTACTACGATCGCAGCGCTCCTCTATACTTCATATAACCTGTTAGTAAAGGTGTTCTCAGGGGCGGTGACTGGGGAGGCATTAGTAGGAAATACATTGATGGGCGTCGTCGGGTTCTTCCTGGTAATAGCTGCACTGATACTAGGAGTTGAAGGCTTTAAAGCTTTCAAACGTTACAGAAGCTTAAGGCTGCAAGCAAAGCCGGCCTCAGCTTAAAAGAATCTCTAAAGGGGCTCGAGAGAAAAAAGCGGGCCCCTTAAAATATTCAATTAGGAGAATACGTGTATGTCGGAAAAAGAAAAAAGTGGATTTTTTCAGGCCATCAAGGAGTTTGCATATGGTGTCGCCGCCCATGACTCGGCACGATTTGCCCTGAAGACAAGGGCAAGCATGGAACATCTTTTTATTCTCATTACTATGGGAGATATGCTCGGGGTGCCGATCCTGCCACCATACTATTCATTAAGACTACTGCCGTACGTGGTTCCTCAGATATCCACATGGAAGAGAAGAATGCTGAGAGAAAAGGATTTGACTGACGCTTTAGCCTGAAAGAAAGGGGTGATAACAATTTCATTAGAGAAGATATTCGACCAGTATCCTGATAGACGTTATATAATGTTTGGCGGTAAGGGTGGCCTCGGCAAAACGACATTTTCGGCTGCTACTGCCTTTTATCTTGCCAAAAAAGGCAAGCGCGTGCTCGTGTTTTCTGTTGATCCTCAAGCTTCATTGAGTGATATTTTCAAAGTGAACATTTTCGGTAAAGGCCCTACGGAGATCATGCCCAACCTCTATGCGCAGGAGATTGATGCTGACCGCCGCGTAAAGGAATACCAGCAGGAGATACGCCAGAAGATCCTCGACATGTATGGGATGGATAAAATCCCCGACGAAATTGAAAGCTATATCCAGGCCGCTGCAGCGGAACCGGCTATGGAAGAAAGCGCCATTTTTGATGAGGTCGTAGACATCGTCGTCGCAGGAGGCTATGACTATTATATCTATGATCTGGTACCTCTAGGACACGCACTCTACTATCTAAGCATGGCCTCCGTTTATGATGCCTGGATAGACAAGATTACAGGCCTTCGGGAACAGATGAGGGAATATGACCAGGTGGCTGCTGTCATACGCCGGCAGAAAACACTCGATGAAGATGCCATTCTCAATGAGCTCCTGTATATTAAAGATCGCATCAATAAATCGTCCAGTATTCTCACAGATAAGGCAAAAACGGCTTTTTTCTTTGTTCTCACAGCTGAGGAAATGGTAATCAAAGACACCCTGAAGGCGGCAGATCTTTTTGCTAAATTTGATGTGCCTTTGAGCGGTTATATAATAAACAGGGTATTGCCTGCCGATTTGAAATCGAAATCAATTCCGGAATACCTGAAAAATCGTCTTGCAATGCAGGAACATTATCTGAAAGTGATAGATGCTACTTTTAGCGGGCAGATATTGGCGTCCGTACCTGAAATGGAACGGGATGTGACGGGTTTGCCGATGATTGAAAAAATGGCAAAAGCGATGTTCGGGGATATGAAATAGATGTAAGACAAGGAGTCATTCAGTGAATCAGATCACAGTCAGCATGAAGAAATATTTGGAGGATAACCCAAAATTAAAATATATCTTTTTCGGGGGCAAGGGTGGTGTGGGCAAGACAGTCATGGCTGGTGCGGCCGCCCTATGGTCTGCAAGACAGGGAAGAAGAACCTTATTGGCCTCAACAAACCCCGTACACAGCCTCTCCAATCTGTTTGAGCAGGACGTCTTCGGTAAAATCGCCTGTGTCTGTGACGAAGACAAATGCTATGCATTTGAGATCGATACCAAGGATACGATTGAACGGTCTAAAAAGGAAATCAGAGAGAAGATTAACTGGTTTCTAAAATTTGCGGACATTACAACAAAGGCGGAAGATTTTATTGAATCAGCAACCATGAATCCGGCATTTGAAGAGTCCGCCATGTTCGAAAACATGATGGAGATTATGTTTAAGGACGAATATGATTTTTATGTATTCGATACAGCGCCCACTGCCAACGCCAGGCGGCTCTTAGGGATGTCTAAAGTTTATTCCCTCTGGGTGGAGAAGATGCTCAAAAGCAGGGAAGAGGCAAAGTCTCTGAGAGAAATGCTATCTTTTTCCAAGAAGGAAGAAAAGGATCCCCTCATGGACTACCTTCTGGATTTCAAAGACAGGATGGGCCATGCGAAAGAACTTCTCACCGACGATAAACTTACCGCCTTCTTCTTCGTGACATTGCCGGAGAGCCTTCCCATTGCGGTTATTACGAGGTTCATCAACTGGTTTCATGAATTCGGAATCCCGGTGGGCGGTGTAATTGTAAACGGTGTCATTCAAAAGGATCAAGTAGGGGCGGATGCAGTAGAGTTTGTCCGCAATCGGGTACAGATGCAGGATGAGCACATGACTGAGATCTGGCAGATTTTTGGAGACAGGGTAAGGGCAATCCTGCCTCTCTTTGAGACTGAGGTCAAAGGTGCGAAAATGCTCACCAGGATGACGGAGCACCTATTTGCATCTTAACTATTTATCAAGTCGCGAATTAGCTTACCGGCAGAAATACGGCAAGCTCACACAAGAGATTGCAATTGCTGTGTGGCTGATAAAGCTAAGGTAAATTCTTAACAATTTTTGCAAACTCATCCAAACTAAACGCCTTTAATGTCGTAGTCCGTAGGATGCCGGTGGCGCCGAGACCCAGCAAAAAGGTGCACGCAACTTCGTCATTAGGGGCCTCGCCAATAGCTATGTAGTCATAATCTCCTATGGTGAGATAAAATCCCGTTATTTTTCCTCCCATCTTTGACAGCATCCTGCTCGCTGCTTTGATTCGCTTTGGGGCGTTCTTGATATCCTGAGCTCCCTGGTCCGTTAATTTGCACAATGTAATGTAAGTCGGCATAATTTACCCTCCTTTCTATTAATGGTGTTAATACTGTTTTACTTGATTTAAAAAATATCAAACGGCCATTAGAATAAATGGCTATTTAGTAAGACGTCTGTGCTGTAGAACTTCAGGATTGACTATGTTAGGAGGTTTACCACCACTTAGGCCTGCAATGAGATTCTCCGCCGCCATAGAAGCCATCTTGATGCGTGTTTCGAGAGTACCGCTTCCTATATGGGGAAGCAGAACAATGTTGGAAAGTTCCTTTAAGCCAGGCGTAAGGCTAGGTTCATTTTCATAAACATCCAGTCCGGCCCCGCCTATTGTTCCATTTTGGAGTGCCTCAAGCAGGGCCTGCTCATCTACTACGGGTCCCCGCGAAGTATTGATAAGGTAAGCCGTAGGCTTCATCAGAGAAAATTCTTCCTTACCTATAAGGTGCCTCGTTTCACTTGTAAGAGGGACATGGAGCGAAATGAAGTCGGATTCTGCAAACAGTCTCTGTAAATCTGCAAATTCCGCTGTGAGTTCTTTTTCCTCAGACGCATTGATTCTATTACGGTTGTTGTAGAGGATGCGCATCTTGAATCCCTTAGCCCTTCTTGCAACGGCCTTGCCGATTTCTCCAAGACCGATAATGCCGAGTGTCTTACCCGTTACTTCCCGACCAAGAAAAAGCATCGGCGCCCAGTAACGGAAACGCCCGTCTCTTGTCGCTCTGTCACATTCCACCAGCCTCCTGGCGATAGCCAAGATCAATGCAAAGGCGAGTTCGGCCGTGGCATCCGTAAGAACACCCGGGGTATTGGAAACGGCTATTCCACGTGTTGTGGCGGCTTTAATATCAATATTGTTATAGCCAACGCCAAAGTGGGCGATCATCTTTAAACGAGATGCCCTGTCAAGCACTTCCTCATCAACATTGTCAGTTATCAT
>DATKLL010000137.1:0-20460 GCA_035542475.1 Syntrophales bacterium
AGGAGATCAGGAAGAATGGCGTCTATGATAACCTGGGTATGAAAAATGGCGATGTCCTTTTAAGAATCAATGGGGCGAACATATCGAATCCGGAAAACGCACTTCAGACATTCACGGCATTAAAGGGAATGGATAAAGTACAACTGGACATAATAAGAGACGGTAACAGGATGACTCTCAATTATCAAATAAGATGAGGGAACCCGATAAAGATGCATAAGATTAAAATGAAAAGAGTCGTAATGCTAATTTTTCTGGCGTGTGTTTTAACCATGTCAGCCGATACCATGGCGGCATTTAAAGCAGACAGCAAGGTTACATTCAACTTTGTAGATGTTGATCTCCCGGTCATCACAAAGTTTGTAAGTGAGATAACCCACAAAAATTTTATTCTCGATGAGCGTGTGAAGGGTAAAATAACGATAATTGCTCCAACGAAACTCAGTGTATCCGAAACGTTCAACCTTTTTACCGCCGTTTTGGAAATGAAGGGGTTTACTGTTGTTCCCTCAGGCGTGGACGCTTATTCCATTATTCCCGCTTCAGAGGCAAAACAAAAAGGGTTAAAGTTTGACAAAGAGAAGAAGCCTGTAAACGCAAGCTATGCAGCTCAATTGATTCCTCTGAAATATATTTCGGCGGCAGAAGTGATGAAATTAGTCCAGCCGATTATATCGAAAGACGGATACATATCGGTGTTCGGTCCGGGAAATGTGCTCTTGATTGTTGACTCGGGCGTCAATATCTCAAATGTCATGTCGATAATCGATGCGATTGACAGGCCATCAGAGACCAGGGGATCGATTAATATCTATTTCCTCGAAAACGCCGATGCAACTGAACTGGCAAAAGTTCTGGAAACACTTACAAAGGCTGCGCAGACACAGAGACCACCCTCAGGCTCAGCATTTGAGTCTGTTAGCGGAATTACCATAACGCCCGACAAGGCCTCCAATGCCCTCATTATTGTGGCATCCCCTTCCGACTATCAGAATATACTGCCGATCATTAAAAAATTGGATAAACGGCGGCGGCAGGTTTTTGTTGAGGTCATGATCGCAGAGATATCTGTGAATAAACTGCTTCAACTGGGTACACGCTGGCGGACTGCGGTTAGAAACGGTGGCGAGCCGATATTTGTTGCAGGTGTCGGGACAGTGGACTCAAGTACAATCAGCTCCATTGTTACCGGTCTGACCGGGCTTACCATGGGAGGCCTGTCCAATTACTTTACAATACCACAGACCTTCATTTCCGGGGCGACCTCAGATGTAACTGTTCCCGGCCTTGCAGTGCTCTTTAGTTTAAATGATTTCAGGGATGCCGTAAACGTCCTTTCAACTCCACAGATATTAACGTCGGACAACAAAGAAGCTCAAATTATTGTGGGTGAAAATGTGCCTTTTATTGCATCAAGAGAGAGGGATATCACGACGACGAATACGGTACTTAGCTCCATCAACAGGCAAGATGTAGGCATTACGCTGAAGATCACCCCCCAGATTTCCGAGGGTGATTACGTAAAGATGGATATATATCAGGAGATCTCTGCTCTCCTAGGCGGAGAGTCGGAGAATATATTAACCTCTATCGGTCCGACAATCACCAAGAGGTCGACAAAGACATCTGTAGTTGTAAAAGATAAACAAACTGTCGTAATCGGCGGGCTCATGCAGGATAGAGATGAGGAGATAACATCGAAGGCGCCTTTCTTCGGAGATATTCCTTTGTTAGGATGGCTTTTCAAATATAAGACAACTCAGAAGACTAAGACGAACCTTTTAGTATTTCTAACACCTCATGTTGTTACAGAAGCAACGCACCTGGGCAGACTTTCGAGAGATAAGCTTAATGAATTTACCCAAAAAGAGAAACTTTATCTTGAGGGAGAGTTGATCGTCACATTCAAAAGTGATGTGACGGAGGAAGCGGCTAGGGATATTATTATTCGTCAGAACGCTGCTATTATAAAAACTGTCGGGGAGAATACGTATCGCATAAAGTTAAAAGAGGGAATGAGCGTGGAAGAGGCAGCTGGTCAATTCTCAACCTTGCCGGAGGTGCAGAAGGCCGAACCAGTAAATATAATTCAAATGCCCAGCAGTGAAAATGAATTATCTAAGCACACTGTTTCTTCAAGCGCTGCAAGTGAAACATCCCCGAAATCAGATATGCAATCAGCTGCTGTCCCACCTGTACCTCCAAATGTGACCAAAGAAACACATGCGAAGTCAAATGTCCAACCGACTACCGTTTCACCTGTCCCTTCGGTTGCTGCGAAAGAGACGCCTGTGAGGCCGGATGCCCAACCTACTGTCATTTCACCAGCCCCTTCAAAAGCTGTGAAAGAAACTTCTACTAATCAGAATGTCCAACCAAATGAAGTTTCACCTTTCGAAGAGAAAAAAAATAATGGTCGGATTAATGAGCTGATTACCGTGGCTTTGCCAAAGAAGACAGCAAGTGGTAAGTATGCCATTCAGGTAAAAGCTTATCCTGAAGCGGAAAAGAAGGACGCATTGGTGTTTGCACAGGATCTGAAGAAAACACAGCCGGATGTTTACGTAGAAAAAGTTAAAATACGAAAGCGCGGTATCTGGTACAGGATATTAACCGGGCATTTTGCGAGTATGGAAGAGGCCTCTAATTATATGAAGGAAAAGAAAATTCCAGAAACACATCCGGGCAGTTTCGTACAGCTGAAATCTGAAGGGCGATCATCAAAAACTAAAACGGAATAAGACAGGTCACAACCTGGGAATCTATATATAGTCCAATATTTGTAGGAAATAGCAAGCAAGTACGATTAAGATTCTTTGGACAAGGCAATTAAAAGAAGCATTTAGGATTATTAAAAAGATATGGACCTGGTAGAAACCATCAAAGATGATGATGTGGATATTACTCTGCTTCAGGATGTCCCATTCTCATTCTCCAGGAATAATCTCGTTCTCCCCCTGAAAAAGCGGGAAGGCTATCTTGTCGCAGCCGTTGCGGATGACAAGGGAATCTTTGCAGTTTCTGAACTTGCGAAAAAGTATGATCTGAAACCGCGTCCCCTGAAAGTGGAAAGGGACGTACTTGCCGATGCCATAAGCCGTTTTTATGGTCAGATAGGCACGGCTGCGGAGGTTATGGACAATATATCGGGTGATGATCTCTCATCCGTTGCCACAGAATTTGAAAAACCCAGGGATCTTCTTGAATTAATAGAAGACGCGCCGATCATACGGCTCCTTAACGCCCTCTTCCAGCAAGCTGTCAAAGAAAGGGCCAGTGATATCCACATAGAGCCTTATGAAAAGGAGCTTGAGGTTCGTATGCGGGTGGACGGTATCCTGCACAAGGTCTTAAGCCCGCCGAAGATAATTCAGGATGCCCTGATAAGCAGGGTGAAGATCATGGCCAGTCTGGATATTGCCGAGAAGAGGCTTCCCCAGGATGGCCGCATACGGCTTCTCATCGGGGGGCAGGATATCGACCTGAGAGTATCAACCATTCCCACTGTCTTTGGCGAGCGAGCCGTACTCAGGTTACTGCATAGAAAGCAAGGCCTGATAGGTCTATCTGAAATGGGATTTGATGAAAGGAATAGGACGTACTTTGAGGGTCTTCTGGCTAGGACGAGCGGTATTATTCTTGTCACCGGTCCCACAGGGAGTGGAAAGACAACGACCCTTTACGCGGCACTGAACTGGATTTTCACAGAGGAGAAAAACATCGTTACCATAGAAGACCCTGTCGAATACCAACTGAAGGGCATCGGACAGATACATGTCAACCCCAAAATCGGACTTTCGTTCGCTTCCGGTCTGCGGTCGATTTTGAGGCAGGATCCGGATATCATCATGGTAGGCGAAATAAGGGATTTTGAAACAGCAGAGATCGCCATTCAGGCTTCTTTGACAGGTCATCTTGTTCTCAGTACCTTACACACCATCGATGCGTCTTCTGCTGTGATAAGGCTGGTTGATATGGGCGTGGAGCCGTTCCTGGTCGCGTCATCCCTCTCTGCCGTACTTGCACAAAGGCTCGTCAGAACCGTTTGCCCTTTCTGCAGGGAGGAATACAAGATAACAGGCGCAGAGTTGGTTTATTTCCCCGCCGGAGTTTCAACGCTATACAGAGGAAAAGGATGTCAAGATTGCCGGGCAAGCGGGTATTTAGGAAGGACCGGCATATATGAGCTCCTGATTGTTGACACTGATATCAGGCAGATGATATCGGATAGAGTCAGCGCGCAGGATATAAAAAATTATGCTGTCGAAAAGGGGATGAAAACTCTTTTTACAGATGGTCTCGATAAGGTCATACGCGGGATTACGACTATTCAGGAAGTTTTACGAGTGACGCAGAAGGATTATGCCGATATTTCAGTATAAAGGTTATGCCGCAGACGGTTCGGAAGTACGAGGTTCCATCGAGGCTCCGGGCCTGCGTGACGCGATCTCTCAGGTCAAGGCAAGAAAAGTTCTGCCCACGGATGTTGTTGAATCTGCCGGAAAGAAAAAGAAGGGGATATTCCATGGGAGGGATGAAACATTTCTGCCAAACATGACCCGTCAGCTTTCCATCCTCATTTCCTCCGGTGTACCTTTAATGGAAGCTCTACAGAGTCTTTCAGATGAGTATCAGGGATATTACAGGGAGATTTTGATTGCCATAAAAGAACAGCTCTCCGGCGGTGCGAGCTTCTACAAGGCATTGCAGGAGTACAGCCATATTTTTTCCAGCTACTACATTCACATGGTACAAGCCGGTGAAGCAAGCGGGGCGCTGGACAAAGTACTTGTCAAGCTCGCAGATTTTCTCGAACATCAGAGTGCTGTAAGATCAAAGATTCGATCATCCATGATTTACCCTATACTGATGGCGGGGGTAAGTATAATAGTCCTCTCATTTCTCTTTACTTTTGTAATACCTAAGCTGGTCAGGATATTTGCCGATACGAAAAGCACACTCCCCCTCATAACAATTATCCTGATAGCGATAAGCAATGCCTTCGCAAAGTACTGGTGGGCCATCATAGGCATTCTGGTTGTCGTAGTTATGTCTGTGAGGAAATACATCAGTTCAAACAAGGAAAAGGTTGACAGGTTTGTTCTCAAACTGCCGGGTGGAATTGTTCAGAGTCTCTATTACGCGAGATTTGCAAGATCCATGGAGGTTCTTATAGGTGGAGGACTGCCGGTGTTGGCGGCGCTCAAGCTTTCAGCGTCAGCCATAGGGAACAGGGCACTGGAGGCTGAAATTTTCAATGCAGGAGAGAAAGTTGCAGAGGGTCAAACTATTGCATCATCATTGAAGGGTTTCCCATCTGTGTTTGTACAGCTTGTAGCCACAGGTGAAAAGACAGGGAAATTGGCTGAAACACTGAAAAAGGCAGCTTCGTCTTATGAGGAAGAGTTCATCAGGAAGGTTGATAGAGCCGTCTCGATCTTTGAACCGGTGATGATAATATTTATGGCCCTTATAGTCTGCTTCATTGTATTGGCAGTACTGCTGCCTATCTTTCAATTGAATCAATTGGTGAAGTAGAGGCTTCCTTAATTGTCATTTCGACCGGAGGGAGAAATCTTGTATGGTTTTATGTAAAACCTATTATGTTTATTTACTGACTAATTGGAATCATAGAGTCATGTATGTTGGTGTCACTAATGATCTAGAACGACGTCTTTATGAACACAAGAATAAGCTGGTAAAAGGCTTTTGTGAAAAATATAATCTAAACAAGTTAGTCTATTTTGAAGAAACGCAAGATGTGCATACTGCCATTACCAGAGAAAAAGAAATAAATAAATGGCGAAGAGAAAAGAAGAATCAGCTTGTAAATCAGATTAATCGAGAGTGGCGGGACTTAAATGAGACGTTATAAGATTTCTCCCTTCGGTCGAAATGACAATTTACAGCTGGATATGATATAAAGAAAGATATTTATATCTAACGTCTTATCACCAAAGATAACAATAACAGGAGAGAATTACATGAAACTCGCGTATTATAGCCAGAGAGGTTTCACATTGCTTGAAATCATCGTTGTGGTTTTCATACTAAGCATATTGGTCGCTCTGGTAGCGCCAAGGATAATCGGGCGTACCGACGATGCCCGTATCACAGATGCCAAGCTGCAGATAAAAAACTTCGAGATGGCGTTAAAATTATTCAAGCTAGATAACGGCTTTTATCCGGATACCCAGCAGGGTTTAGATGCCCTCATCGAGAAACCGACCGTAGGTAGGATACCCCCAAAATACCGTGAAGGCGGATATTTGGAACAGAAGAAGATCCCGTTGGATCCATGGGGCAATCCTTACGTATATTTGTGTCCCGGTCTTCACGGGGACTTTGATATTATCAGTTATGGGGCTGATAGCAAAGAGGGTGGAGAGGGCAAAGATGCCGATATTAAAAATTGGGATATGCAATAATAAAGCATTTACCCTCTTGGAACTCGTAGTTATTATTTTTATTCTTTCTCTTATTATTACCCTTACTTTCCCATCTTTTTCCCTTCAGAAAGACGGGAAGCTTAAGTCTGAAGCAGGTCATATTGCGTCGATCCTTAGATATCTCAATGACAGCGCCGTATCTACAAAAGAAATATATGCCGTGAACATAAACTTCAAAGAAAAAACATTGAGATACAAGGGACCTGAGGGTGAAAAAGTCGAAAAGATCGATAATCTATCCCGGATTACAACGCAGTCGAAGGGAAATATCTCCGATGGGGAGATAACTGTTTTATTAAGTCCGGCAGGGGCAGGAGAAAATTTCTCGATTCATTTGACCGGTATTGAATCGTCCATGGCGGTTGTGTTCAATGCTATGAGCGGCAGGGTGAAGGTGTTGGTAGATGAAGGGATTTAGTATTTTCTCGATTTCATTATGAGGAAATTCAGCGGCGTGGCTATCTTTATAAAAAGAAAGATTAAAGGCTTTACTCTTATTGAGGTGATGATCAGCCTTGCGATCATTGGAGGACTGCTGATAACCTTAGTATACACACTGAGCTATAATTTGGGGATTACTGACAGACAATTTACCGTAACAAACATTACAAATCTTGCAAAGGAAAAGATCGAGGAATTGGAGGTAAATCCGCAGGAGAGCAAGGGTCGTTTTCCGGAGCCCAATGATATGCTGAATTATGAAACGAAGGTCAAGGACTCACCCTTTAAAGGGATGTCGGAAATTACAGTTGTTGTTGGGGATGGAAAAGAAAATATTACATTGTCGGAGCTGATTCGGAAACAAAAATGAGACCTTTAAAATATCGTATAAAAAGGGAAGGGATACTGAGCAGAAATAAGGGCTTCACCTTGATAGAGGTCCTTATTTCCATTGCGATTATGGCAGTGGTGCTAATTGCCCTTTATGGTACTTTTAGCTTAGCAAACAGGGCATTATTCAGTGTGGATCAATCCCTTGTAAAACTTCAGGAGGCGCGTTCCTTTGTTGATACCTTAAAAAGGGAGATCGAGTCTGCTTTTTATTCAAATGATATTTCCTACTGCACCTTTAAAATTGATGACAGAGATTTCTATGGACGTCAGACATCATCGCTCACCGTGACTTCATCATCCCCTTTGATTAAGGGTCTTGCAAATATCAACTATACTGTTGAAGAAAGGAACGGCATCCTGGTAATTACTAAGGGTATGGTATCGGCATTATCACAGCCGAAAGAAAGCAGCAGAATGGATATTTTTGAAGACATAGAATCCTTTACATTGCAGGCGAAGTATCAGAATGCCTGGGTGAAAACATGGGACAGCTCACTATTGAAGAGTACACCTGATGAGGTAAAGATAATATTAACCATACGTATGAAGAGCAGGGAAGGAGAGGACAAGAGTGCCGTGCCCTTTTCTGTCTTTGAAACAGCCAGAGTGAGGATCGGAACTGCCATATGAACAGATCTCAGAAGGGTATGGCGCTTGTAATCGTACTGCTGATCATGGCCATTATGACGGCCATGGTTGTGGAATTTGCTAGTGCGACTTATACGGCAAATGCAGCCCTGTACAACTGGAAAGATGCCCAGAATCTTTCTTTTGCAGCCAAGTCAGGAATTAACCTTGCTGTAAAAGTGGCCTCAGATAATTATGAGCGCTACTCATACACGTACCCAGGGACTGTTGTTGTCCCCGTTCCCAATGTTCTGGAGAATTTTGAAGGAAAAGTGATTGTTAAGGTTGAGGATGAAAATGCAAAGCTCAACCTCAACTCACTGGTTTTGCCCAATGGCACTTTGAACAAAGGTGCCTATGGATCCTTCAAAAAACTGCTTATGAACCTTGAACTTGATGAACAAATTGCAGACAAAGTTGCCGACTGGATTAACCGCAATAGGAAGACAACACTCAGCCCTTTAGAAACAAGAGCAAAGAACGCCTACCTGAACAGTGTGGATGAGCTTTGGTTAATCGCTGATTCCAAGGTGTGTGAAAAATTAGTTCCTTTTATAACAGTATACGGTATTGGTGGAGTATATGCAAACATCATTAACATTAATACCGCTTCTGTGCCTGTATTAATAGCTTTAGATGACATGATGACCAGTACGCTGGCGGAAAGGATCGTAAACTATAGATCTATCGAGCCGTTCAAGAGCACCAGTGACATAGTAAAAGTGGCAGGTTTTGAAGGTCCATTAGGGCAGTCCCTGATAGGCAAGATTGGGGTGAAGGCTTCAAATTTTCGCGTTACTTCCGAAGCGTCACGAGATCGGTTAAAGCGTATTATCGAATGCGTCATAGAAAATAGCGGGGGCGGCTTCATAGTCAAGTACTGGCAGGAGACGTAATGAAAAAAGTAGGTGTCATTGATATCCATCCGGAGAGTCCCATGTGCGGGCCACACCCTTCGTCTCGAGAAGTCAACCTGTACGGGGATGATCAATCTCTTGTCCACCTCTTCATTATAACGAGGGATGGATATGCATATGAGACGACCCTGGATTATGTTTCGCAGAAGGATTGGACGGGTATAGATGAGTTTTATGCAAGCGTACCCACCACCATTTTAGACTTCAGAATCTTAAATTTTCCATTCTCCGATAAGGAAAAAATAACAAAGGCCATCCCTCTTGAACTGGATAATTACATCATCGGAGGCTCTGAAGATATTGTTTTTGATAGTATCAATCTGGGCGGTGATGACACAATAGTAGAAGTTCTTGTGGCTTATACAAGAAAAGAAGTGCTTAATCATGTTCTTACGCAGCTTGCCCGTAAAAGCATCGATCCTCGGGTTGTCACATCCATCGATCTCCAGACAGTCGTCAAAGCTGGGGAGGAGGGCCCAGACCAGGGGGGATTTCGCGGATCAATTGCGGAACATCTAATCGGTCTTCAAAAATGGGATCAAAACCAGCGTATTATTGCAGCAGAATACGAACTCATTAGACCTACCATCAATCTCAGAACAGGACAGTTTACCTATAGGAAGGATGCCGAAAGAACGGGGAAAGCCTTGAGGATAACGGCTATTCTTGCCTTCCTGTTAGCACTTGTCATTCATGGCGGCATCATATTCCAGGCGATCATGATAAAAAAAGAGGTAAGCAAAATAACAAGCGATATGCGCGGTTCATACAGCAGCCTTTTCCCCGGCGAAAAGAAGACTATTGATGCACTAAACCAGTTGAAATCTCATCTCAGGGAAATTGAAGAAAAGAATGACACGCTGACGGGTATAGCCACTCTTCAGTTTCTAACGGATTTATCGAAGAGAAGGGAAACACACACTGTTTATACTGATATTCAGATTGAAAAAGGTCTGATTAAAATGAAGGCAGAGACCGGCTCCATGGATGATCTTTCAAAGATTAAAATGAAACTTTCTGAATTTCTGCCGGGCGTATCTATTTCCGATGTTAAGACGACGGCACATGGGAAGATTCTTTTTACTGTTGTTGCCAGGGGGCAATCATCATGAAATTTGATTTTCCTTTTAACTTAATCCGCGAGCATTGGCAAGATCGGGCATCCCGCAAAATGATGTTTGTTGTGGCGATACTGATTGTGCTCTATATACTGATTGTTCCTGGTCTGCTTTGGGAGAAGGCGGCAGAAAAAGAACTGGCGGAATTGAATTCTAAGTATCAAGAATTTTCCGCCTTATCTAATAAATTCAGATCACTGAAAGCGAGTGTCAACGCCATAGAACAGAAAAAAACTCTCACAAAAACAAACAGCATAACTCAGGCAATAGGGGATATTTCCCTTTCGCTTGGTATCAAGGAGAAAATAAAATCGGTTAAGTTGACGGGGACGAAGAAAGTAATAGATCAAATGAGTGAAGAGTCGGCGGAGATACAAATGGAAAAACTGAATATGAGCGAATTGGTTCACATGCTCTATAAAATTGAAAATGCTCCGATGATTTTAGCGGTAAAGAGAGTGGTTATAAAAAAGTCCTTTGAAAATCCGGAACTGCTCGACGTCACAATGGCATTATCACTCTTCGGCGGTTCCTAGTTTGCTTATAATAGATAAGGGGTCATAGGCATTTCTGTTTTGTAGTTAGTGCATATCGTCGTTTTTTCAGTTATTAGGAAGTGAAGTCAACCACCCCAATATGTCATTTCGGGTATAATAATGGCATATTGCCTGCCCTATATAAGGAGAGGAGATCTCATATTAAAAGAATTGCTGTTACGCTTATAATTTTCTTCCTCTTTATTTGGGTCGTATGGCTCGTCATCCCTGATTCTTTAATAAACGGCTACATTAAGGATTCATTAGAAGGACGTGACGTTGAGATCAAGCTGATAGGTCTCAAAAAGGGCATCTTTTATACTTTAAGAGCGGAACAGGGACAAATATTATATGCGGGTGCCGATATATCTTCTTCATTATCAGACCAGGAAATTAAACCCCTTATTGTAATCCAAGACATGAACGTAACACCGGATTTGCACTCCCTTCTGGAACTGACCCCCCGGTTAAACATTACAGGTCATATGAATCACGGCACAATTAATGGTACCGTTACTGAAGAAAAATGGGGAATGGCTCTGGATGTCACTGGAGATAATATTCAGGTAAATGGTCTGCCGGTTATTGAAAAAATAGGTATGTATGGTGAAGGGACCCTCAAGTTCAATTTTCAAAGAAAGCATCGGAAAGGAGAGATTACTTTTTCTATTGACAATGCGATGCTGAAAGGAGCACTCCCTGGAATCAGTGCTTTACCACTGCACGTATTCAGGAACGTGAGGGGACTGCTTACTATCGGGGATAATACAATTGCCGTTAATTCTCTTACTATGGAGGGAAAAGGGGTCTATACCAGAATAAAAGGTATTATTAAGGAGGGCAATTTTGACGGGAACATCGAGGTAATGACTGATTCTTCTTTCGATCTGTATCCGATTCTCAAGTCTTTATTGGCAAGATATAAAGTATCAGAAGGATTTTATGTCATTCCCTATGTCCATAAGCTTTAGCAGCCAGTGGTTTCAGGAAAGAAGCGTCGCATTCTACGGGGTCGTCTTTCTTGTCATCTGGGCGGGCATGCTGATAACGGGGCTATGGCCTTTTAACTTCAGGCCGATAAACGGGACAATAAGTTTTTCCCGCTTTTAAGTGGTTCGTTAATAAAATTTTAAAAAGGACTATCTTATATTTGACTAAATTATTTGACCATTATATATAAAAAACACATAGGATAAACTTTCATCCATCATCATA
This sequence comes from Syntrophales bacterium, assembly GCA_035542475.1. Taxonomy (GTDB): domain Bacteria; phylum Desulfobacterota; class Syntrophia; order Syntrophales; family UBA2185; genus DATKLL01. The sequence continues at coordinate 11,697 of DATKLL010000137.1, forward strand.
ACCTGTCGTTCCTGCGAATGTGGGACTCCAGACAACTACCCCTTTCGAAATGAGGATTAAGGGGTTTTTTGAAAGGAAACTATATGGCTGATTTCAAAAAGCAACGGAAACGGGTGTTAGTTGTTGACGATGAAGAAAATATAAGGCAAATTTTAAAAGAGTATCTTGATGAGTTTGGTTATGAGGTGGCGTGCGCTGTAAATGGGCAAGAAGCCATTCAAATATACAAGAACGGGCATTTCGATATCATACTGTCTGATCTCGTTATGAGACCAGTAAACGGATTGGAACTGCTCAGTGAAGTCAAGAAGGTGGATCCGGACGCAGTATTTATTATGATCACCGGCTATCCATCCATAGAATCGGCATTGGAGGCAGTGAAGAAGGGGGCTAAGGATTACATAACCAAGCCCTTCAATATAGATGAGATAAGGTTAAAAATGGAAAGGGTACTTCTTGAAAAGAGTCTACAAGGGAGATTGAAAAATATTCAAGGAGTCGTCTGGGCTCTTATCATTTCTATTCCTATATGGCTTATCCTCGGCATCATCCTGGCGAGATTACTGAGGTAGCCTTGCCGGACTAAAAATACAAATACAACCTTGAGAGAAGCGTTGTCTCTTTGGTGCCCTATTTTCTCGATCGTTGAACCGCATCTTTGATGCGCTTTACATGTCCACGGCCCAGTCCCTTTACCTCGCAGCCGAGTTCAAAAAAGCGCTTTATTTTTGTGTCATCTAATATGCCAAAGCAGTCGACCACAGCCACTGGCCGTTCCGTCAGTTCAACGATACGGTCGGGGGTCAAACGTAGATAAGCCTCATGCCGTACTGCCAGGACAACGGCATCTGCCTTATGAAGCGACTTTGCAATATCATCATCAATCCGTAACTCAGCCAATTTTTCTTGATTACGGAAAAACCGGGCCTTGGAATGACCCGGTGCCGGATAGCTTTCCTGTTTTTCAAATTCCCACCAGTGTTTTACATAGGGATCATGAACTGCAACGTCAGCTCCCATTTCTGACAGCTTGCGTACAAGGACTTCCGAGCCGCTGTAACGGGTATCGCCTACATCCTCCCGGTAGGACGCCCCGAGAATGGCAATCTTGCAGGCAGCAACAATCTTACCCATATTCCGCAGCGCATCCCTCACCAGTTGTACGGCGTGAAGGGGTCTGGTGTCATTTATGTTGATAGCTGCCGGTGTTATTTTAAAGATATCGTCTTCAAACCCCATAAGGGTATGGTAGGCCCAGACACCAAGTCCGCCGTCCTTGGGAAGGCAATAGCCTCCGATCCCTGGTCCCGGAAAAATTATATTCGAATGGGTAGGACGCACACGGATAGCCTCCAGCACCTTAATAATGTCCACTCCATTCCTCTCTGCGAAAATACTCCACTCATGCAGATAAGCCAGAATTGTAGCACGATATGAATTTTCTACAATCTTGCAGGTTTCGCTCTCAATAGGGCGGTCCAGAACAGTCAGGGGATATTTGTCCACATTAATTATATCAGAGAGGAATGCCACGACCTTTTTCCTTGCCTCAGCGTTTATGCCGCTGCAAACCCTCCAGAAATCACGGATCGAAGATACATACTGACGTCCCGGCATAACCCTTTCAAAGGAATGGGCCAATAGAGGTTCCTGGTCATTAATGCCTCGTTTCTCAAAGGCCTTCTTTATAATAGGATAGGCGATATATTCTGTCGTTCCCGGCGGGACTGTTGTCTCGATTAGAACCAGGCAATCCGGCCTTATCCTTTCGCCAATGATTCTAAGACTGTCCTCGAGAGCGGCAATGTCCGCCTCCCCGCATCGCATATCACCTAATGTTTCCTTGTTATAATCACATTGGACATCCACAACAACAACATCAGCAAGGGTAAGGGCATCATAAGTAAAAGTTGCCATTAAAGTTTTTTTTATATTCACGCAGCGATGGACTAAGGGAGCGACTTCAGGATCTTCCGATTCAACTGGCGCGATTCCCCGGTTGATGTAGGGTGTTTTCCAGTAGGACCGCATTGAAGGACGCTGCATCCCGATGACAAACTTTGAAGGCTCTCCCGTTTTACGATTGATGGTATCTGCAACAACACCGGCCATGACTGCGCCCACAAACCCCAAGCCCATCACGACAACGATTTCGCGTCCCATGGCTTTCTGGTCGGTGACAAGTTTTTGCAACTGCTCAAATTCCAATTCATAATCACGTTGCTGGGGGAGGGGAAACGATTCACCGTTTGGAGATATGGAAACTGACTGCTCATTCCTGCTCATTAAAAATTCCTTTCCTGTTGATAATGGTTTCTATGTGATAATGACAACAATCCTTGAATTTTTAAGTATAAATTAACTCAAATACATTTAATAATGTCATTTAATTTCCTGAAGATCTTCCACCAATTGTGGTCTTAGATGAAGATACCGGGTAGTTGAGCGTTTTTGATCGATATCTTTAAAAACTCTCCGTACCTGTTCTGCCGTTAAACCGATTTCTTGACCGACGACTTCAGCAGGGATACTACTGTTCTTCGCGTAGAGACACAAATCCATCTTATCATACGGTAAGAAGAAATAGAACTCGTCCTGGCCCTGCGGTAATGAATAGGTATCGGTTGTTGGCAGCCGCTTCCGTATTTTTTCGGGCATATCGAGAAATTCCGCCAACTGATAAACTTGTGTCTTGTATAAGTGAGCAATTGGCTTGACGTCCGCAGCGCCGTCGCCTAACTTTACAAAAAAACCCTGATCATATTCCAACCGGTTAGGAGTACCGGCAACTGCATAATTCAGCCGGTCTGCATGATAGTATTCCAGCATTTTTCGTATCCGCTGTTTGAAATTTGAGGCTGCCACAATTTCCAGATAAGATTTCAATGACAATCTCTGCTTAATTATTTCTCCCTGAGGAGATTGCGCCACAACAGAAAAAAAAGAGAGAGATTTACTCTCTATAATATTCGGTAGAACGATTTTCGACTTCCACCCTTTTCCGTATGCCGGAATTACCGATTGAAGTGCTTTGTCATATTTTTCATAAAATCCTACTGCTTCCAATATGATTGTTATGTCGATGTATTCCCGCTCAATTCCCAAAAAGTCGGCTGCCGTAGTACTCAAGTTGAGAGTATCCTCAGCAGAATGCCTTTCCGGCATTTGCAAAGCAAACACCCTCTCCTTGCCGACAGCCTTTACACAGAGGGCAGCAGTGACACTGCTGTCAATACCTCCTGAAATGCCGACGATATAACCCCTTCGTTTAAACTGCTTTACAAGAATCTCTCGCATTCTGTTTGCAATACGATCGACTTCTTTCGCACAATCGATCGTTAATACATCTTTGGAAAATGATCGTGCTTCGTTCATGCGATAAATCTACCTTTTATCAACAAACACTACAGGTCTAAAATCATTATTAACAGGCATAGGCAATTGATCTATAAAATATTTATAGAGAAGTTGGGTAGAATATATTCCTGCAAGAGCCATCCCGTCAACCTCATTTATATTTGTTGCCGAATATAATTTCTTCAAAAGATTTTTAACCTTTGTCGCGTCAAACAGACCGCACTGCCTTAAGGATAGTTCAGAAAGTGAATCCTTTACCCTGTCAAAGGTGTGTGAATTGCAGAGGCTTTGCTGAATTGGCGCGCGGTAGGGATGCTTGGTGCGTTTTACAATTGCCTCAGGCAATATGCCCTTAAAGGCTTTTTTCAGGATATGTTTTTCATTCATTCCCAGTATTTTCCAGAGCGGATTAACACGGGCCATGAATTCAATAATCCTATGATCAAGGAAAGGCACCCTGATCTCCAGCGAATGCGCCATTGCAACCCTGTCACCCTGAGAAGAAAGCAGGTAATTGCTGAGAAATAGGAATATTTCTAAATATTGAGCCTTTGCCAGACAATCTCTTTCTGCAAAATCGTCCGGGAGAAATGAGTTCAGATCATCATACACATTATAATTGCCGATCAATTTTTTTAATTCTTCGGAAAAAAATAACTTGGTCCGGCTGGTATTTTTCCAGCGTATCAGATGAGAAAAGAAAGGAGTCAATACATCATCAGTTGAGGTACTAAAAAAAAGATGCAGCGATTTTTTTAATCGATCGGTTTTAAAAATATCAGGATACAAATATGAAAACAGAAGGCTTCGCACTGATGATTGTGGTTGGCGTGAAAGAAATTGCCTTAATAAGGCCTCTTTGAAAATATCGTATCCTCCAAAAATCTCATCGGCGCCTTCACCGGTCAATACAACCTTGATACCGTTTTCACGAACGAAGCCTGATAACAAAAAAAGCGGTACCGGCGCAGTCCGTAAAATCGGCTTTTCGCAGTGCCAGATCACTCTGGAAAACGCTTCTGCTATGCTCTGATTAGTTGCACATAGTTCGTGGTGATGAACCTGCAGGAAAGATGACATCTGCTTTTGAAAAACCCCTTCATCAAAATCCAGTTCCTCAAATCTGATACCGAAAGTTTGAACGTCGGTATTAAAATATTTTGCAACCAATGCACTAATACCAGATGAATCGAGTCCACCGCTTAAATAGGTACCTACTGGAACATCAGACCTAAGCTGAATACGAACGGCATCTACAAGTAAAGCACGCACAGCCTCGCTCAATTCCTGCGGCGATGTGGCCAGATACTCATATTTTGGATAATAAGGAATTTCCCAGTATTTCTTCTCAATAAAAGATCCTTCGGTTACTGTGGCATAATGACCCGGTCGCAGTTCAAAAACATTTTTAAAAAATGTCTTCCCCGGAAGTGTTGTCCACATAGTAAATATCTGATCCAGACCGACAGCATCAATTTCCCGGGGAATGGTATTAGATGCAAAAATCGACTTAATCTCTGAAGCAAAAAAGAAGGTATCGTTATGGATAGCGTAATGTAACGGCCGTATGCCAACTCTGTCACGGGCAATAAACAATTTCTTTCTTTTTGCATCCCAAATGGCAAAGGCGAATTGACCATTAAGCTCTTCAACGCATGCACTACTCTTTTCTTCATATAAATGGATGATGACTTCAGTATCCGATTGTGTATAAAACTGATGGCCTGATTTCTCTAATTCTGTTCGCAACTCGGGATAATTAAAAATCTCCCCGTTAAAAACGATCCACATGGTCTCATCTTCATTGTGCAAAGGCTGCTGACCAGTGGAAAGATCAATAATGCTCAGACGTGTGTGTCCTAAACCAACGTGATTATCTAAATACATTCCGCATTCATCCGGCCCGCGGTGATGCAAAATGGAAACCATCCTTTTAAGTTGGTTGCCAGCTTCCGCGTCTGTCCCTTGAAAACAAAAAAATCCGGTTATTCCGCACATATTAGAAGGCTTTCAAAAATCATCGTAAGTACATTTCTGGAAAGCTTACCCTCAAGCTCACCTGGTATCAAGTTATAAACAACTATGGACTTGTAGGCAATTTAATTATGATATATAAATTAAAAGCTTAAATTTATTATATTTAGGGTGATTCATAAATGCAATCTTTCGAGAATAAGATTTGTTTGATAACTGGAGCGACTTCCGGAATAGGTAAAGCAGCAGCTTTAAAACTTGCTAAGTTAGGAGCTTCTCTCGTATTGATTGGCAGAAACGCTGACAAAGGTAGAATAATCTGTGATCAGATAAAAAAGGAAACGAATAATAAAAAAATAGAATTTTACAAACTTGATCTTTCATTAATGAAAGAGGTAAGCAAATCGGCAAAAAGAATTAAATCGGATTATGAACATATTGATATTTTAATTAATAATGCCGGCGCCAGATTTCTTGACCATATTATTTCAAAAGAGGGAATTGAACAGACACTGGCAGTAAATCATTTAAGCCATTTTCTATTAACAAACCTTCTGATTAATACACTAAAAAAATCATCAGCAGCAACAATCGTTAATATTTCTTCAGGTGTTCACTATAGTGGAAACGGAATAATTGAAAATATTACTAATCGAAATGAATATGATGGCAGAAGGCAGTATGCAAATTCAAAACTTGCAAATGTTCTATTCACTTATGAATTGGCTGATAGACTTAAAAATATTAAAGTTACCGCTAATGCTGTGGATCCGGGCGGAGTAGCGACAAACTTTGCCAGAAATAATGGATTAATAAATTGGCTTAAGCATAGAATTTATTATCTAATGAAAGGAAACCTTTTGACACCGGAACAAGGAGCCGAAACAATTATATATCTTGCAACTTCACCAAGTGTGGAAGGTATTACAGGCAAGTATTTCAAAGATAAGAAGGCAATAAAATCGTCATCTATTTCTTATGATTTGAATATGGCAAGAAAACTATGGGAAGCAAGTGAGAAAATAATTGTGCAACAACTAGGTGAACAATTAGATAATTGAAAACTTTGGGATTCTTTTTTTTGCAAACGTGTATCAGCCAGATGATAATTTTCTGTTCAGAAAGACGGCAATGTTATTAAGACTGTCAAGATTTTCGGGGATTATTTCTTCGTCATCAATTTTTATATCGAATTCTTCCTCTATATAGGAAATAATTTGTAAAATACCTGTGGAATCGATTATACGCTCCTCGAGAAAGGAAGTATCATCATTAAGACTCGAACCGTCTCCAAACAGAAAATTGTCTACTATAAATTTTCTGATTTTTTCGCTTTCTTCCATACCTGTATCCGTTTTTAGGTCTTTTTTATCTTAACTATTGATTGGAGGGTAAAATAGATTTTTCTATGATCTCAAAGCATTTTTCTTTGTCTATTTTCCCGCTCAATTTTTTTGGCAAGGAGGAAACCATCACCATCTTTTCCGGGACTTTATATCTGGGTAAACGCTGGGCGCACACAGCAAGAATAGTTTGATCATTAATCCCTTCTTTCTTGGCAGCAGCAACCGCCATTAATTTATACCCAAGCAACTTGTCGGGATACCCTGTTACAAACGCTTCAAAGACAAGATCTGTTTCCAAAATTACATCTTCAATTTCCTGAGGATTAATTCTATGACCACCAACTTTCAACTGATTATCTTTTCTGCCGGTAATGAAAATAAAACCATCCTGATCTTTGTATCCCAGATCACCGGTATGATACCCTTGTACATCCAATACCTTTGCGGTTGTATCTGGATCATTCCAGTAACCTGCCATAATGCTGGGTCCCTGTGCAACAAGTTCTCCAATTGAGCCTGCGGGAAGTTCAGTGCCCTCTTCACCAATTATTTTAATTGTCATTTTGGGAATTTCTTTGCCAACAGATTCCATTTTGGTTTCATAATAAGATGGATCCAGATAAGTAAGCCGTGCAGATGCTTCCGTTGCTCCATACATAATAAAAATTTTGGTATGATCAGGAAGCGTTTGACGTAAAGCTATTTTAAGCTGCTTTGCCATATGACCACCGGCCTGAGAGCAATACCGTAAATTGGATAGCTTGTCGCTGTTACTTAAAAGAGGTGAACGATGCAATAAGTATGCATACGTTGAAGGCACACCAGAAAAACCGGTTACTTTTTCATCAATCATTTGGTTTAAGACGGTAGCCGGGTATAAAAACATATTATTAATGACCACTGTGCCTCCAACGGCAAAATGAGTGTTCAATAGTGATTTCCCCATGACATAGAAAAATGGAAGCACAACCATTTGTATATCATTATCAGAAAGTTCGAGGTATTGACATATTGCATGAGTGTTAGAAACAATATTTCTGTGGGAAAGCATTACGCCTTTGGGTATTCCCATTGATCCTGAAGTGTAAATAATACTTGCCAACGATTCCTCATCTATCGAAATATCCGGGTTCTCATATATCTCATTGCCAAAAATCTCATCCCAAGAAATCATGGTAAATGGAGTTTCAGACCAGTTTAATTTCGGATTTCTGATTAGAACTTTTTCAATACAACATCCCCGCATTATGCTGTTTTTTAAAACTCTTTCGAATATCGATGAAGTAATGATAATCTTGGGTTTGGTTTCTGTAATAATAAATTCCAGCCCGCTTTCTTTGATTTCGGTACTGACGGGAACAATTACAGCACCTATTTTTAATGAACCGTAATAACTTACTACGTATTCAAGGCTATTTTCTAAAAGCAATATGACTCTATCTCCTTTGTTAATGCCCCATTTTGTAAACATATGAGCAAGTCTGTTTGCCTGATTATTGATTTCTTTATACGTCACCCGCTGTTTCTGATAAATAAGAGCAATCTTGTCAGGGTAAAATGTGCTGCTCTGCTCTAAGAATTGATGTATGAATGTATGGGAATTGATGTCCATTAAAGATGTCTTTCGGTATATTCTTAAAAGTTCTGAACTAAAAATACATCACCTTGAAAAAAGTAGTTAAATATACCTTTAAAATCATGTCCCCAAGCCTTTGACTGGAGGCGGGGGTGTTATTTTCTTTCGTATGAGTTTTTTCCTATAAATATCATATTCTCATTATAGTACCGTCTATTAATTACAGAATACAGATAGAATCGACAGATTCTGAAAAAAAAATAACCACTGATATGAAAAAGCTAAGAAGTCTTATTATTTACGTATTGGGCGAAGACCTTTGATAAATTCTTCGTATGAATGATGGGGAGTGAGTGGAATAGTAACCCGAGCGATGGGCCCACTCTTAGGAGGTCCCCAGAGTGTTTCTGGAGGCACATCACGTGATACAACCGTGCCAGCTTGAATCACGGTGCCTTTTCCGATATGGACTTTTGGCAAGATAACACAATGCGGTCCAATAAATACATTC
>DATKLL010000138.1:0-27445 GCA_035542475.1 Syntrophales bacterium
ATGATAACGAATATCTGAAGCGAGGATATGGAAACGTCAAAGAATGTCCAGGACATGTTCTCCAGGAGTTGGGGAACCTGCTTGGGATAAGGGCTTAAGGCCAGTGTAAAATTTTCCAGGAATAAACCCACGCCCAGGGCGGTGATGATGGCGGAAACGCGCGGCGCCTGGCGCAGCGGCTTATACGCAAATCGCTCTATAACGACGCCAAGCAGCGCCACACCGATCATAGAAATTATCAGTACGGGGACAAAAGGGAGTTTAAGATATAATGCCGCGAGGAAGCATAAGAAGGCGCCTACCATAAAAAGATCGCCATGGGCGAAATTTATCATGGTCAGTATGCCATAGACCATGGTGTAGCCCAGGGCGATCAGTGCATAGATGCTGCCGACCTGAAGCGCATTCAGTAGCTGCTGAAGGACGTAGGTCATTTAAAAAATCATCACGGATTTGCAGTTGCAAAGTATGTAAACTTACCGCCCTTTATCTGCACGATCACAGCGCTTTTTGTGGGATCGCCGGAGCCTTCCTTGAATTGCATATTTCCCGTCACACCTTCATACTTGGGAATTTTTGCAAGGGCGTCCCGGATTGCCTGCCTGTCAAGCTTCGTTGCGCTCCTGAGCGCCTGGAAGAGAAGCCCGAAGGAGTCGTAGGTAAGCGCCGCCACATCATCAGGCACGATCCCGTATTTGGCCTTGAACCCCTCGATAAACTTGGTTGCCGCGGGTGTTGCCGCGTCGGCTGCATAATGGGTGCTGAAGTAATAACCTTCACAGTCATTTCCGCAAAGTTTCAGCAGTTCCAGTGAGCCCCATGAATCGCTGCCTACAAAGGGCGCCTTAATGCCGAGCCGTTTTGCCTGCTGAATCTGAAGAGGGATTTCACTGTAATAGTTGGGCAAAAATATCATATCAGGGGCTGCGCTTTTGATTTTTGTCAACTGCCCGGAGAAGTCTTTATCATTTGTCGTGTATGTCTCGAAGGCAACAACCTTGCCGCCGCTTTGCTCAAAAGTCTCCTTGAATATCTCGGCAATACCCTTATTGTATTCGGAGGCGACATCATAGAGCACAGCCGCTTTCTTTGCCTTGAGGGTATCCAGCGCGAATTTCGCTACCACGCGCCCCTGGAAAGGATCGATAAAACAGGCGCGAAAAACATATTTTTTCGGTGCATTGGTCTTTGCATCCAGCGTCGTTTTGGGATTTGTCGACCAGGGGCTGATGAGGACGACTTTTGAGCTTTCAGCAATCTCAGAGGCCGGGAGGGCAAAGCGTGTGGCATTGGGGCCGACGATGGCGTGAACCTTTTGCTGCGTGATCAGCTTCTGGGTAGCGGAAGCGGACTGATCAGGTTTGCCCGCGTTATCTTCGACAAACAGATCGACCTTGTATTTCTGCCCGCCGATGTCGATCCCGCCCGCGTCGTTCACCTCCTTAACCGCCATTTCCGCCGCTTTTTTACAGGACTCACCGACAGCGGGCATGTCACCCGTCATTTCCGCGTTCACCCCAATTTTAATAGTATTACTTTTTTCGGTGCAGGCGCCGAGGAACAGAATCATGAATGCACATAAAACAAGCGAAAACAATATTTTTTTCATACCGCCCTCCGTTTGGTAAATTTTTTGAACAAATAATACACAGAAAAATTTTTTTATAAGAGCCGTCCGTCATTACTACGAAAATAGATTTATACACCCCCTTTTATAAAGGGGGCCTGGGGGATTTTTTATTCTCTTTGCAAAAATCCCTCTAAATCTCCCTTTATAAAAGGGAGACTGGATGGCTATTCATGGTTCCCCGCCTTCGCGGGGACAAGCCTGGATTCCGGGTCAAGCCCGGAATAACAAATTAAGCATTTGTATTTGATTAGAATTCCGGTGCGTGGAGTATAGGAGAACCGCTCTTGTAAGTCAATATAATTTGAAGCTCTCCGCAGCAAGCTGCCGGGATTGCGGTCGCTTCCGGATTTAATACAAGATGTGGTCCGAGAGTATTAAATGATGTGTCTCCGGTTAATCACTTGCAGCGGAATCAACCGACTTGACGGCCTGATAGACATCACTTATAATTTGTCCTGACAACTGCTCCATGGATTTGCTCAACCCCTGAGCTATTTCTCCGGGACTTCTCCCATTACACTCTGCCGATTGGGAATACATTTTCTGAAAAACTATCTTTCGGGTAATTTCCTTCTGCTTCAGATCCAGCAGAGTCACGTATATGGTCAGTAACGCCTTCGGGCTGCCCTTTTCCTCGACCGCAAGGAATTCCGTCACATTTCCTTCGAGGACGAATCGGGTCACCTCCGTATCCCGGTATGAGAAGACACCCCGGAAAATACCGGCATGTCTGAAATCACGGATCAGGCTATCTGTTATGATGTCCCCCGGGTTCACCCTCCACCGGTCATTGGAAAATGAGGTTAGATTGAATGACCCCGTTCTGTACAGCATGGCATTACTGTTGAAGAGCTGGGCAACCGAGAATCTTTCCACCCTGAGAGATACATTGAGCGGTGTTGAGCTCTTGATAATTGGTGATGCGTAATCGAGCATGTAGTATTCTATCGAACTCGCAACCTGCCCACCGACACAGCCCACAACAAGCAGAAGCAGAACAAGAATAAACAGATTCTTACCTCTCATTATATTCCTCCGTCTTTAGTAAAGTTTTCATAGTTCAGGGTCCTGGCCATACCCTTCTCAGTCTATCACCGCCTCTGCTCAGGCTTCCTGCCGAATATGAGTTCAGACGGATTAGCATCAAGCCTCTCCAGTAATCGGTCAAGATTATCGGAAGCCCGCCTTATGTTTTCTGTAGACGTTTGGATATCCACCGCTGATGTGCGAACGGTCCTGTCCAAGACATCCACTACCTGGTTTGCCTTATCGGCCGTATCCGATAGTTTTATAGTCTGCAGATCATTCTTCACTCCGGCGATCAGGGAGCGTGCCTCTGACAGTGCCTGCTTAGCATCCGAAAAGGTTCCTTCCAGGTTGCCTTCGGAAATTATTTTATCCAGCCGGGTCATAGACCTGTTAAGCGCTGCTGTAGACGACTCCATATTTGCCAGAATTTGTTTCATCCTGCTGCCGGCCAGGAAATTGTCTGCCGACTTTGCCGTCGTTATGATTTGATCCGATATCCCCCGGAAATCTATCTCGTGTACTTTATCTATGACCTCAGATATGCCGGTGAGAATTTGCCTGATTTCGGAAGGTCTTGACGGAATTACAGGATATTCGGTAGCGAAGTTGATCTTTGGGGACAGGTCAGGTGCATGGGGATCACGCTGACTCAACTCGACAAATACAATGCCGGTAATCCCCGCGGCTCTTAGCTGGGCAATAGAATTCTTTTCCACATCGTCCTTCAAATTGATTTTCATTACTACCTCAACGAGCTTGTTGTCGGGAGCTACACTTATTTTTACTATCCTGCCAACATCCACACCACGGTATTTCACGCTGGAATCCCTCTGGAGACCCTGGACTGATTCATCAAAATACGTAACGTACATGCTGCCCTTTTCGAAATACTGTGAAGCTCCGATCCACACGATGACGCTTACACCGATGACTATGCCGACTGCTACAAAGAGCCCGATCATGAAAGTGGATACCTGCCTGGCCACTGCTATATTCCTCCCTCGTTTATCCTTAGGCTTTCCTGTTGAAAAAATTATTGACCCTTTGATCTCTGGATTGTTCCTTAAGATATTTCGGTTCTCCCTCTGCAATAATACCACGGGCACTCTTATCCAGCATGATTATCCTCTGGGCAAGACTGAATATGGATGCCAGTTCCTGGGTAACAATCACCATGGTGGTTCCCATGGCATCGTTGATGCTTTTTATGAGTATGTCAAGCTCTGCAGCCGTAACCGGATCAAGTCCCGCCCAGGGCTCGTCGAAGAAAAGGAGCAGCGGGTCAAGCGCCATGGCCCTGGCTAGGCCGGCCCTCTTGCGCATACCGCCGGACAGCTCAGCGGGCATATGATTCTCATATCCCGCCAGATTCACAAGGGCCAGTTTCATCTTCACTATTTTATCGATCATTTCCGGTGACAGGTCTGTGTATTCAGAAAGCGGGAGGGCAATGTTCTCAAACAGAGTCATGGAACCGAAGAGGGCATCAGCCTGGAACAGAACACCGATTGCCTTCTGTACCTGTCTCAGTTCATCCTCGCCGGCGGCAGTGATATCCGTCCCGTTGACGACAATCCGCCCTGAATAAGGATTTAAGAGTCCTATTATATGTTTCAGCAAAGTGGACTTGCCGCACCCGCTTCCACCCAGGATCATGAACATCTCACCCCGATGGACCTGGAAACTGACATTTTCAAGTATGGTGGTATCGCCGTAGCGGGTCGTCAGATTTTCTACCTCGATAATCGGATCTTTATCCATCCATTTTCCTTCCCGTACTCCAATGTGCTGTCTTACCCCTTATCTGATATAATGAAGTATAATGGCAAATGCTGAGTCTGCTACAATGATCAGAAAAATAGCCGATACGACCGCCGAGGTTGTCGAAGTGCCGACCGACTCCGCCCCACCCCTGACCTGAAATCCTCTCTGGCAGCCGATTCCCGCGATCAACACGGCAAAGACCACAGATTTTATAAGGCTCGACACAATATCGAAGATCTGTATGCTGTTCCGGCTCTGCTGGATGTACGTGTACGCGGTAAGATCGAGCCCGACCACACCTACCACTAATCCACCCAGAATGGCAAAAAAATCGGCGTAAATTGTCAGGATCGGTACGACAAAAACAGCGGCCAGGACCTTCGGAACGGCAAGGAAACGGGTTGGTTCAAATCCCATGGTTTTCAACGCATTGACCTCGTCATTCACGATCATGGTACCGATCTCTGCTGCAAAGGCTGATCCCGAACGACCCGCCACCAGGATAGCGGTCATGATGGGCCCGAGCTCCTTCACCACGGCGATTGCCACAAGGGACGCCACATATATATTTGCACCGAATTGTCTGAGCTGCAATGAAGACATAAAAGCCATGATAATACCCATGAGCAGGCTGATAAGTCCGACGATGGGAAGCCCGTCCGCACCGGCACTCTTCATGTAAAACAGGACGTCTTTCCAGCGAACCGACCGGGGTTTGAGGACCACATGAATTAGGGCAATGAGGAGCTCACCAATAAAACTGACGACCTGGTAGAAATCATTCAACAGCAATCGGGCAGTTTCCCCAACCTGCTCCAGAATATTCGGTTCCTTTCTCGTAGGAACGGGGGGCGGAATCAGGTGGGACTTCTGATTAAGCAAGTTCAAGATTCCTTTAATCTCATCAGTTATGTCATGGAATGTTACGGGGACGGACCGGGTTGCGCTTTTTTCTTCAAGCTGGAAAAGGGCGAGAGCTCCCGCACTGTCCAGATATGTGACATCTCCGAGGTTTATCTCGAGCTTCTGTATGGTCTTATTGTCGAGGATGTTTTTAACCTCAGCCTCAAATTGATTTAACTCATCAATTGCTATGCGGCCGGAGATAAAGAGAATCATGTCTCCCTGCCCCCGCTCTTCCGTACGGAGACTATATTCTTTTTTCTGGACAGGAGGTGCTGTCATGTAAACAACCCCGCAATAACAGAGAAACCGATGAGCTGACATACTAAGAGATTATATTCACGTAGCGTAAGTATAAGGTACGACAAGTTTGTGTGTCAAGGAGAAGGTCTTTTTTTTGCAAAAAATCCTTGACGCAATGGTTAATGCATGTTACTTACTAATTAGTTTAAATAACTGGTTAGTTTAACCTTATAGTTTTTTGTAGGGGTACAGAAATGGATACTGCATCAGTCGAAAAAGGAAACGGCACCATCACACGCATCCTTGAAGCCGCGGCAAGCGTCTTTTCGGAGGTCGGTTTTTCAGGGGCCAGGGTTGATGAGATTGCCGAACGCGCAGGTGTTAATAAAGCCATGATTTATTATCACATCGGCAATAAAGACGCCCTCTATGCGGAAGTCATTCAAAATGTCATCGGCAATACAGCGGAAACAATAGCCCGCAAGATAAAAGACGTACAAGACCCTGAAGAAAAATTAAGAATCTATATCCGCTCATTTGCCCGCAATCTTGACGAAAATCCCCAAGTGGCCCCCATTATGATGCGTGAGGTAGCATCAGGCGGCAGGCATCTTCCGGAGGTGGTGGCAAGGGACATATTTCGTATCGTGAATATGCTCAGGGAAATAATCAGTGAGGGCGTGGAAAAGGGAATATTTGTTGAAACCATCCCCTTCCTTATACACATAATGGTTATCGGGGCCATGATAACCTTTAAAACGAGCGCCCCCATCAGGGCCAGGTATGACTGGATTCCTAAAACCATAAGGAGCATGCATGATAAAGTATCCGGCAATATTGCTGGTGAGATAGAGAGGCTTATTTTAAAAGCTGTCAAGAAATAACGCCTTTGTAAAAATATCCAATAGGAATGTTAACAAGCGGCAATGCCGCCAAGAGATGAAAGGAAAGGAACATGCATACCAAGACTTTGAATTTAATATTTTTCACGATGTCATTCTTATTCTGTATTTTTACCAACGATGCCCAATCCGCGGATAAACTGACCTTACAGCAGAGCATCGATCTGGCCCTCTCGCAAAGTGTCCTCATCCAATCAGCAAGAGAAGGGGTAAGGAGCGCGGAGGCCCAGAAACAAGAAGCATTTACCGGATTCTTGCCGAAGTTCAGTACCTCCTACAGTTATCAAAGATATAATGAAGAACCGGGGGAAAACCTCTCTGTCAACGTCCCGGGCTTTCCTTCCTTCTTGCCGACATCAACAAAAGATAACTATTCATGGGTAATAGAAGCAAAACAACCGATCTTTGCCGGCGGTGGAATACTGGCGAATTACCAGGCAAACAGGATCGGCCGGGAAATAGCCTCCATGGATGAATCATCGACCGTACAGGATATAATCCAGGATGTCCGCGTAGCATATTTTAATGTACTGAAGGCAGAAAAGAACCTTACTGTCGCAAAGCAGTCGGTGGAGCAGCTTGAGGCACACAGAAATATGTCCCAGGATTTTTTCGATGCCGGAGTGATTCCCAAAAATGACCTGCTTCGCTCTGAAGTGGAGCTGGCTAACGGCAGGCAGAACCTTGTCCGGGCCGAAAACGGCATTGAAATAGCAAAAGCGAGATTCAATACGGTCTTGAGGAGAGATATCAATACGCCAACAGAAGTAGAGGATATCCTTTCTCTCAGAGACTATCCAAAATCACTCGACGAGTGCCGGAAGCTTGCCATGGAAAACAGGACGGAGATCAAGTCATATACCCAGAAGGTCGAACAATCGCGGAAGCTGGTCGATGTGGCAAAGAGTGAATACTACCCCTCCGTAAATGTCGTAGGCCACTTCGAACGCTACGGGGATGATGCGAGCGTAAACGGAAGCCCTTTAAGAAACGCGGACAATTCTTACGTCATGGGAGTAGCCTCCTGGAATTTCTGGGAATGGGGCAAGACAAAAAACAGGGTCGATGCAAGCCGCGCCCGGGAGAACCAGGCCACATATGCCCTGGAGAATCTGAAAGATCAGGTCGCCCTCGATGTTAAGAACGCCTGGCTTGGCCTACAGGAATCCAGAAAGCAAGTGGCTGTCACGCAAAAAGCCATTGAACAGGCGGAGGAGAATTACCGGATCACGCAGGAAAGATACCGTGAGCAGGTGGGCACGGCGACGGATGTTGTGGACGCGCAGACTCTCCTGACAAGAGCAAAGTCGGATTACTTCAATGCCCTGAGCGATTACAACATAAGCATCGCCAGACTGGAGAGGGCAATGGGAGTCCGGGAGGCCCTGCCATGAAAAAAAGAATCATCATCGTAGTTTTTTTGGTTCTCCTTCTCGGTGTCGGTGCACTGGTCTATTTCGGGCAGTGGCAGTCGCAGCGCGGTGAACTCTATTATTCCGGTACAATTGAAGCAACCAATTCAAATCTCGCATTCCAGACAAGCGGCCGCGTTGTGAACGTGCTCGTCCGGGAGGGTTATGCGGTAAAAAAGGATCAGCTACTCGCAGAGATAGACCCTTCGGAACTTCAGTCTAAAAAAGAACAGGCGGCGGCAAACCTGGATCGGTCGGCCAAAATGCAGGAGCAACTGGCAACGCTTCTG
Source organism: Syntrophales bacterium (assembly GCA_035542475.1). Taxonomy (GTDB): domain Bacteria; phylum Desulfobacterota; class Syntrophia; order Syntrophales; family UBA2185; genus DATKLL01. Next base: position 8,174 of record DATKLL010000138.1, read on the forward strand.
GGCATATACAAAAACACTCTTCCGGCAGACGTGGTAAGGTCCGAGGCCAATGTCACCAGCGCGAGAGACACAATGGATGACGCCAAAAAGAATTATCGCCGTTATGAGGAATTGTTCAAACGCGGCGTAGTGACTGAAAAAGAACGGGATGCCATCAAACTAAATTATGATACGGCAAAATCCAGACTCGATGACGCGGAAGCCGCTCTGAGACAGGCAAAGAGCAGCCTGAAAAAGATAGATGCCACGCAGGAAGAATATAAGGCGGCCGTCTCCCAGACAAGACAGGCTAAAGCGGCTCTCGAGCAGGCGGATATTCAGCTCAACTATACCCGGCTGCTGGCGCCATACAACGGAGTAATCACCAGCCGCAATGTCGAACCGGGGGAAGTGGTGACAGCGAGCCGCGAGGTTCTTACGCTTACAGACCTCTCTACGGTTGATCTCAAGATATTCGTGGATGAGACGGAAATCGCCAAGGTCAAACCGGGGCAGGACATAGATGTTAAGGTCGATACATTTCCCAATAAGGTCTATAAGGGAAAGGTTACATTCATCTCGCCGGAAGGGGAGTTTACTCCCAAGATCATCCAGACCAAGAAAGAGCGCGTAAAGTTGGTGTATCTTGTTAAGGTCTCTATTCCGAATCCTGATATGGAACTGAAGAGCGGCATGCCGGCGGATGCATGGCTGCGGTAAAAGTTCCATTAACCTCCCCTTTTGCAAAGGGAGATTCAGAGGGATTTTGCAGAAGGAATAAAATCTCCCCTGCCCCCTTTAGAAAAGGGGGTAAAAAAATTTTCGCGTCAGTAACCGCGTTGCTGGCATATTGACAAAGCCTTGCACGCAACTTCTTATTATCTGAAGAGGGCGAAAATGGTCACAAACAACACACCTTTTATATCCATCGAGAATGTATCCATGCGCTTCGGCGAAGTGGAGGCCGTACGGGACGCAACCCTATCCGTTGAACGGGGAACGATCTTTGGCCTGGTCGGGTCCGATGGCGCAGGCAAATCGACACTTCTCAGGATGACAGCCACAATGATGCCGGCGGCGGACGGGCGAATTACGATCGCGGGCTACAATGTCGTTGCCGATAAGCAAAAGGTGAAGCATCTGATCGGTTATATGCCGCAGCGCTTCGGCCTCTACAATGACCTCACGGTAGATGAAAACATGACATTCTTCATGGATGTCTTCAATGTCCCCAGAAAAGAGCGCGCAGAGAGGAGAAGAAAGTATCTCGGGTTTTCCAATCTTCTTCCTTTCGTCGATCGACAGGCAGGCAACCTTTCAGGCGGAATGAAACAGAAGCTGGGGCTGGCCTGTGTCCTTGTCCACGAACCGAAGGCGCTGATCCTTGATGAGCCGACCAACGGTGTAGATCCCGTTTCCCGTCAGGAGTTCTGGGAAATACTCGCAGAGATGCGCGCGGGAGGCATGACCATCATCGTCTCCACCGCGTACCTCGATGAAGGGGAGAAGTGCGACACCTTGGCATTGATGCACCGTTCACGCGTCCTGGATATTGCCACACCGTCGGAGATACGGGGCCGTTTCACAAACCTGGAAGAGGCGATGATCAACCGCATCCGGGAGGTAGATGAGGAGATCGTTCATGATTCCTTCAAACGCTGAGGCCGTATCCGTGCATGACCTTGAAAAGCGATTCGGTGCTTTTGTCGCGGTGGATAAAATCACCTTCTCCGTAAAAAGGGGGGAAATCTTCGGCTTCCTCGGACCTAACGGCTCCGGAAAATCGACGACGATCCGCATGCTCTGCGGCATACTGACCCCCACTTCCGGCCAGGGCCAGGTAGCCGGACATGATATCATGAAGGAACCGGAGGAAATCAAGAAGTCCATCGGCTACATGTCTCAGAAATTTTCACTCTACGAGGACATGAGCCCTTATGAAAATATCCGCTTTTATCTCGGGGTCTATAGCGTACCGGAAGGTCAGTGGAAAGAGCGGATGGATTGGATCCTCGATATGGCGCGGCTTCAGGAGGTTAAAGACCGCCGGACTCGCGAACTGCCGCAGGGGTGGCGCCAGCGCCTTGCCCTCGGCTGTGCCCTCCTCCACCGCCCGGATATCCTTTTTCTCGACGAACCAACCTCGGGTGTGGATCCCATTACACGGCAGCATTTCTGGAATTTTATCCGGGAACTCGCGGCAGAGGGAATCACGGTATTTGTCACCACCCATTACATGGATGAAGCCCGCCACTGCGAGCGTATCGTGATGATAAACGAAGGACGGATAGTCGCAACCGGCAGCTCGCCGGAGATTATCGCGATGGCGTGCCCAAGCCGCCCGGATGCGAGTTTGAACGAGGCGTTCATAGCTCTCATGACGAGGAAGATATGCTGAACCTCAGAAACATTCAAGCCGTGACACGCAAGGAATTCTATCACCTGATACGGGATTTCCGGAGCCTGTATCTGGCCTTTGCACTGCCGCTGCTTTTGATACTCCTTTTCGGCTACGCGCTGAGTCTCGACGTTGATAATGTGGAAACCGTCGTCGTGGACTACGACAACACTGATTTCAGCCGTGACTTTATTCGCCACCTTGACGGTTCGCCATACTTTCACATCGCGGCGCACCTGCCTAATACGAAAGCCGCCACAGATTATCTGGATGAGGGAAGGGCGATCCTTGTCATAGTAATACCGGTAAACTGGACCAGGGATATCCGCTCAGAACGCGTATCCCCGCTGCAGGCCCTTCTTGACGGGAGCGACCCCAGCTTTGCCAATATCACAAGAGGTTATGTGAACGCCTTCATTTCACAGTACAATCAGAAACTGCTCATTCAATTTCTTAACCGCCAGGGGATGGAGCAAATAAAGCCGCCTGTCGACGGTCAGATACGCGTATGGTTTAACGAGGATCTGGAAAGCCGTAACTTCATTGTCCCCGGGATAATTGCCGTCATCATCATGATCGTGGGAGCCATGCTGACTTCCCTCATCATTGCCCGGGAATACGAGAACGGGACAATGGAAACGATCAAATCCCTCCCCCTTACCGCCGGTGAATTCCTGATCGGCAAAGCCATCCCTTATTTTTTCGTCGGGTTGACCGACGTCCTCATATCCATCCTCATGGGACAGGTTCTCTTCGGCGTTGTCATGAAGTCGAGCTTCTGGCTGATGATCATGGCCTCGTCCATTTATCTGGCCGTCGCTTTGGCATTGGGGCTATTCATATCTTCTGTTACCAAATCTCAACTCCTGGCCAATCAAGGGGCCATTCTTCTCACATACCTTCCCTCGCTGCTTCTGTCGAATTTCGTTTTCCCGGTAATCAACATGCCGAAGGTCCTTCAGCTCGTGACATACATCGTTCCTGCTACATACTTTATCAACATCCTGAGCGGCTTATATCTGCGGAATCTCGGATTGGCCCACCTGTGGCCGAGTTATCTCGTAATGATCGTCATGTTCACCGTTCTCGCAGCACTGAATTACGTTCTGCTCAAGAGGGAGGGACTGTGACATGAGCTGGCTCCGCATCCGGGAACTTGTCCGCAAGGAATTTATCCTGCTCTTTCGCGACCCGCGCACCAGGCGCGTCCTTATAACCGCACCGCTTGTAATGCTGCTTTTATTCGGCTACGTCGTGAATTATGACATCAAACTCATCCGTGTTGGCCTCCTCGACCAGTCACACACGCGGGAGAGCCGCATGGTTGTTGATGCCTTCAGCGCCAGCAAGATTTTTATGATCACCCAGATTCTGCGGGACGACCGTGAATTGGAGCAGTCCCTCCTGAACGCCAAAGTCGATATGGCCATCAAGATCGGCCCCGATCTGGCAAGGAAGATTAGAAAAGGTGAAACAGCAGAAATTCAGATCATCGCGGATGGAACAATGAGCAACATGGCGTCGATCCGTATAGCATATTCAGTGCAGATCATTGATAAAATAAACCAGGACCTTCTCAAGGAACTGTACCCGCAGCGAATGGACTACGGCAAAATAGACGGTCGGATCAGAACGTGGTATAATCCCAACCTTGACAGCCAGCATTTCTTCGTACCCGGAATCGTGGCCTTCGTAGTAATGCTGATAACTCTGCTTCTCACCTCGATTGCTGTCATCAAGGAAAAAGAAATGGGCACAATAGAACAGCTCATCGTGACTCCCCTGAAACCGACGGAACTTATTTTAGGCAAGACAATCCCGTACATCATCATTTCTCTCGCGCAGATGGTAATGGTGACGATCATCGCGATATTCTGGTTTGAAATACCGCTCGCCGGGAGTATTTTTCTTCTCTTCTCCGCCACCTGCCTGTTCCTTTTGAGTACCCTGGGCGTAGGCCTGTTTATTTCCACCGTTTCCAAGACACAACAGCAGGCCATGATGACCACATTCTTTTTCATCCTGCCTTTCTTTATGCTCTCCGGCTTTGTCTTTCCCATTGTCAACATGCCTGTATTCGTGCAATGGTTGACGTATCTCAATCCTTTGAGGTATATGCTTATAATAATCAGAGGAATCTTCCTGAAAGGGGTAGGTATCGATGTCCTCTGGCACCAGTATGCCGCTATGGCTATTCTAGGTGTAGTTGTATTTACCGCCGCTATCCGCCGTTTCCGGAAACGCCTCGATTGATGAAGAGAGGTCTCAATCATGAATGGGTCTGATTCTTATCTCAAATACAATCCCTTTGGCAAATTGAAAAATGTCCTGAAGGGAAGCCCGCTTTCTCATCCCAGACCTCCTGTCAAAAAGGCAGCCGTCAGTAAAGATGCTGATAATCCTGAAATCGAAGAAAAAGTTTTTCTGGAGGCCATGCAGGATGTAAACCCGATAGCAAGAGATAAACGAACAGCGAAAAATGTTAAGGACAGGCCGCCCGATAAGGTCAAGAATGGCCTCGAGACGGATACTGTTGCACAGCTAAAAAATCTTGTAATGTATGGGGAAGGTTTTGTTATTTCAGAAACGCCTGAGTATATGGAAGGTACGGGCCGGGATGTACATCCGGAGTTTGCCCGAAGACTGCACCGGGGTGATTTCTCCATACAGGCCCACATTGATCTCCACGGCCTTGGCGTGGCAGAAGCCAAAGAAACATTTGAAGCGTTCCTCAAAGGTGCGGTCACATCCGGGAAAAGAGCGATCCTCATCATACATGGACGCGGCCTCTCTTCACCCGGCGAGCCGATCTTGAAAAATAAGGTTCGTGAGTGGCTTACCCGCGGACACTGGCGCAAATGGGTAATCGCTTATGCAAGCGCGCAGTCTTGCGACGGCGGTACGGGCGCCACTTATGTACTGCTGCGCCACCGCCCAATTTCGAAGGGCTCAAGATGAATCACACTTTTTTATATCTGGAAGGAATATGGATTGCCCAGGGGCATTATTTTGATGATACAGATCGCGCTTTACCGCTGGAAGGGATGACCAGGATCATGCATCTTGAGGCATTGTGGATCAATGAAGGAGAGATGGAAATAAAAGCGGCAGATAACCCGATCAAGATTTACAACCGTTATGAAATTGCCCCTTTCAGAGAAGGCAGGCACATTACGACATGGGAATCTCTGAACCCTGATCTGGGGATTCTCCAGGGGCGGTTTGTCATCGTGGGTGACACGATAATATCCACGTGCCGTTCAAAAAATGGCGACTATGCAGGCACAGAAATTATGCTGAAAGTAAGCGACATGCATTATAAAAACAGGGGTGTTCTTTTCAAAGGGAATGACAAACTTTCATCCTGGAGCGTAGACCTGCGAAAGACATAGTTGTCCCCCTCCGGAGGGGGCTTGGGAGCTTGTCCCCCGCTTGCGGGGGTCAGGGGTGGTTTAGGAGACACATGGGTTTCGCCAAGCATATCAGAAAACGGCTTGATTAAAAGGAGTGTTTCCTGTACATATTTTAAACATATCATCAATAAGAGATTACGCTGAAGCCTGGCCATTGGAGAAAAGGATAATGCTGAGAGTCCTTGACGACGAATCTGCCATTAAAAAATACAGGCGCCAGTTCATAAAAAGCTTCAAACCGTTCATTAATGAGAAAATCGCGGTTAATCTCGGCCATCCCGGTGCAACAGTTAAAGCAAAAGTTTCCTGGTCGGACAGCCTGGGAATATGGATGCTCCATGAGAAAATATCCGACAGCCGGTACTGGCACGCCTTCGGTGCAGGAAAACCTACAGGGGCATCGCACATCCCGATTACATGCGAAATCAATTTCCCCGCGCGGGGCATCGACCGGCGAATCGGCGGGGCGATGGCCGCAGATCGCGGCGGTAGGGTCTATGTAGTTCATCGCGGTAAAATCGGCGGCGGCAAGAAAGGAGTCGGCAAGTCTCTGTTCGAAGACCATTACCGCGGCGTGTGGACGACTATGGAAGACGGCCCCGTGGACACCACAGTGGCCTTAATCGGTATTCTAAATTCTCCCCGGTTTGTGAGGCAGGTTACTCAATTCGTCCGGAAGATTGATACAATAAAAAATCTTTATTCTTCCCCTTCGTCCCAGTTGGAAATAACTTTTGATGAGCTTTGTTTCAGAGAAGAGCTAATAGGTGCGAGCCACGCCCAGCCAGAACTTGATCCAAGATTCGTGTGCGACCATGGCCTCATTGTGAAGGACCTGTATGATGTTCTCTCTCGCCGTGGTCTTAAAATCGGTAACAATTTGGAACACGATCTTCTCATCGCAAACGCAAAGGGAGATATAACAATCGTCTTCCGGGTGATTACCGATGCGTTGCCGGAAAGCATACAATCGGGAGCCGGTCAATTATTGCTCGCCAGTACCGACCTGCAGGGGCGGCCACGGCTTATCCTCACCATTCCTGAATTTATTGATGAAATCCTCAAAGCAAAACTGAAAAAGCTCGGCATAGATGTCCTCGTGTACGAGTGGCAGCGTGATAAAGCAGTTTTCCCGAATCTTCCTGTGCTGATTTGTTAAAATTAAGATTTTGTCTCAGGTGCAACAATGTATAAGGTTCTTTCTGAACTCCTGCATTTTATATTCCGCCTTTCTATGCTACATTGCAATCCATAATCACTCTCGCTGAGATCAGACAGGGGCAGAAAAAGCATCGTGCTGACGACCAAAGAAGCAATTGAACGAAGAAGAAGTATACGGAAATTTAAGTCTGAACCAATTTCGGATGATATCATTATGTCTCTTCTGGAAGCTGCAAGATTAGCTCCTTCCGGATCGAATGCGCAACCCTGGCGTTTCAAAGTAGTTAAAGACGGGGAAACTAAATTAAAATTATCACAGGCGGCATACAACCAACTGTTCATAGCTGACGCGCCTGTTGTATTGGTATGTTGCGCAGATATGAAGGGCTATCTGGACGGTACTGTCTCCGGGATTCAAGACCTTGGCAAGATAGGAGCAGTTGAAGACAGGATAAAGGACATAATTCTCAAAAGAGTAAGCAATATGAACACTGAGGCTGTCCAACAATTAGGAGATAGGATAACTCTTAATGTGGCTATAGCCGTTGAACATATTGTGTTAAGGGCATTGGATTTTAGCTTGGGAAGCTGCTGGATCAGACTTGTTGATGAGCAAATGGTTAAAGATATTTTCAACTGGGACAATAATATCCGTGTCGTTGCCTTGCTGCCGATTGGCTACCCCGCTGAATCACCGCCGCCCAGGAAAAGGTTAAAGCTCGAGGGAATCATAATTGATTAAATCAAGTTTTTCCAATCCAGTTTTTTTGCGTGCATCAGTCGTGCTCTGTCAGTTTACATTTCAAACATAGGATGAAGTTCTTGGACCCCGTTTGAGGCAACTGCGTATTAATCATCTTTACCTTATTTTTAAACAGCTATGGATTTTTACCGGTAAATATTAATTAACTGACAAGAAAAAGTTCAGTGTTCGGAAAGGAGGGTTCTTCATGCACAAACCATCACTGCAGGCCATTCTCGTTGGTTTGATTCCTTTTATTGCCATGTGTTTTTCCGTCCCGTTATGGGACCGGGTCCATCCCTTTGTCTTGGGACTGCCTTTTAATATTTTCTGGATCGTATTGTGGATACTGATGACACCGGTTTGCATGACTTTTGCCTATAAGATCGAGAGGAGAAAAATTGACGCTGCCGGACGCATTCAGGAAGGAGGGATCCAGCATGGATAGCTCGACGATAGCCCTGAGTGTGATCTTTGTTATCGTTTTAGTAAGCTCGATTGTCGGCATGTATGCCGGTGCGCGCTACAAGATGAACCTTGAACAATGGACGGTCGCCGGGCGCGGCTTCGGTGTCGTTCTTGTCTGGCTCTTGATGGCTGGAGAGATTTATACAACTTTTGCATTTCTTGGAGCAAGCGGCTGGGCCTATTCACGCGGGGGCCCAACGCTTTACATCATGGCCTATCTGACGCTTGCCTATGTGTTTTCCTTTTATTTTCTGCCGCAAATCTGGGAAATCGGCAAGAAGTTCGGTATGCAGACCCAGTCTGATTTCTTTCACAAGCGTTATGGGAGTAAAAACCTGGCGGCCTTTGCGTCGCTGATCGGCGTGATTTTCATCATCCCGTATTTGCAGTTGCAGCTTACCGGTTTGGGGATTATTGTGGAAGTGTCCGGGTTTGGCGGCATCAGTAGAGCAACAGCCATAATTGTCGCATTTATCCTCGTCGCTATCTTCGTGTTCATCAGCGGCGTCCGGGCCGTCGCATGGATAAGCGTTATCAAAGATTTCCTTATGTTGTTTGCCGCGTTCTTCATCGGTATCGGACTGCCGTATATGTACTTCGGCGGCATCAGTGAGATGTTTACAGCCCTGGTCAATGCGAAGCCCCTTCACTTGATACTGCCGGGTTCAACAAAAACTATGGGGCAAACCTGGTATATTTCGACAGTCCTGCTGACTTCAATGGGATTTTATATGTGGCCGCATCTTTTCAGCGCCGCCTTTACTGCTAAGAGTAACGATACTTTACGGAAAAACGCGGTGATGATGCCCCTCTATACGATAACGATGCCTCTCATTTTTTTCGTTGGATTTACCGCCATTCTGGTGGTGCCCGGCCTGAGTAACGGCGATCTCGCATTGCTGACAATTGTGCGCAACAGCTATCCGGCCTGGTTTATGGGATTGATAGGCGCCGCCGGCGCGCTGACCGCCATGGTACCGGCAGCTATCCTGATTTTGGCTGCGGCGACCCTGTTTGCCAAGAACTTTTACAGGGAAATGTTTGCTCCCAACATGACCGATGATCAGGTTGAGAAATTAGCCAAGGTGATGGTTATTGTCATCACGCTGATAGCGCTTTATTTTGCCATCTATAGCTCTACGACTTTAGTCAATCTGCTGCTGCTTGGCTACGCGGGCGTGACTCAATTTTTGCCGGGTGTAATTTTCGGACTTTACTGGGGGCGTATAAACAAGACGGGTGTCTTCAGCGGCCTGGTGACGGGAATCGCGGTGGTGGCCTATCTTGTTTTGACAAAACAGGATCCATTTTTCGGGATCAATGCCGGTTTTGTCGCTCTTTGCGTGAACTTCGCGGTTACAATCACCGTGACCCTGATGACCAAACCGGAGCCCAATCGTTTTAATGAAGAATCTGTTTCATGAAGAGCGGAGGCGAATTGAGACATGGACGCTTGTAAAAATCATAAACCGGAAGAAGCAATAGCATATCATTATCCCGAAGCGGTCAAGTGGCGCCGGGCTCTGCACCGATGCCCGCAGCCGTCCTGGCTTGAGTTTTATGCGACGGCCTTTGCAGCGGAAAAACTTTCAGAATGGGGCTACGAAGTCCGGATGGGACGGGATGTCGTGGCAGAAGATAAGCTGCTTCTTTTGCCTGATAAAGAAAGATTGGAGAGTGAGTACGCGCGGGCCTTGAAAGCGGGAGCGAAGAAAAAGTTTCTGGATCCGGCACGGGGCGGGTTTACGGGTGTGGTCGGTCTTCTGAACGGAGACGTGCCCGGGCCTACCGTGGGATTTCGTTTTGACATCGATTCCAATGAAGTGACGGAGTCCTCGGATAACTCACATATCCCGGCCAGAGAGGGATTTGTGTCACAGAATCCAGGCTATGCTCATATGTGCGGCCATGACGCACATACCGCTACAGGGTTGTTATTGGCCAGATATTTTTCTGAGAACAGGAAGAAATTAAAAGGCCGTATAAAATTAATCTTCCAACCCAATGAGGAGAACCTTTCGGGAGCAGATGCCATGATGGAGAAAGGTGTGACTGATGACCTTGATTATCTGGTGGGCGGTCATATAGGGCTGGCTTTGAAAAATCTGGGAGAGCTATCCTTCAATATCCACAGCTTCATGGCCTTATCTCGCTTTGAAGTTACCTTTACCGGTCGGCCATCCCACTCGGCAGCCCGTCCGGATCAAGGCAGGAATGCCCTGCTCGGTGCATGTGCGGCGATAACCAACTTGTACGCCATAGCCCGGCATGGCCTGGGCGTAACAAGGATCAATGTCGGCTTTCACCAGGCGGGCAGCACATGGAATGTGATCCCGGATAAGGCGTACTTCAGAATGGAGACGAGAGGTGTAACCGACGAACTTAATGAGTACATGGTTGAGAGGTCACGGGAAGTGATTGAAGGCGCCGCCAGGATGTACGGGCTTAGCGTGGAAATGAAGCCCGCGGCTTGCTGCCTGACAGCAGAAAATTCTCCAGACATGGTAGCCATGGCGGAAAAAGTCGCGCGTACCCTCCCTTCAGTTAAAGAGATCATTCCGAGCGCTGCCTTTAACGCATCGGAAGATGTTACCCTGATGATGGAAAAAGTGCAGAAGAAGGGCGGTAAGGCCCTTTTCGTCATGTTCGGTACGCCGACTTACGGGGGGCACCACAGCTCTACCTTTGATCTGGATGAAAATGTGATTAAAAATGCTGCCGAATTTTATGCCGCACTGTATGAGGAAATAATTCGCCGGTAATACTTCTTTTCATACCCACTAAAAACAGACATCCAAGCAAGAAAGGGAAAGTAGTAAGGAAAACCATTCAGCAAATGATGATTTATAAGGATCTGGAGGATCTGAAACATCTTCCATAACAATTGCATCAACACGAACGAGCGATTTTGCTTTCTCTCACCATGAAAAAACTCCTTTGCCTTGCCCATCGCGGCGCGTCGGGTCATGAGCCGGAAAATACATTATCCGCAGTAGAAAAAGCCGTTGTCCTCGGCGCTGACTGGATCGAAGTGGATGTTTATGCCGTCGAGAACGAGTTGATCGTAATTCACGATGAGCGGCTCGAACGTACAACAAACGGCACCGGCTTTGTGATGGATAAGACATTGGCATACCTTCGATCTCTTGACGCAGGCAAAGGCCAGCGCATCCCTACCCTTCGTGAAGTGTTCGATGCTGTTGACCGTAGAACGGGAATAAACGTTGAACTGAAGGGACCACACACGGCCCGGTTGGCTGTTTCACTCGTCGGGGAGTACATAAAGGAACGTAACCGGGACTATGACAAGTTTCTTATATCTTCTTTTGATCGCCGTCAGTTAATGACCGTCAGAAAACTGGATCCTTATATGAGAATCGGCGTACTCATAAATCGCCCTCGCAGACACTATAAACAATTCGCCGCAAGGTATGCCGCTTACTCGGTGCATCCCCATGTCAGTCTGGTAAATTCGCAATTCATGCAGCGTGCGCACAAGAGGGGGCTTAAAGTATTTGTATATACTGTTAACAAGCCTGAGGATATCGAGAGATTGAAGACATTGGGAGTTGACGGTATATTCACTGACTTCCCCGAGCTTATCACACAGAGATCATCCTGAACATCCGGCTGATATTGTATTGATCCGCCGCAGCCATATAGCCCCGAAGGAAGAGGGGTTACTATGGCCGCGACGGTGGGGGTTTGTCTGAAGAGGCTGTTGAAAAATGTGTTTTCCTGCTAACAACTTCCTGAAGAGGCTATCACTTCTTACCAAAAAGTTTTGGAGTATTTATATCCAGTTGGATGGTCCATTTCCATGATCCATTCCAGCCAGAGTCATTAAACCAAACCGGTCCGGTCAAGAGAGATATGTCCTTAGTGAAATAATAATAGAGACCGACACCGCCGCCGCCGATTTGGTTTGTGCCGGAGGCGTAATCTGCCGCAAGGACAAGCCTGTTGAACTCGTTGCCTTCCTTGTCTTTTACTGCCCAGAATCCTCGATCGATGGCGACCATGAAGCCCTTATCCTGAGAGTCCCCGGTCGCACTGTTTACCAGTACGCTACTGTTGCCTATGTACGGTCCGGCGGAGATTCTGCAATTGATATATGGTATGGTCTTCCCGATTAAACCATACACGATATTCTGGTTGGTGCCATTAGTGAGTGCATCGGGGGCAGCGTCATTTGTATGGGTCCCGACATTGAAAATTCCCGCTTGCAGAGCCGGTGACTCCTTGAACAAAGCCCCTTCAGGAAATCCGATCTTGGCGTTGAAAGACCAGGGATAATCAGCCGGCTGCAGGTAGTCTACTCCCATTTCCATTTGAATTTTTTCAAAGGGGAGAACTCCTATGGTAAGACCGGCATCCGTCGGGAGAGAGTGGGGATCGCCGCCTGATCCAACGGCCTTGTTAACACTGAAATAATTATCCACCCCGATGTGAAGGACGCCGAAAGACTGGATGTCCGGGGTCATGGGTGTCCAGAAAGTCGTTGATGGAGTTGCCTGTGCTGCACCCGCGAATAAGACCAATAAAACAAGATTCATTAATATAGCTTTGGTCAATTTCATTATATGATTTTTGCTTATTAACCTATTAAATTGCTTACCCCTAATTTTCATTTCGCCTCCTCCTAAATCTTCTTTTTGGGATGTTTAATTATCAAAAGACATGCCAAAAAAAATGATCGCCAATATTTCAAATAACTATCAAATAATATTAAATTTTTTTCTTTTATTATAGTTGATGAAAAATCATTATAAAGCACATAAATGTCCATTATCATGTCGAACACAACGAAATTGTGTTACATTTGTGTTACGATTATTTTTTGCTTGAAAATTAATTCACGAATTCCTATATGTGATAATCTCCTTTCGTCTTTAGAGCAATTTCGGTAAGATATAACAGCCGTAATAAAAAATATTACGCGGAGGAGAGAACTATGGCAGAACAAGGTAAGACTGTCTATCTCCAAAAAGGAGATGCCCTTTCGATAACGGATATGCAGAATGATTTCTTGCCGGGGGGTGCTCTTGGCGTTTCTGAGGGGGATAAGATTATTCCTTTTGTGAATCGTGCTGCAGCGTTATTTAAAAAAAACAACCTACCGATATTTTTCACACGGGACTGGCATCCTCCTGATCATTGCTCATTTAAAGACCAGGGAGGACCATGGCCTCCCCATTGTGTTCAAAATACAGAAGGTGCCGAGTTTTCCTCCAAACTGAGTATCCCGGAAGGATCTGTTATCATATCCAAAGGTTCGGAGAAGAACAGCGAGCAGTACTCCACATTGGGGGGACGAGACGCGGCCGGCAATACCGAAAGTAGTCTCATGAAAAAAGCAGGGGTCAGGAGGATATTCATTGCCGGTCTGGCTACCGATTACTGTGTGCTGAATTCCGTAAAGGACGCATTGGCCGAAGGGTACGAAGTTTACGTCCTGACAGATGCGATCCGTGCCGCGGACGTAAACCCGGGTGACGGGGAAAGGGCACTGGAAGAAATGATCCGGGGAGGAGTGAAAACTATAACCACGGAAGAGATTCGAGAAAAAAAATGAACCTGTTGACCAGTCCGCTTCTAACCGATCTTTACCAACTGACCATGATGCAGGGCTATGTGGACGGGGGCATGCATGAAGAGGCGGTCTTCGAGTTTTATGTTCGCAGTCTGCCGAAAACCCGCGGTTTCCTTGTATCGGCAGGTCTTGAAACGCTGCTTGCATATATAGAAGACTTGCGATTCTCTGAAGAAGAACTGAATTACATTACAGGTACGGGCAGGTTTTCGAAAGCCCTCCTGGATTACCTGGCAAATTTCCGTTTCCACGGTGATGTTTACGCCATGCCGGAAGGAACGGTTTTTTTTGAAAATGAACCCGTGGTGCGCGTTGTCGCTCCCATGCCGGAAGCCCAGCTCGTTGAGACCCGCCTGATTAATATCCTGCATTTCGAGATACTTGTTGCAAGCAAAGCGGCCCGCTGCGTCCTGGCAGCGGACGACAAGGCCATCCTGGTTGATTTTGGGCTAAGGCGGGCGCACGGGGCGGAAGCAGGCCTGCTTGCGGCCCGTGCCGCATACATTGCCGGCTTTGTAAGCACATCGACAGTATTTGCAGAATCCCTCTTCGGTATACCGATCTCAGGGACAATGGCCCATTCCTATGTTGAGGCTCATGAGAATGAACTGGAGGCGTTTCTCAGTTTTGGCCTGGCGAATCCGAATAATACAACCCTTCTCATTGACACATACGATGTCCGTAAAGGTGCGGAAAAGGCTGTAGAAGCGGCAAAAAAACTCAAGGAGAGAGGAATAAACGTCCGGGCTGTGCGCCTCGACAGCGGTGATTTGCTGGCCCTGTCAAAAGATGTCCGACAGATACTTAACGAAAGCGGTTTGACAGACATACGTATCTTTGCGAGCGGCAATCTCGATGAGTACCTTATTTACGATCTGATGTCCCAGGGAGCACCGATTAACGGCTTTGGCGTAGGTACGAAGCTCGACACCTCGGAAGACGCGCCGTACCTTGAATGTGCATACAAGCTGATGGAATATGCAGGTAAGCCCCGCTTCAAAAAGTCACAGGGAAAAGCTACAATCCCGGGACGCAAACAGGTTTTTCGCGAACTCAAAGACGAAACGATGGTCAGGGACATTTTAACCACCGAAGGAGATGGAGTAGAGGGTGTGCCTCTTCTTGAAAAGGTAATGAGCGGTGGCCGGAGGATATCCGAGCCTAAGGGTTTAAAAGAGATCGCGGCTTATACCCGATCACAATTAAAGGCCTTGCCGGCACATTTCAAGGCCCTGGAAACAAAACCTGCGTATCCCGTCAAAATTTCTCCCGCCTTATCCAGGCTCAGAAAAGAAATCGAGCGGCAGGAACGCTAAAAAATTTCTTCCCAATCTATTTTTTCAGGTGACGCTGTAACGCCGCGTTAATAAACTTGCTGAACAGCGGATGGGGATCAGTCGGGCGCGATTTAAATTCGGGATGAAACTGGCATCCCAGAAACCATGGGTGCTCTTTGATCTCTACAATCTCGACAAGACGGCGATCGGGAGATGTTCCCGTAACACGCAGCCCCTTCTCCACAAGGATGTCCCTGAATTGGTTGTTTACTTCATAGCGATGTCTGTGTCTTTCGCTGATTTCACCGGTACCGTAAGCATCAAAGGCGAATGATCCGTTCTCTAACATGCAGCTGTAGGCCCCCAGTCGCATGGATGCTCCCATCTCCGTAACACTTCTCTGCTCCGGCAGAAAATCGATTACCGGATACGGGGTCTCCTGGTCAAATTCGGAACTGTTTGCTTTTTCAAGGTTGCACATATGCCGGGCGAATTCCACCACGGCAAGCTGCATCCCCAGGCAAATACCGAAATACGGGACGCAGTGTTCGCGGGCGTATTGAATGGCGGTAATCATCCCTTCAATGCCCCTCTGCCCAAATCCCCCAGGTACTAGGATGCCGTCGGCACCGTCCAGATGGTGATTCAGTCCTTCCTTTTCAATCTTTTCCGAATCGACAAAACGCAGTGTTACCCGGCAGTTGTTGGCAATGCCCCCGTGCACCAATGCCTCATTCAGGCTCTTATAGGAATCCGTCAGGTTTACGTACTTGCCCACGATGGCGATGCGCACTTCATTCGGAGGATGCTTGATCTTGTTTACCACTTCTTCCCATGCCTCGAAGTGGGGCCGGCCGGTCCATATGTTTAAGAGTTCTACAATCTTTTCGTCCACTCCCTCCTTATGAAAAACAAGAGGCACTTCGTAAATGCAGCTTACATCTTTTGCCGTAAATACCGCCGCGACTTCCACGTTGCAGAAAAGAGCAATCTTAGACTTGATATCTTCCGAGAGAAAATCCTCCGTCCGGCACAACAGGATATCCGGCTGAATACCGATTTCGCGGAGGGCCTTGACACTATGCTGGGTAGGTTTTGTCTTTACTTCCCCGGCGGTCTTTATGAAGGGGACCCAGGTCAGGTGGATGAATATGGCGTTTTCCTTTCCTGCCTCATTGCGGAATTGTCTGATCGCTTCCAGGAAGGGCTGGCTTTCAATATCCCCTACAGTTCCGCCGATTTCGATAATAGCAACATCAAAGCCGCTGGCGCAGTTTTTGATAAAATCTTTGATTTCATCCGTAACATGAGGGATAACCTGCACCGTCTTCCCCAGATAGTCTCCCCTTCTTTCCTTTGAAATAACAGAAAAATATACCTGGCCTGATGTCAGATTGTTGCATTTCTGCATGCGAGTACTGGTAAACCGCTCATAGTGTCCCAGGTCCAGATCCGTCTCCGCCCCGTCATCTGTCACAAAGACCTCACCGTGCTGGAATGGGCTTAGGGTCCCCGGATCGACATTGATGTACGGATCCAGCTTTTGATTGGTAACCCTGAGACCCCGGCATTCCAGAAGGGCTGCTATTGAGGCTGCCGCCAGTCCTTTACCGAGGGAAGAAAGTACACCGCCTGTTATAAAAATAAATTTTGTCTTCATGAATGCTCCTTATTGTCCCCCTCTGGAGGGGGTGCAGGGGGAGGTTCTATACTTTTCATTACTTTATGTACGAGAACTGCTGCCCTCTTCCACATAACTTCTTATCTGACCGGCAATTACGTCCGCCGGTTCACCCAAAAGAACTCCCGTAGAAATGGTTTCCAGATAACGGTCATCCCAGGGGAGATTGTACTCGTTTATGATATTACGGATGTCGTTATACTGGTAGCCCAGGACCTCTTTCTTTTCTTTCACTGACAGGGCCTCATTAAATTCTATATGGATCAGAAGCAGGTTCTGTACGCCTCCTCTGTCTCCCAGAAGGGGGATAATAACAATGGAAGCGCTGTCGGATTTTCCCCGGCCAACGTAAATGTGGCCGGTACTCACTATTGTCCTCTTTGTCCCCATCAAAATATTCGAGCCTTCCGCCCTCGATTTCATTTTCAGGGAGGTGCCTCCACGCTTCCCGATTTTTATTGTCGAAGTATCGACAGGATTCCCTTCCGCATCCAGGTTGTTTATGTCATAGAGGGTGTAACCGCTGATGGAAGCAATGGCAGGTTGAATCCTCGTAATAGTCAATACATTTTTGGTGACAAGGGTTTTCACGGAGAATCCCAGCTCCCGCAAAAGGTTGAAGATTATCCCCCGGATTGGCTGATCCTTTCTGCTCGTTCCGACTGTTACTGTTTTAGCCTGATGCCTGATGGCGTCAATTGGTCTGGAAAGTTCATCTATGGAATGGCCGATGGAAATATCGAGGAGATCGATCGGGGAAGAGAGTCCCTCTTCTCTCTTGAAATCACGCCAGTAGTCTTCGAGAGGCAGCTTCCCGGCGGCATACTTAAGAAGAAGAACTATGTCGGATATTGTATTCACACTGGTGAACGAGAAGGCTCCGTCACCCCTTTTTTGATTGAACTCGGTAGAAAATTCCCTGACTACTCTTCGGTAATTTCTGTCGGCAATCCTTTCATAAATGGAATAGTTCTTTTTTTCATGCTCCGACATTATCTGATTAAGCTGGCTTCTGAATTCCCTTAGGAACGTGGCATCCTCGTTAATACTGCAGGCTGCGTAATAGCCCCAGAGATGCCCGGCCAGGGTATTGAGGATTACCGGCAGGGGCATGGGCACCCTGGGTATCTCAATTACCGCATCCGCAACGCTGTTGAATCGATCCTCACCCTCATCGGCAAAAACGACGACCCCTGCCCTGTGGGCCTTGAAGATCGCCACATCTTTGATAATGTCACCCGTTACGGTTTCCGGACTGCCGGCGGCACAGACTATGATGAGGGGTTCAGCAGATAGGTCAATATGCTTTTTGTTTTCTATAAAATCCGACGATATGGTCTTGTAACACAGCTCGCTCAATTTTATCCTGATTTCATCGGCTGCCGCCTTGTTAGGTCCGCTTCCTACAACAGCCCAGTACTTCCTCTGCTTTGCCAGCCGCTCGACGGATTGACTGATCTGCCCTCTTTTTTCAATGACCCTGTTCATCATGTTAGGGGCCTGCTCCAGGTTGAGAAGCTCGTCTGCGATAAAATCGTCGGATACATTCTGAAGAAGCTGGGTAATGCACAGCGCCAGTACGTGACCGGCTACGACCTGAGAGTAAAAGGCCTTGGTCGAAGCTACTGACATCTCGATGTCCCTGCCGTCGCTCGTGTAAAAAACCCCGTTTGCCTTACTGGTTATATCGGATTGCCTCCTGTTGACAATAGCGATGACCGTCGCACCCCTTTCCACGGCCATTGCCACAGCACGATTTGTGTCCGTAGTTGTACCCGATTGTGTTATGGGAATCACCAGTGTATCTTTCAGGTCGTCCTCAAGAAAAAACCCGCTCAGTTCGGACGCGACCTTGGCTTCAATCTTGATGTGCGTTCCCTTCAGATATCTGGCTAGGCCGTCGGCGACCGCTTCACCCGCAATAGCAGCGGTGCCGTGACCTATAACGATTATCTTTCTGATGTCCCCCCGGCTCAGGGCATGTCTGAATTTTTCCGGTATGATATCCCTGCCCAGATTGAAGGTGACCGAATATCTCCCGTTTTCTTTCTTTGAGATTCTGTACTTTCCGCGTAATGTTTTCCTTACGGAAAGTGTCGATTCGGAGATTTCTTTGAGAAAATAGTGCGGATTCTCGCCCCGATCGATGTCGCGGGTTGTGATTTCCGCTTTCTGTATGGAATCGGCTCCCAGACTCAACTCCGATCCGTCATAGAAAAGGGCCTTAATCCCCGAAACGCTTCCCTGCGAGTCTTGGTCAAGGATAAATATCTGGCCTGACGTTTCAGGGGAATCAGGCGTAGAGGGCCTTTCGCCGTCCATTTTAAGAAAAAATGGAGTTCCTTCGACGAGACCATAAAGTTCTGATGAAAATATATACTGGTCCGGGGCAATGCCTACATAAATAGATTGACCGCTCCCCTTTAGGGCAAGAAATATTTTTCCGGGCTCCGCATTACTGACCATGGCAATGGCATGGGAACCTTCGAAGTCATTCACGGCCAATCTGAATGCCTCTGCAAGATCGTGCCCCTCTATCAAGTGCTTTTCGATTTGCAGG
>DATKLL010000139.1:0-10650 GCA_035542475.1 Syntrophales bacterium
CAGCAAATTTCTTTAATTCGCTATCACTGAACCCTTTGAAAAAACCAAAATTCTTGAGCAGATCTACCGAAACCATGTGTCATTCCCTCCTTTCTGAAAAAAAGATACATGTTTTGGTGTTTTTGCTCTTTTACCGCCTCCATCCTTTTAAATAATGATACCAATCTTTTGATGTAAATACCATAAAAATATCTGTTAAAAGACTTTAATAAAAGACCGGTAAAGTGTGCATAAAAGTATTGCATTCATTGGAAAAAATGCCTATATAAAAATAATATAATGACATGATGGGATCGTTGAAAAACCCCCTTACTTTGGGGGCTGTTCAAAAATGCTTAGGTGCAAGGTGCTCATGGTTCGACAAGCTCACCATGACATACGTGGCTTCAGTGAGCCTGTCCTGAGCTTACCGAAGGGTTGAGCGTTTCGGTTTGCAGAGCAACGCGGCAGACATCGTCCCCGCGAAGGCGGGGATCAAGTGTTTTGTAAAGCCTCCGGCTTTTTCCGACAAGGAGTATTTTTTTTATGATTGCGCCTCCCTTACGGGAATGCGCCCCCGGTCAACAGCCCCGTGGTACGCTGTTTTTATGAGATTGAATAATATCCCCAAATTTCTTGTTCTTATTTTTCTCTTATATGCATGTGCTGGAGCTCCTGAGACGATCAAAGACATCCGGGAGCTCAATCAGGATCACATGTATTATATAGATAAATCTGTTTCCAATCGTGAGCTGGTAACTGTCGATTATCAAAAAAAGATGGATGCCGATTATGACGCCCGGTATTTTTCTCCCTGGCACCGGGAGAAACCGTTCTATCAGATGGATGTTGTTGAATCGGGGTTTAAGAAATACGGAAGTAATTTAGGGTATGGCGAAAATAAAAGAAAACATGAGAAGTCGTGGATAAACGACTTAGCTGCCAATGCCCGTTTGGAAAATTATCCGAATAGCAGACTCATGGCCATCACGATCGATAATGCTGATCTGAGAGTTCTTCCTACCCATAAGCCCCATTTTAATGATCCGGATAGTTCTTATCGGGGATATCCGTTTGATAACCTTCAAGAGTCATCCATTGCTGCAAATACCCCTGTGTTTATATCACATATGTCAAAGGATAAAGCCTGGGTTTTGGCTGAAACACCGTATGCTGTGGGATGGCTTTCAGCAAGAAGTGTGACCGTCGCGGATAAAAATTTTGTAAAAACCTGGGAGAGCGGCCGATACGCAGTTATTATAAAGGATAAAATCCCGGTATATGATGTGGAAGGGCGTTTTCTCTTTAAGGCCCCATTGGGATCCATATTTCCAAAAATCGGGGAAGATACGAAAAGCATCAAGCTGCTCGTTGCGGTGGCGGATAAAGACGGCAAGGCATTTATAAAAAGCGCCGTTGTTTCAAAAGAAGCGGCAGCATCAAAACCCCTGAGATTGACCACCTATAATATTGCTAATCTAGCCAACGAACTTATCAATGAACCCTACGGCTGGGGGGGGCTGTATCAGAACAGGGACTGTTCGGCCATGATCAGAGACCTGTTTACACCTTTCGGCCTCTGGCTGCCGAGGCATTCAGCGGATCAGGCAAAAGAGGGCGGCACATTCATAGACCTCAGGAAACTTTCTCCTGCAGATAAGGAAGCGATGATCGTGAAGCAGGGTGTTCCTTATCTCACCTTAATCTGGCGCAGAGGCCACATTATGCTTTACATTGGAAGCTATCAGGGCAGGGCCCTTGTATTTCATAATTTCTGGGGTGTAAAAACCAAGGATTTTTTAGGCAGGGAAAGCAGGAAAATAGTCGGCCATGCAGCCATAACTACGATTCATCCGGGTCTCGAGCTTCATGATGTAGGCAATACCGAGAGCGATTTATTGAGTGGTGTCCTGGGTATGACCGTGTTGGTCAGTCCTGAATATCAGGAAACAATTAACAAAGAAAGGTAGTAGGGAAATGAAAGGTCTGGATGCTATTTTTTCGCCGGAATCGGTTGCTATTATAGGCGCCTCTAATACGCCTGGAAAAGTAGGTCATGATATTTTTGCCAACATCTTGAGCGGCCGCTACCAGGGTACACTGTATCCTGTCAATCCGAAGGCCAAGTCAATTCTCAGCGTCAAAGCTTATCCGACAATTACTGATATACCCGACCGTGTGGATCTTGGAATAATAATTCTTCCCCCGCAGGCGTCTCTTGCTGCCGTGGAAGAAGGCATTAAAAAAGGAATACAAGGGTTCGTCATTGTTTCTTCAGGTTTTCGGGAAGTCGGCGGTGAAGGACTGGAAATCGAAGAAAAGATCGTCGCCGCCTGCAGAGCTGCAGGTGTTCGGCTCGTCGGTCCCAACTGTCTCGGTGTGATTAATCCCATTCCTATCGTCAGTCTGAACGCCAGTTTTTCAGGCCGCATGCCCTCGCCCGGTAATATTTCTTTTATTTCCCAGAGTGGCGCATTATGCACGGCCGTTCTTGATTTTGCGGCAGACAGGGACATCGGCTTTTCAAAGTTCATCTCCATAGGCAACAAGGCAGATGTCGATGAGCTGGATCTCTTACAGTACTTTCATGAAGATCCTGATACCGCGGTTGTTATGCTTTACATAGAAGAGCTTCGCAAGGGAGTTGAATTCATATCAGCGGTAAAAGAGATCACCTCAGGGGCGAGACCTACGCCGGTTCTGGCTATAAAGTCAGGAAGGACAAGGGCAGGCGCCATGGCAGCGGCGTCTCACACAGGCGCCTTGGCCGGACGGGATGCGGTGTACGATGCTATCTTCAAGCAGGCAGGAATCATCCGGGCCGACTCTATCGACGAGCTTTTTGATTATGCAAATGTTTTTTCCTATAAGCAGGAGAGCAAAATGGGAAAACGGATGCGGATACTGCCAAGGGGAAATCGTGTTGCTATCGTCACCAATGCGGGTGGACCGGGGATACTGGCAACGGACATGACGGTATCATCCGACCTGGTACTTGCAGAATTCCAGAAAGATACTATTGAGGATCTGGCAAGCCATCTTCCCTCGACGGCGAACATTCACAACCCCATCGATGTCATCGGAGATGCATCTTACGATCGCTATGAAAATGCACTAAAGGCAGTAATAAGGGATAAAGGTGTCGACGGCGCGCTTGTCATCCTGACGCCTCAATCCATGACAAACGCCTTGGGCACGGCACAGGCCATTGTGCGGGTTGCAAGAGGAGCGCAGAAACCGATCATTTGCTGCTTCATGGGCATTGTCGATGTTTCCGCAGGTGTGAAATATCTTCAGGAGAATGGCTATCCTGTTTACAGGTTTCCGGAAAATGCGGCTAAGGCCTTCGGTGTGCTTTATCGATACTCCCATTGGCTGGATAGAGAACATCTCCCACAGTTTGAGTTAAAACATGACAGAGAAAAGGCAGCAGCCATAATCGCGCGAAGTCTTGCCCAGGGAGAAACACATCTCTGTGAAGCGGATTGTGTCGGACTGCTGAATTGTTACGGGTTTGATGTGCTGCCGTCACGGCTTGCGAAAACTGAAAATGAGGCTGTGGATATAGCGGAAAAGATGGTCTTCCCGGTGGTCATGAAGATCGTTTCCGGGCAGATTCTTCACAAAACTGAAGTAAAGGGGGTTATTGTAGGAATAAAAAACAAAGCGGAAGCGCAGGCGGCCTTTCGTGAGATTATCGGGAATGCAAAGAAGTTCAGGCCTGATGCTGAAATCGACGGTGTCATGGTTCAGAAAATGGCTGTGCAGGGAGAAGAAGTAATTCTCGGCATGAATAGAACCAATTTCGGCCCCCTCTTGATGTTCGGTCTCGGCGGCATATTTGTCGAGGTCTTTCAGGACGTGGTGTTTCGTCTCGCTCCGATATTGAGGAATGAGTCCCATAGGATGATCCAGCAGATCAAGGGATATAAACTCCTTACCGGATTCAGAGGCCGGCCGAAGGTTGATATTGAAGCGCTTGAAAAGGCGGTAGTAAGTTTATCGGATATGGTTGTCAACCACCCTGAAATCAAAGAAATGGATATTAATCCGCTGATGGCTTACAGAGAAGGAGAGGGAGCTACTGTAGCTGACTGCCGAATAATCCTTGGAGCAGCAGGTAATCCTACAAAATAAAGATGTCTGTTTTCCATATTAAAGAAGGAGGTAGAAGATGGCAAGAGTGGGTGTAGTTTTATCAGGTTGTGGAGTATTCGACGGTGCTGAAATTCATGAGGCAACCCTCACGCTGCTTTATCTTGATCGTGCCGGCGCGGAAATTATTTGCATGGCTCCGAATATCGATCAGATGGACGTGGTGAACCATGTGAAGGGTGAGGCTGCCGGTGAAAAGAGAAACGTCCTCGTAGAGGCATCGCGCATCGCGAGGGGGAATATCAAAGACATGAAGGACGTGAAAGCCGCCGACCTTGATGCGCTGATCTTCCCCGGCGGGTTCGGTGCTGCCAAAAACCTCTGCAACTTTGCCGTGAAAGGAGCAGACTGCGCTGTCCACCATGATATCGAGAGATTGATAAAGGAAATGCATACGGCAAAGAAACCCATAGGATTTGCCTGTATCGCTCCGGTTATTGCGGCTAAGGTGCTCGGTTCATACGCACCCAAGCTCACGATAGGGACTGACGAAGGCACGGCAGGGGCGGTTGAGAAAATGGGAGGAAAGCATATTAAGGCTGCCGTAGAAAAAATAGTCGTTGATGAGAAAAATAAGATCGTCACTACCCCGGCATACATGCTCGGGCCGAGCATCTCCAAAGTGGCCCAGGGTATGGAAAAACTGGTGGAAGAGGTACTTAAACTCGCCCGTTGATTCACTGCGTGCAGTTGTTGGACTGATTTTGAACCATGCACAAGTATAAACTGACCGTAGAATATGACGGGACAAGTTACAGAGGCTGGCAGACGCAGAAGAACGCAAAAAGTGTTCAGGATACATTAATCAATGCGGCTGAGAATCTGTTTGGGGAATCAGTTGAAATTCAAGGGGCAGGCCGCACCGATGCCGGAGTCCATGCGATAGCCCAGGTCGCCCACCTGGGTACGACAAAGTCAATGCCTCCCCGGAAGATCATGGAGGGTCTCAACGACCTGCTTCCGTCCAATATCAATATCCTTAGTATTGAGGAAGTCCCGATCAGCTTTCATGCCCGCCATTATGCCGTCTCCAGAAGCTATCTCTACATTATCTCAAAACACCGGACCGCCTTCGGGAAAAGGTACGTCTGGTGGGTGAGGGATAAATTGGACATCGAGAAGATGCGGTCGGCCTGCAGCATGTTTACGGGGTTTCACGATTTCACCTCCTTTGCGGACAAGCGTTTGGATAAAGACGCTTCCACAAAAGTCAAACTGGATGTTGCCGACATTCAGGAAATGGATGATCTGATTGTCCTGCGATTCGCGGGTTCTCACTTCCTGTGGAAGATGGTCCGCAGGATGGTAGGGATAATCGTGGAGGTGGGGAGGGGAAACCTGACTACCCGTGATATCAAAAACATGCTTGAATTTCCTTCAGACCTCCCGGCAAAGCACACAGCTCCTCCATCGGGCCTTTTTCTGGAGC
The DNA here is from genome assembly GCA_035542475.1 of Syntrophales bacterium. Classification (GTDB taxonomy): domain Bacteria; phylum Desulfobacterota; class Syntrophia; order Syntrophales; family UBA2185; genus DATKLL01. The sequence goes on from DATKLL010000139.1 coordinate 5,564, forward strand.
GTGTAATATATGAAGGTGATGCAGAGAAGCCGGCGAAGACGAGCCGGTTATTATTCCCCTGCCTTATACCTCGCTGATTCGCAGGACGGGCTTGATGGTGCCGCCGCGTTTGGAATCGGCAATGGCCTTATTGATCTCTCTGAAGTTATAGAATTTCAAGAGGCAGTCGAACGGAAACTGTCCTGCCTGATAAAGTGCGATCAGTTTGGGGATAAAGACCTGCGGCACGGCATCCCCCTGGATTATGCTGAGGGTTCTTCTTCCATCCGGCAGAGAATCTGGACCGCTTATGCCGGTAAGGAAGGCCGCAGTGCCGTTGGGATTCAATATATCCATTGACAGCCGGTACAGCTTCGCATCACCCGAGGTTTCTACAACGTAATCAACCCCACCGCCGGTGATATCAGTAATGCGGGAGCCTGTCTTTCCATAACGATTGTCTATCACGTGGGTGGCGCCCAACTCGATGGCGAGTTTAAGACGCTTCGGTTTTATGTCGACGCCTATAATCGGGTCGGCACCGACAATGCGCGCTGCCATGACCGCCGCAAGGCCTACTGCTCCCGTACCAAAAACGGCGATGCTCGACCCTTTCGATACCGCCAGCGAGTTCATCACAGTACCGGCTCCCGTCTGCAGACCGCAGCCCAGTGGTGCCAGAACTTCCAGGTTTAATTTTTTGGGAATCTTGACTATGTTGCGTTCCGTTGCCAGGGCGTGTGTAGCGAAGGAAGACTGACCAAAGAAATGCCCACGTACGCCGCTGCGCTGAAGCGAATTGCTCCCGTCCAGGCGTGCGAAACCAAAATTCACCTCGTAGAAATTCTCGCAATCTGTGGGATGCCCACTCCGGCAATAACGGCAATGGCCGCAGGACTGGTATGAGAGCACCACATGATCGCCACGCCTTATGCCCTTCACATCTTTGCCGACCTGCTCCACCACACCCGCACCTTCGTGACCCAGCACCAGCGGGCCGTCGGTCTTGTCCCAGCCATCCACGAAGCCTATATCGGTATGACAGATGCCCGAGGCGATGATGCGTACCAGAACCTCGTCATCCCTCGGTCCCTCCATCTCAAGGGATTCAATCTTCAAAGGACCGCCCCTTCTGCGTAGAACGGCCGCCTGAATATTGTGCAGTTGCTTATCGGAGTGACGCGCCACTGTTCAAAATATCTCCCGGAGTTTATCCCGTAGTTGTGTTATTTTTTTTGCCGCTTGTATGTCTAGCAGCATACCTTGCGGCGCCGTAAGTGGCCACGCAATACGGGACACAGTAAGTGAGTGCGAGCTTGACCCAGTCCGGCGAACTCATATTGCCGTGCAGAAAGATGCGGTCGCCGTAGTTGATTAGTGCGAGGATTGACCCGACGAGCAGAGCGACCCTGGCGGATGTGACTACTGTCCCTCTTTCAGTAACTGCTGCGAAGAACGTCGTCATTTATTTCAAATATACTTATTTCAGATTCTTCTGTGTCTTATCTAAAGTTGTGTTTTCCTTCAGTTCGACAATTATTACGTCGGTATTCGTATCTCCTATGTTTTCGCTGATGTGTATATGCGCTTTCATCCAAACGATACTCCCCGCTTTGACGTCAACCTCCTGCTTCCGACCATCAGGAAATGTCGAACGCCGCTTGAATGAAGACTCCGCCTACAATACATAGTCAGGGTGAGCGTGTTTTAAAGTTCTGTCTCCAGGCTTATCGTGGTACCTGAGCACCCTCACGCGCCCATTTTCCAAAACAACCGAATATTTGTCCCCATCCGTTACGAGGGGGTCCTGCATATTAGGCTTGAATACCATTTGTCTCCTCCTCGTTGTATGTGACTAACACTCGCACTAAGCATACCGTTCTCCTTCTTTTCCTATTTTTTGTTAGTTACGCGATAATTTCATTCAGCCCTTCTATGGCTTGATTCAACTCTTTCAGAGATGCCTTACCGATGACTTTACCAATCCTTTCAATAGACAGTGTCCGTATTTGACTGATTTTAAGCCATGATTTCTTGGGTAAATTGGGAGACTTCAATTCAAGAGTTAATGGAAAGCCGGCCTTTTGCGGCCGGCTTGTGATGGCCAAGGCTATGACCGTGCCTGATTTCTCATTAAAAATGTCGTGGCTCAAAATGAGCACGGGTCGCAAGCCCGCCTGCTCATACCCCCGCACAGGATTTAAATCCGCCCACCTTATCTCACCCCTTAATATTCTGGCCATTGGCTCACATCCCCGGCTAATCCTTCTTCCGCCATAGCTTTTTCAAATTTCGGGTCGAGTTTTGCGCATTCCATTGATAAACGGCCGCGTTTCATACGGGCGAGTTTTTCGCGCACAGCAGCGCGAATGGCTTGACTGCGATTTTGAAAATAATTCTCCTCGACCAGCCTATCTAATTCTCCGATGTATTCGGTGTCCAATGTAATTGCTATTTTTGCTTTTCTCATAAAAAACCTCCTTCATTGGTATTCTATTATATCATACCATAGGAAGGTAATCAAATTAATTTTATATTCTGTTGGCGTAAAATGTTTGAGCTTAGCGGCGGGCCGTGAAGCGGACCGTCCGTTGGAGCGAATTGTTGGGCAGCTTCTCCCATGACTCCGAGCCTCCTGGCACGATGCGAAACAGCGGGTGCGCTTGGGGTCGCCTCACCAATTCAAGGCGAAGGCGCAACTCGGGATCGCGGAGTGACAGCTTCATCATCAGATGCTCCCATTCATACCTGAGCTGACCGCGGGGCACCGCGATGGGTTGTAGGCACCGAACCCGGTTGATCTTCCTTCGGGAGAACACGAAGCCACGACGGATCGCATCGTCGTGCACGCTGCGAAGATAGTCCGCGATCGCTCCCAGAGGGGACGGCTGAGCACGGAATCGTTCTAGTTGCGGATGATGCCGGTACCCGTTTGTACGACCCCTGAGGACAGCCTGCGCCAAGAGCCCTTCCCGCCAGAGAGCAACGAGCCCTCGAGCGTCAAGGTACTTCGGATGCACGGACCAAAGACGCATCTTGTTTCATCACCCTTTGTTTTTGTCTGCCCACGAAAAAATCAGCCGCTAGTGCAACGAGTCGGCTGGATTGGCTGGTTATGTGCTCTGTACTCAAAACAACTCTAATTAGCAAGTTTGTTGTTTTCAGGCCTTATCCATTGCGGCAGAATAGACTTCTCAACCTTGACTTTTTGCAGTCCAGGATATTCTCTGATGAATGATTGCATATCCTCATCAAATTTATCTTCGACAACAACATCAAACGTTCCGGTAGAAAAGCCTGGCACGGCTTGATCTATTAATGGTAAAATATTACCAGCCCTTTTTTCATTATCATTTTTTTTCTCTCGGAGCACAACATCAAGATGTCCCAAGTAGATTATTGAATTTGGTCTGATGTCTATTTTAGTGTATATCGGTATACCGCCAAATCCAGAAACCAAGAAAACTTGGTACGTGGTACCGATCCATTCAAGATTATATGTACCGCTCTCAAGTCCAAAGCTTAACAAAAACTCATTGAAACGATCTTTTTCGCTTTTATATGGGCTTTCGGCCTTATGGAAGTACGGTAAAGGTCTGGAGCACTTTTCAGATTGTGGGCATATTTTAACGCCCGTAAGTTCTAACTGACAGCCTGGTTTATGCTGGTTCGATACTTTGACGGAAAGCAAAGCAATCGATTCTTTTTTAAGATCAATGTCTGACTGGCCTTTAGTGAGAGCCATATGGTGACCGGCACAGCCTATCATAATGAAAGTTAAACAAAAAATAACCACGCATCTGAATTTAATCATATAATCCCCTATTTATTGAAATTAGCACATAACGCCCGAATTAAGCCGCGCTGTGAAGCGGCGTCGGCTTGAATGAGTTGCTAGGCATGATTGGATTTTCTCCACTTTCTGAGTCGCCCGGTAATCCCCTCATCACCGCGTCATCAGCGCGAACACGCCCCAGCCCAGGTATTCACGCGTGTAAGCGGCGTAGCGCTCGGGTTCCGAGGTTAGTTGGGCTCGAACATCTTTCGCGAACTCGTCGTCCGGATTGGCTTCAAGCCATCGGCGCATGGTGAGCCACTTGGCCGCTTCGTATCTGTCCCAGCTGTCTTGGTCTGCCAAAACCATTTCCACGACGTCGTAGCCAAGGCGGCCGAAAGACGCGAGAAGCTCCGGAAGCATGAGGAAGTCGGAGATGGAGCCGGCAAGACATCCCTTGGCAACATCTTCCGTCGGCGGTAACTGCCGCCAGTAGGGCTCGCCGATGAGGATGATCCCTCCGGTGCGCAGGCTTTGCGCCAGAAGCTCGATAGTGCCGACGACTCCCCCGGCGATCCAAGTGGCACCGACACAGGCTGCCACGCCGACCTTCTCGTCAGAGACGTAGCCAGCGGCATCGCCATGAGTGAATTTGACTTGATCGGCGACGCCGAGTTCTTCAGCGCGGAGTTTCGCTTGCTCGGTGAATAACTGGCTCATGTCGATACCGGTGCCGATGACTCCGTAATCGCGTGCCCAGGTGCACAGCATCTCCCCCGAACCGCTGCCGAGGTCGAGCACTCGCGTCCCCGATTCCAGACGCAGCGCCGCGCCGAGAGTGGCGAGCTTTTCGGGTGTGAACGGGTTATGGATGCGGTGAGCACTTTCGGTGATGTTGAAGATCCGTGGAATATCCAATGCAGAAAATCTCCTTATTCCATCGCCGGGAAGGCCGGTTCCGCAGTTCTCTGACATTCCAGCCACCCTGCGTTTCCGGCAATGCCCTGAACCAACCGTTCCCCTCAATCTAGCGGCGTTGAGCCCGCAGTCAAGTTCCCGCGTCAGCCATCCGGCCACCGGCAGAGTCAACGGCCCCTCATGGAGCAGACCATCCGGCAGATGTTCGCGCGCGATATAATCGGTCCCATGACGACCACCGAGCATGTGCTTCTGACCGGCCTGCCGGGCTGCGGGAAGACAACTGTTATCCGCCGTGTCATCGAGCGGCTGACGAACCGGCGGTTGGCCGGCTTCTTCACTCAGGAGATCCGCCAACATGGCCAGCGGGTGGGCTTTTGAGGCTAGCGGCTTGGGAGGCTCGGCCGCCACGCTA